>KL569507.1:7949-10734 GCA_000715685.1 Streptomyces lilacinus
GGAGCGGGTCATGAGGGGCGCCTGTCTGCGGGATCTACGGCGCTCGACGATCTCCCGTCCGCCATCTGAACGACGCGAGGGGGGAAGGGTGAGCCTGTCCCCTCAACCGTACCTCCGCACGGTGCCGCGACGTGTCGGCGGCCACGGACCGGAGTACTGTCGTGCCGACAGGACGCCGCACGTCAGCCCCCGCCTGTCGCTTCGGCGCAGGCTCGGCACCACGAGGTCGCCATGGAATCCGCGAAACCACTGCCGTCGGCCGGACACGCGGAGGTCCGTGTCGTCGCCGCGTCCCCCGAGGCCGCCCGGCGGATCGCGGAGGTCCTCCGCCGCTGCTTCGCCGCGGACGAACAGCGCAGCTACCCCGCCGGCATCGAGGGCGGCACCCGCCTCCACCTCACCGTCGACACCACCCGCCCCGCAGAACCCGCCCGCTCCTGGCTGGAGGCCAGCCGCCCGCCGGACAACGACCACCCGCACACGGACGAGGTCTGAGGCCCCGGCCCCGTCCCCGTCCCCAAGACACAGCCGAGCCCCGCCGCCGCCCGAAGGCGGAGACGGGGCTCGGTCGCGTGATGCGGTGTCGACTTAGATGTCGAAGTACATCTCGAACTCGTGCGGGTGCGGGCGCAGCTGGATCGGGGCGATCTCGTTGGTGCGCTTGTAGTCGATCCAGGTCTCGATCAGGTCGGACGTGAAGACGCCGCCGGCCTGGAGGTACTCGTTGTCGGCCTCGAGGGCCTCGAGGACGGCCGGGAGGGAGGTGGGGACCTGGGGGACGTTGGCGTGCTCGTCGGGGGCGAGCTCGTAGAGGTCCTTGTCGATCGGCTCGGCGGGCTCGATCTTGTTCTTGACGCCGTCGAGGCCGGCCAGGAGGAGGGCCGAGAAGGCGAGGTAGGGGTTCGAGGACGGGTCCGGGGCGCGGAACTCGACGCGCTTGGCCTTGGGGTTGGAGCCCGTGATCGGGATGCGCATGGCGGCGGAGCGGTTGCGCTGCGAGTAGACCAGGTTGACCGGGGCCTCGAAGCCGGGGACCAGGCGGTGGTAGGAGTTCACCGTGGGGTTGGTGAAGGCCAGCAGCGACGGGGCGTGCTTGAGGATGCCGCCGATGTAGTAGCTGTCTCTGTGTATAAGAGACAGATGTAGTAGCGGGCGGTGTCGGAGAGGCCCGCGTAGCCCTGCTCGTCGTAGAAGAGGGGCTCGCCGTTGCTCCACAGCGACTGGTGGACGTGCATGCCCGAGCCGTTGTCACCGAAGATCGGCTTCGGCATGAAGGTCGCGGTCTTGCCGTTGCGCCAGGCGACGTTCTTCACGATGTACTTGAAGAGCATCAGGTCGTCGGCCGCGGCCAGCAGCGTGTTGAACTTGTAGTTGATCTCCGCCTGGCCGGCGGTGCCGACCTCGTGGTGCTGGCGCTCGACCTGCAGGCCGGCCTTGTCCAGCTCCAGGGAGATCTCGGCGCGCAGGTCGGCGAAGTGGTCGACCGGCGGGGCCGGGAAGTAGCCGCCCTTGTAGCGGACCTTGTAGCCGCGGTTGTCCTCCAGCGCACCGGTGTTCCAGGCGCCCGCCTCGGAGTCGATGTGGTAGAAGGACTGGTTCGCGCTGGTCTCGAAGCGGACGCTGTCGAAGACGTAGAACTCGGCCTCGGGGCCGAAGAACGCGGTGTCCGCGATGCCGGTGGAGGCGAGGTAGGCCTCGGCCTTCTTGGCGATGTTGCGCGGGTCGCGGCTGTACTGCTCGCCCGTGATCGGGTCGTGGATGAAGAAGTTGATGTTGAGCGTCTTGTCCCGACGGAACGGGTCCATACGAGCCGTGGAGAGGTCGGCGCGCAGCGCCATGTCCGACTCGTGGATGGCCTGGAAGCCACGGATCGACGAGCCGTCGAACGCCAGCTCCTCGTCCGGGTCGAAGGCCGCGGCCGGGATCGTGAAGTGCTGCATCACGCCAGGCAGATCGCAGAACCGGACGTCGACGAACTTGACGTCCTCGTCCGAGATGAACTTCTTGGCCTCGTCGGCGTTCTGGAACATCCAACTCCTCCTAGCCCGGCCGTACGCGGTCGGGGATTGCTTCGGTGGCGCGGTCCGTATCGCAATGGCGCGCTGGGGCCGACCCTAGAGAGATGGGATTTCCCAAGCATGACCCATTTGTTTCGCCGAGGTTAACCACCGCGCCGGGCCGGCGTGCCCCTGCGCCCGGGAATCGACGGGCGGACCAGTACCGTGGACGGGTGGACAATAGGCAAGCAATCGGATCATGGCTCTCCGGGCCCCGCGCGGCCGCGGAGGACATGGGCATCGAATTCGGCCACCGGGGTGAACGCCTCGGTCTGCCGGAGAGCGGGCCGGGATCCGTCGCCCCGCTCGGGCGGCGCTTCGGGGCCCTCGCCATCGACTGGGCGCTCTCCCTGCTCATCGCATACGGATTCCTCGCCGACGGCGACCCCCAGCGGGCCGGCAACTGGGCGCTGCTGATCTTCTTCGTACTCAGCGTGCTCACCGTCGGTACGGTCGGCTGCACGCCCGGCAAGCGACTGCTCGGGCTGCGCGTCGTCGGCGAGGGCGGCGGGCGGCTCACGCTCCCGCGCGTCGTCCTGCGCAGCGCGCTGCTCCTCGTCGTCATTCCCGCCGTCGTCTGGGACCGCGACACCCGCGGACTGCACGATCGATTCGCTCGGGCCGTTCAGGTTCGTATCTGATCAATTCAGCAAGCCCGTCGGCCTCGAATGCCCGCCGTATTCGATGCCGAATTGTCATACGACTACAGCTGTCTCTTATACACATCT
>KL569507.1:10997-13676 GCA_000715685.1 Streptomyces lilacinus
CCGCCCCTGTGTGTACGGATATGTGTGTGGTCAGCGACCCTTCGGCATGCGCATGCCCTTGGGCATCGGCCCCTTCGGGATCGGCATGTTGCTCATCAGGTCGCCCAGCGCCCGGAGGCGGTCGTTCACGGCCGTCACCTGCGCGCCCGGCAGCACCCGCGGCAGCTTCAGCAGGGTCGTGTGCAGCTTCTTCAACGGCACCTGGCCCTCGGCCTCACCCACGACGATGTCGTGCACCGGCACGTCCGCCACGATGCGCGCCATGCGCTTCTTCTCGGCGGCCAGCAGGGCCTTCACCCGGTTGGGGTTGCCCTCGCCGACCAGCACGATGCCCGCCTTGCCCACGGCCCGGTGGACGACGTCCTGGTTGCGGTTCATCGCCACCGCGGGCGTCGTCGTCCAGCCACCGCGCCGGATGTTCTCCAGGACCGCGGCGGCCGCTCCGGGCTGGCCCTCCATCTGGCCGAAGGCCGCCTTCTCGGCACGTCGGCCGAAGACGATCGCCATCGCCAGGAACGCCAGCAGGAAGCCCAGGATGCCCAGGTAGACCGGGTGATCGAGCCAGAAGCCGATGGCAAGGAGTACACCGAAGGTGACAATGCCCACAGCCGCGACGACAAGACCGACCTTCGAGTCGACCTTCTTGGTCATCTTGTAGGTCAGGGCGATCTGCTGCAGTCGCCCGGGGTTCTCGGATGTTTCCTTCCTCGCCATACGGCGAAGTTTACGTGGCCTGCGGACCCGGGGCCGCCGCGGCCTCCAGCAGGTGTTGCGCCTCGCGCCGGTCCTTGGCCCGGCGGCGGTCCTCCAGCACCGCCGTCCAGGCGTTGCGACGGGCGGTGCGCTGACCGCCGCGCATCAGCAGACCCTCGAGCGCGCGCAGGGCCCCGGTGACGGACGGGGGTCGTACGGCGAGCGTGGACGGCAGTGCGGATGAGGCGCGGGTGGCGGTCGACAGGACTGCGTTACCGGGCGCGGCCTGCATGTGGTGTCCCCTCGGAAGCGGAAGATTCGAGTTCGAAAGGCGTGGAGGGTGTGGTCGTGCGGCGGTCGTACTGCTGTGCGTGGTCCTATCGTTACTGAACGGTGTTACCAACGCATGACCAGTTGGTCAAACACCTATGAAACGTTGACGCGGCCCGTACCCTCTCCGCCGTCGGCGGGGGGTACGGGCCGCGTCAACGCGGTGCGCGGGGCTCAGGCCTCGGCCATCGAGCGGCGGTCCATCGCCTGCTGGAAGAGGCGGCCGGCGCGGTACGACGAGCGGACCAGGGGGCCGGACATGACACCGGCGTAGCCGATCTCCTCCGCCTCCTCCTTCAGCTCCACGAACTCCTGCGGCTTCACCCAGCGCTCCACCGGGTGGTGGCGCAGGCTCGGGCGCAGGTACTGGGTGATGGTGATGAGCTCGCAGCCCGCCTCGTGCAGGTCCTGCAGCGCCTCGCTGATCTCCTCGCGGGTCTCGCCCATGCCGAGGATCAGGTTCGACTTGGTGACCAGGCCGAACTCGCGGGCGCGCGTGATGACCTCGAGCGAGCGCTCGTAGCGGAAGCCGGGGCGGATGCGCTTGAAGATCCGCGGGACGGTCTCGACGTTGTGGGCGAAGACCTCGGGGCGGGAGGCGAAGACCTCCTCGAGCAGCTCGGGCACCGCGTTGAAGTCGGGGGCCAGCAGCTCGACCTTGGTGTGGCCGCCCTCGCGACCGGCGGTCTGCTGGTGGATCTGGCGCACGGTCTCGGCGTACAGCCAGGCGCCGCCGTCCTCGAGGTCGTCGCGGGCGACGCCGGTGATCGTGGCGTAGTTCAGGTCCATCGCGACGACGGACTCGCCCACGCGGCGCGGCTCGTCGCGGTCCACGGCCTGGGGCTTGCCGGTGTCGATCTGGCAGAAGTCACAGCGCCGGGTGCACTGGTCGCCGCCGATGAGGAACGTGGCCTCGCGGTCCTCCCAGCACTCGTAGATGTTGGGACAGCCCGCCTCCTGGCACACCGTGTGCAGGCCCTCGCGCTTCACCAGGCCCTGCAGCTCGGTGTACTCGGGGCCCATCTTCGCGCGGGTCTTGATCCACTCGGGCTTCCGCTCGATGGGGGTCTGGGCGTTCCGGACCTCCAAGCGCAGCATCTTGCGTCCGTCGGGTGCGACAGCGGACACGTCCGGCTCCCTATGACTTCGATTCCTCGGCGGACACCAGGGTACGCCCGTTATTTCCTACGTTCTTACTCGTACGCCCTGGGCAACCAGTGGGAGCCGGGGCGCATTCCCCCAGGCCGCTCCTACGGGACAGCCGCCGGCTCCACCTCGCGGGGCCGCGGGCTCTCCGACTCCAGGACCTCCCGCAGGTGCTTCTCCACCAGCGGCACCACCTCGGCGACCGTCACCCGGCGACCCAGCTCGTTCGAGAGCGAGGTCACGCCCGCGTCGCGGATGCCGCAGGGCACGATCCGGTCGAACCAGGTGTTGTCGGGATCACAGTTGAACGAGAAGCCGTGCATCGTGACGCCCTTGGCGATGCGGATGCCGATCGCCGCCAGCTTGCGGTCCTCGCGGCGCTGGCCGGCGTTGGACGGGGCGTACTCCGGGCCGTTCAGCCGGGGGTCGAACTCCTCGTCCGTCAGGCGCGGGTCGAAGTCCAGGCTCAGCCCGCCGAGCGCCGGGCGCTGCGCCCCTTCGTCGGTCGCG
>KL569507.1:14010-15232 GCA_000715685.1 Streptomyces lilacinus
GCGCTGCATCTCGGCTGCGCCGCTTCACCGGGTCGCCCAGCACCCACACCCCGCTGCGCCCCTCCACCCGCGTCGTCTCCAGGCCGAGCTCGGCGCAGACGCGGATCAGGGCCTCCTCGAGGCGGCGGACGTGCGCGATGACGTCCACCGGACGGGGGAGCTTCAGGATGGGGTAGCCGACGAGCTGGCCGGGGCCGTGCCAGGTGATCTTGCCGCCGCGGTCGACGTCGATGACCGGGGTGCCGTCCAGGGGGCGCTCGCTGTCCTCCGTGCGCCGCCCGGCCGTGTAGACCGCCGGGTGCTCCAGCAGCAGACAGGTGTCCGGGATCTCGTCCGCGAACCGGGCCGAGTGGACCCTGCGCTGCTCCTGCCACGCCTCCTGGTACTCGACGGCGTCCGCCCCGAAGCCCAGGTGGACAAAGCGCAGCTCACTCACGGCAGCTCCTCTTCGAACCGTTCGGTGTTCCACGGGCGTGTCCCGGGGGTCCCGGACGTCCCGGGGGCCCCGCGCGATCGCACGCCCTTGCCCACTGTACGGCGACGCTCCGACAACCCCGCAGGCGGCCGCCGGCCCCCGATGATCTTCTCTCGCCATTTGGTCTGTCCTCACACGATCGGATGAATGCGGGGCGAAGGTGGCGATCGGGGCGATGGAGACCGCTAAGTTCACGCCGTTCCAGGAGCGAAGATCAGGGAGACCGGCAGGCTGATGACGGAACGACCCCCACAGCGCATTCCCAACCGTCAGCTCGCCGCGCTGATCGCGGAGGCCGGCTTTTCCAACGCCGGCCTCGCCCGCCGCGTCGATCAATTGGGTCTCGAACACGGCCTCGACCTGCGGTACGACAAAACGTCCGTCACCCGATGGCTGCGCGGGCAGCAGCCACGCGGCACCACCCCCGCCCTGATCGCCGAGGTCTTCACCCGGCGGCTCGGGCGACGGCTGTCGGCGCAGGACCTCGGGCTGGACGCGTGCGCCCCCGTGTACGCCGGGCTCGAATTCGCCGCGTCCCCGGAGGAGGCCATTGACATCGTCAGCGGGCTCTGGCGCAAGGACTCCGGCAGCCACACCGAGCTGCGGAAGATCGCCTTCACCCCGGCCGGGCTCGTGGTGCCCAGCCGCGACTGGCTCATCGGGCGCGCCGACGAGCGGGTGGCGCGCGGGGCCGCCCCCGCGCCCTCCGGCGAGGGTGCGCGCCTGCCGCTGCAGGCGCGCGGCGGG
>KL569507.1:15505-16540 GCA_000715685.1 Streptomyces lilacinus
GCGCCGCCACGGCGGCGGCCGAGCGGGCCCCCGGCGCCCGGGTGTCCATGGGCGACATCGCGGCCCTGCGGTCGGTGGGCGAGCTCTTCCGCACCATCGACCACGCCTACGGCGGCGGCCACGCCCGCCAGGCGCTGGTGCGCTACCTCGAGCACGAGACCGAGCCCATGCTCCGCGGGACCTACGGGGAGACGACGGGCCGGCGGCTGTTCGCCGCCGCGGCCGACCTCACCCGGCTCGCGGGGTGGACCTCGTACGACATCGCCGCGCACGGGCTGGCTCAGCGGTACTACGTCCAGGCCCTGCGGCTCGCGCAGGCCGCCGGGGACCGGGCCTACGGCAGCTACGTGCTCGTGACCATGAGCCGGCAGGCGGTCTACCTGGGGCACGGGCGCGAGGCCGTGCAGCTGGCGCGGGTGGCCCAGCAGGGCGTGGGTTCGAGCGCCCCGCCCGTCGTCCAGGCGCTGCTGCACGCGGTCGAGGCGCGCGGCCACGCGGTGCTGGGCGAGGTGCGGGCCTGCTCGGCGTCCATGGCGCGCGCGGAGCGGGTGCTGGAGACCTCGCGCACGGGGGACGACGTGCCGTACTGGGCGCGCTTCTTCGACGAGGCCGAGCTCGCCGACGACTTCGCCCACTGCCACCGGGACCTGCAGCAGTACCGGGCCGCCGCGCAGCACGCCGAGCGGTCGCTGCAGCTGCGCGCCCCGGCGTACGCGCGGAGCCGGCTGTTCTGCCGGTCGGTGCTGGCGTCGGCGCGGCTGGGGCTGGGCGAGCTGGAGCAGGCGTGCCAGCTGGGCGTGGAGACGGCCGGGCAGGCGGCGGAGATGCGGTCGGTGCGGGCGCTGGAGTACGTACGCGACTTCGAGCGGCGGCTGGAGCCCTACCGCGACGCGGCGGCGGTGCGGGCCTACCGCGAGAAGGTGGCGGGGCTGTAGCCCCGCCCTCGAGGCCGGGCGGGGCCCGTCGGCCCCCAGGCCGGGGTGCTGACGGGCGGCCCCTGGTCCTCCAGGCCCGGCCGCAGGCGCGGGCGGGGGC
>KL569507.1:16793-17456 GCA_000715685.1 Streptomyces lilacinus
GTGTATAAGAGACAGCGGCTACGCCGCGCGCAGCGCCTGGCTGCCCTGGCCCGGGCGGATGCCCAGGTCGCGCAGGAGGGCCTGGGCGGCGCGGCGGCCCGAGAAGAGGGCGCCCTGGACCGTGCTGGTGTCGCGGTGGTCGCCGCAGACGTAGAGGCCGGACAGGAGGCGCACGGGCCGGCGCACGTCGTGGGGGGCCGGCATGGCGGGGACGGCGTCCGCGTCGTGATGGGCCGCCAGCAGCCGCCACGCGGTGGTCGACGTGTCGTAGACGCGGGCCAGTTGGGCCCTGGCCATGCGGTCCAGCTCCCGGACGGGAAGCGCGGCCGCGGCGCCCAGCACCGTGGAGGTGATCAGGGCCCGGTCCAGGGGCGCGCGGTCGGGGTCGACCTCGCTGGCGACCGTGGTGTGGGCCACCGGGCCCCGGCGGGTGCCGGTGAGGATCAGCGAGGCGTCGCGCAGGGGCGACTCGTCGGCGGCGTGGTGAAGGATCGTCACCGGGTGGAAGCCGGGCAGGCGGAGGCCGGGGATCAGGTCGGCGGCGGTGCGGGCGCCGGTCGCCACGACGACCGAACGGCAGGTGAAGTCGCCGTGGGCGGTCGTGCTGACGGACGTCGTGCCGACGGACGTCGCCTCCACGCCCGTGCGGACCGTACCGGCGGG
>KL569507.1:17700-18891 GCA_000715685.1 Streptomyces lilacinus
CGACCAGGAGCTCGGGCAGGACGCCGGCGCCGCCGGCCGGCAGGCACAGCCGGCCGCGGGCGTAGCCGCGCAGGACGAGGTCGGCGCAGCGGCTGGACGTGGTGAGGTCCGGGTCGGAGAGCAGGGAGGCCAGGAGCGGGCGCAGGAAGCCCTCCACGGTGCGGACCGGGAGGCCGCGGGTGGTGAGCGTCGCCGACGTCGGGCGGTCGGGGCGGGCCAGCATCCGGTCGATGGGCAGCGCGGCGAGGCGGGCCAGTGCCGCGCCGAGCCGCGCCTGGTCGAGACCGGCGCTCCGCGACGCGCGGGCCGCCGCGAAGGCCCGGGCGGTGGTGAAGGCGCGCTTGGCGCCCCGGAGTTCGCCGGTGCGGTGGTTGCGGCCGTCGGCGTGGATCAGCACGCCGGGGGTGAAGGGGCGCAGCTTGAGCGCCTCGAGCCCCGGGGTGCGGAGCAGCTCCGGGAAGGAGGTGTTGAGCAACTGGCCGGTGCGGTCCAGGAGGAAGCCGTCCAGCGCGTCGGTCGCCATGCGGCCGCCGGGCCGCGGGCCGGCCTCCAGGATCGTGACGGTCACCCCGGCGTCGATGAGGTGGTGAGCCGCCGAGAGGCCGGCGAGGCCGGCCCCCACGATGACGACGTCAGCGTGGTGTGCGGTGTCGCGTGCGCTGCTGAGCACGTGCCCTCCCGGGGTCGGTCCGCTCGCTCGGGGGCCTGATGCCCTCAACGGGCGGTGCCAATGCGCGAGTTCGCCTCGACCGTAGAGAGAAATCCGGTCAATAACAGTCGCGCACGGGCCGAGCACGGTCGCACAGCGGTCGCACGACGGGGGATGTCGAAGCTCGGGCGGTGGTCGTCAGCTGTCGGTCAGCGCCGCGCGGACGGCGCTCTCGACGTCCGGGCAGGCGAAGACGAAGCCGGACTCCGTCAGCCGGCGGGGCACGACGCGCTGACCGGCCAGGACGTCCGTGGCCATCTCGCCCAGCGCGAGCCGGAGCGCCGGAGCGGGCGCCGGGAACGGCGTCGGGCGCCGCAGCACGCGCCCCAGCACCTCCGTCGCCTCGCGGTTGGTGACGGGGTGCGGGGCGGTGAGGTTGACGGGCCCGGCGACGTCGGGGGAGTCCAGGAGGTGGCGCAGGGCCGCGACGTGGTCCCGCAGGGCGATGAAGCTCCAGTACCTGTCTCTTATACACATCTCTG
>KL569507.1:19073-20790 GCA_000715685.1 Streptomyces lilacinus
ATGTGTATAAGAGACAGCCCCAGGCCGCCGTGGCGGGAGAGCACCAGGCCGGTGCGCAGCAGCACCGTCCGTACGCCCGCCTCCGTCGCGGCGCCCGCGGCCTCCTCCCAGTCCCGGCAGACCTCGGCGAGGAAGCCGCGGCCGGGCGGGGTCGCCTCGTCGACGACGCGGTCGCCGGTGTCGCCGTAGATGCCGATCGCGCTGCCGCTGAGCAGGACGCGGGGCGGGGTGTCGAGGGAGGCCAGGGCCTCGGCGATCGCGCCGGTGCCGTGCACCCTGCTGTCGCGGATCTCCTTCTTGTACGCCGCCGTCCAGCGGTGGTCGCCCACGCCGGCGCCGGCGAGGTGGACGACGGCGTCGCAGCCCACGAGGCCGGCCGCGTCGACCCACTGGCGGCCCGGGTCCCACGCCACCTCCCCGGGGCCGCGCGGGGCGCGGCGGACCAGGCGGACCACCTCGTGGCCGTCGGCGGTCAGGGAACGGACGAGGGCGCCGCCGATGAGGCCGCTCGAGCCGGTGACGGCGACGCGGGTCATTCCCGGAACCGGTCCCACAGCCGGGGGAGGCGCTCCGCCAGCGCGCTGTCGTCCTCGAGGTCGATCACCGTGCCCAGGGGCTCGGCGGGGGCGGGCGCCAGTCCCAGGTCCGGCGTCTCGGTGCCGGTCATCTGCTCGTACGCCTCGTCCGCCGCGTAGCCGAGGTCCTCGGCGTCGCCGTCCACCTCCTCGTCGAAGTCGTCCAGGAGGTCGGCGAGGTTGTCGGGGTCGTGCACGGCGCCCTCGAAGACCTCCCGGCCCTGGCCGATCAGCCAGCAGCGGAAGAAGTCGAAGGCGTCGTCGCTCGCGCCGTCCAGCAGGATGGCGGCGGCGCCCCACAGGTCCCAGAGGTAGGCGCGGTTGTAGCGCGACTCGAAGTGCCGGGCGAAGTCCACCACCTCGTCCGGCTCGAGCTGGACCAGGCGCTCGACGAGCAGGTCGGCCTGGTCCTCGGCGTCGCCCTCGGCCGCTTCACGCGTGCTGTCGATCAGCTCCCAGAACTCCGTCTCGTCCATCACGGCTCCAGCATCGGTCCTGCCGGGGGGCCACGCACCCCGAGGGGCTCGGATGCGGCCGTGTTGTTACCGGGGAGTGTGAGCGGCCTGGTGCGGCGCGAGGAGGTTTCCGCACACCTTCCGCATACCTTCCGAATACCCGACAGGAGGTGTCGGGATTTCCGGGGAGTGTCCTTCCTGCCGATGCGCGTGCGTCGGTACGAGCGAGTGAGAGGACATGTCGAACGTGACCGCAACGGGCATTTCGGTGTCGGACGCTGTTTCCCGCCCCCTGGAGGGCAAGGTCGCGCTGGTCGCCGGCGCCACCCGGGGAGCGGGTCGGGCCATGGCCGTGGAGCTGGGCCGCGCCGGCGCCGTCGTCTACGTCACCGGGCGCACCACGCGCGAGGGGCGCAGCGAGGTGGGTCGGTCCGAGACGATCGAGGAGACCGCGGAGCTGGTGGAGGCGGCGGGCGGCACCGGTGTCGCCGTGCCCACCGACCACCTGGAGCCGGAGCGGGTCGAGGCGGTGGTCCGGCGCGTCGAGGCGGAGCGGGGGCGGCTCGACGTGCTCGTCAACAGTCTGTGGGGCGGCGACCACCTGGTCGACTTCCCCGCCGGCTTCACCAGGAAGATGTGGGAGCACGACCTGGACGCGGACCTGCGCGCCCCTGTCTCTTATACACA
>KL569507.1:21037-22413 GCA_000715685.1 Streptomyces lilacinus
GCATCGACTCCCATCTGATCACCAGCCACTTCGCGCTGCCGCTGCTGACCCGGCGGCCCGGCGGGCTGGTCGTCGAGGTGACCGACGGGACGGCCGAGTACAACGCGAAGTACCGCGGCCACTTCTCCTTCGACCTCGCCAAGTCCGCGCCGATCCGCATGGCCCGGGGCCTCGGCGAGGAGCTCGAGGACCTCGGGTGCACGGCCGTCTGCCTCACGCCGGGCTACCTGCGGTCGGAGGCGATGCTGGACACGTACAAGAAGGTGACCGAGGAGACCTGGCGCGACGCCGTGCGGGACGACCCGCACTTCTGCATCTCGGAGAGCCCCGCCTACGTCGGGCGGGCCGTGGTCGCGCTCGCCGCCGACCCCGAGGTGGCGCGCTGGAACGGGCAGTCGCTGTCCAGCGGACAGCTGGCCCGCGTCTACGGCTTCACCGACACCGACGGCACCCGGCCCGACGCCTGGGGCTACATCAGTGCCCTGGAGGCGGGGAAGAACCCGCGGGAGCGGGACTACCGCTGAGGCGTGGCCGGGTGGGGCGTCGGTGGCGCGCCGTCGGTCGTGGGGGATTGGCCCCAACCCCGCCGTTTCACGCAGACGGGCTGGATTCAGCTGCCGGCGGTCCGTACAAGGCCGCCGTTCGCGCCGCTGCCCGGGCGAAGCGGTCGCGCAGTTCGGGCGGTGCCAGCACCTCGGTCTCGGGGCCGAGCGCCAGCAGCTGGGCGTAGGCCACCTCGAGGGACTCCACGGCCAGGGTGACGGTCACGCGGCCGAGGTCGTCGGGGGCCGGGGCGGCGGCCAGGGCCTCGGCGGCGGCCGCGTGGTCCGTCACGTGCGGCAGCTGCCGGACGCCCTCCGGGGTGAGGCGCAGCTCGACCCGGTCGCGGAGGATCGAGCGGGCGAACTCCGCCGCCCGCTCCTCCCAGAAGGCCGGCAGGTCGAAGGCCTCGTCCCGCTCGAAGCGGTCCGCCGTGGCGGCCACGGCCGTGAAGCGGTCCACGCGGTAGACGCGGAACCGCTCGCCGGTGCGGGCCGCGAGGTACCAGACGCCGGCCTTCAGGACGAGGCCGTACGGCTCCAGGTGCCGCTCGGCCTCGGTGTCGCGCCGTCGGTAGCGGGCCGTGATCCGGCGGTCGTCCCAGACGGCGTCGGCGACGGCGGGCAGCAGGGGCGGCGGGTCGTCGGGGCGCCACCAGCCGGGCGCGTCGAGGTGGAAGCGCTGGGCGGCGCCGGCCGGGGCGTCCCGGAGCTCGGGGAGCAGGGCGGCGGAGACCTTCAGCCGGGCGGCGGAGGCGGCGTCGGCCAGGCCCATGTCGCGCAGGGCGGAGGGGACTCCGGAGAGGAAGAGGGCCTCTGTCTCTTATACACATCTCT
>KL569507.1:22695-24893 GCA_000715685.1 Streptomyces lilacinus
GAGACAGGCGTAGACGGGCACGCCGGCTTCGGAGAGGGCGAGGACGTCCCGGGCGATCGTGCGCTCGGAGACCTCGAGACGGTCCGCCAGCTCGGCGGCGGTCATGGTCGGCCGGGACTGCAGCAGGAGCACCAGCTGGATCAGTCGGGCCGCACGCATGCCCCCATGATGCCGGGGACCACTGACAGCGAGTGAGTGGTGGGGCGCGACGACAGGAGCCCGCGTGCCCGAGCCAGGGCATGGACGTGCGCGCGGGGTCCTGTCGTCACCCCTGAGCCGCTCCGCGACACAGGACAGGGCGCGCGGCGCGACTCCGGCGGAGACGATACGCCTTTGATCGATGATCGATCAATGCCTCCGCCACGGATTTCGCCCCGGATTTTCCGCCCCGCCCCGCCCCGAGGGGCGAACGTGCAGGTCAGACCTGGGGCGCGCAGCTCAGAACGTGCTTCTTCAGCAGGCTGCCGATCTCCGGGTCCCGCTCGCGGAAGGCCCGTACGATCGCGGCGTGGTCCTCGGCGTGGGCGCGCGGCGCCGGGCTGAGCCAGCGGATCGACAGCGTCGTCCACACCTCGATGCCCAGCGACTCCCAGGTGTGCAGCAGCACGGCGTTCCCGGCGGCCCGCACGATCTCGCGGTGGAAGGCGACGGTGTGCCGGACCTGGGCCTCCCCGTCGAGCACCCGGTCGGCCTCGCGCAGGGCCGCGACCTCCTGCTCCAGCGCCGATACGTCCTCGGCCAGCGCCTCCGCGGCCAGCTCGGCGGCCACCTGTTCCAGGCCGGCCCGTACCGGATAGCTCTCCTTGAGGTCGGCCGCGGTCAGGTCGCGAACGCGCACGCCCTTGTTCGGCGCCGACTCGATCAGCCGCAGCGACTCCAGCTCGCGCAGCGCCTCCCGCACCGGGGTCTGACTGACCAGCAGCTCGGCCGCGATCCGCCGCTCCACGATCCGCTCGCCCGGCTGCCAGCGCCCGCTGACGATCCCCTCGAGGATGTGCTCGCGGATCTGGTCGCGCAGCGAATGGACGACGGGTGGGGCCATGGGTGCTCCTCAGCGGGCGGGATTCGCCACGTCGGTGACGTACAGCATTATCGCGGCGGCGGTGAAAGTGACGGAAAGGCGGCAGAAAGGGCGCGGCCCCGGTTCGTACCGGAGTACGAACCGGGGCCGCGCCTGCCGATCAGGGGCTGCCGGAGATCAGAGACCGATCTCGGTCTCGAACTCGGCGGCCTCGAGGATCTGCTTGACCGTGGTCAGGTAGCGGGCCGCGTCGGCACCGTCCACCAGGCGGTGGTCGTAGGAGAGCGCCAGGTACGTCATGTCGCGGATCGCGATGGTCTCGCCCAGCTCCGGGTGGTCGATGACCACCGGGCGCTTGACGGTCGCACCGATACCCAGGATGCCGACCTGGTTCGGCGGCACGATGACCGTGTCGAACAGCGCACCGCGCGAGCCGGTGTTGCTGATCGTGAAGGTCGCGCCGGCCAGGTCGTCCGGGCTGATCTTGCTGGAGCGGACCTTGCCGGCCAGCTCCGCGGTCTTGCGCGCGATGCCCGCGATGTTGAGGTCACCCGCACCCTTGATGACCGGGGTCATCAGGCCCTTCTCCGAGTCGACGGCGATGCCGACGTTCTCGGAGTCGAAGTAGGTGATGGTGTTCTCGTCCTCGTTGATCCGGGCGTTGATGACCGGGTGGGCCTTCAGCGCCTGGACGGCGGCCTTGACGAAGAACGGCATCGGGGACAGCTTGACGCCCTCACGGGCGGCGAAGGCGTCCTTGGCCTTGTTGCGCATCCGCATGATCTTGGTGATGTCCACCTCGACCACGGAGGTCAGCTGCGCCTGGCCGTGCAGCGCCTTCATCATGTTGTCGGCGATGACCTTGCGCATGCGCGGCATCTTGACCGTCTGACCGCGCAGCGGCGAGACCTCGAGGGCCGGGGCCTTCGGCGCGGCGGCGGCCGGAGCGGCAGCGGCGGCCGGGGCCGGCGCGGCCTTGGCGGCCTCGGCCGCGGCGATGACGTCCTGCTTGCGGATGCGGCCACCGACGCCGGTGCCCGCGACCGTGCTCAGGTCGACGCCGGACTCGGCGGCGAGCTTGCGCACCAGCGGGGTGACGTAGGCACCGTCGGCCGCGGGGGTGACGGCGGCCGGCGCCTTCGGCGCGACCGGGGCCACCGGAGCGGGGGCCGGAGCC
>KL569508.1:0-1978 GCA_000715685.1 Streptomyces lilacinus
GTGTATAAGAGACAGGCTCAGGGGCTCTCGTCCCCGCCGGCCAGGGCCACCGCGTCCCGCAGCCACCGGTGCGCCGGGTCCGCGTCGAGCCGCACGTGCCACGCCATGCCCGTCGCCACCGGCGGCAGCGACAGCGGCACGTCCCGTACGACCAGCGGCATCGCCGCCGCGGCCCGCACCGCCACGGACCCGGGCACCAGCGCCAGCGCGTCGGACCCCAGCGCCAGGAAGCAGGCCGTGATGTGCGTCCCCACGGTCGCCACCACCCGGCGGGCGAGCCCGAGATCGGCGAGCCGCTCGTCGACGACGCTGTGGAACCGCCCCCGGCGCGAGGCGGTGATCTGCGGTGTGGCGGCGAAGAGTTCGAGGGTCAACGGCTCGCCGGCGTGCGGCGCGTCGCGGCGGGCGACGGTGACGTAGCGGTGCTCGCCGATCGGCCGACTGCGTACGTCGGGCGGCAGATCGGGCAGGTGCCCGATGTCCAGGTCGACGCTGTCGCGCAGGTCGGCGGGGTCCTCGTCCCCCTCGGGCAGGAAGCGCAGCTGGACACCGGGCGCCTCCCGGGCCACGCGCTCGGTCAGCGCGGTGCCGAGGACGAGCGCCAGCGAGTCGTTGGCCCGCAGCGTGAACCGCCGTTCCACGGCGGCGATGTCGAGCGGATCGGCGGGCCGCAGCGCGGCCAGCGCGCCGACCAGCGCCGCCTCCGCCCGCGGCCGCAGCTCCAGCGCGCGGGGCGTGAGCACCAGCCCCCGCCCCGCCGGGACCAGCAGCGGGTCGCCCAGCACCCGGCGCAGCCGGCCCAGGGTGCGGCTCATCGCGGAGGCCGAGACGTTCATGCGGGCCGCGGCCCCCGTGACGCTGCCCTCGCGCAGCAGGGCGTCCAGCGCGGGCAGCAGGTTCATGTCCGGTAGTTGCATGGGAGTCAATTCTGGCTTGAGCAATCGGAACTTGTGGTCAATCATCGCCCGGTCCGACGATGGAGCCGAATCGAGAAAGCGATGGGATCGATGATCGACACCAAGCACCGCAACACCGCGCTCCTCGTGGCGGGTTGTTTCTTCATGGAAAACCTCGACGGCACGATCGTCACGACGGCCGCGCCGCGCATGGGCGAGTCCCTGGGCGTCGCCCCGACCGCCATCGGACTGGTCGTCACCGCCTACCTGGTGACCCTCGCCGTCCTGATACCCCTCAGCGGCTGGCTCGTCGCCCGCTTCGGCGCGCGCCGCGTCTTCCTGAGCGCCATCGCGCTGTTCACCCTGTCCTCGCTGGGCTGCGCGCTCGCCTCCGGCCTCGGCGAGCTCGTGGCGATGCGGGTCGTCCAGGGCGCGGGCGGGGCGATGATGGTGCCCGTGGGACGGCTGATGGTCGTCGCCAAGGCCGACAAGACCGACATCCCGCGGCTCGTCTCCTTCATGGTGTGGCCCGCCCTCGTCGCCCCCGTGATCGCCCCGCTGCTCGGCGGACTGCTCACCACCTACGCCGACTGGCGCTGGATGTTCCTCGTCAACCTCCCCCTCGGCGCCCTGGCCTTCGCCGTCGCCCGGCGCCTGGTCGACGCCTCCGCCGGCGGCACCGACGTACCGCGCCTGGACGGGTGGGGCGTCGTCCTCACCTCCACCGGGCTCGGCGCCCTGACGTGGACGGCACACCTGCTGTCCGAGCCGGGCGCGCCCTGGCCCCCCGCCCTCCTCGCCGGCGGCCTCGCCGCGGTGCTCCTGGCGGTGGCGGCACGGCACCTGCTGCGGACGGACCGTCCGCTGATGGACCTGCGCACGCTGAGAGTGCCGACGTTCCGGGCCTCGGTGTCCGGCGGCTCGCTGTTCTGGATCACCGTGGCGGCGGTGCCGTTCCTGCTGCCGCTGCTGTTCCAGGAGGTCTTCGGCTGGAGCGCCGTACGGTCCGGCGCCCTGGTCCTCTGCGTCTTCGTGGGCAACATCGCCATCAAGCCCGCCGCCAACCTGTCTCTTATACACAT
>KL569508.1:2198-2722 GCA_000715685.1 Streptomyces lilacinus
CGTCGCCGCCGGGCTCGGCGTGGCGGCGACGACCGCCGCCTGCGCGTTCCTCACCGCCGCGACGCCGCCCGCGCTGATCGCCGCCCTCGCCGTGATCAGCGGCGCCGCCCGATCGCTCGGGCTGACGTGCTACCAGGTCATCGCCTTCGCCGACATCCCCGGCGAGCGGATGCGCCACGCCAACACCCTCCAGGCCACCGCCCAGCAGGCCGCCGCGGGCCTCGGCGTCGCCGCCGCCACGGTCGCGCTGCGCGCGGGCGACTTCCTGCTGCCGGGCAGGGCAACGCCCGCCACCGCGTACGCCGTCGCCTTCTGCCTCCTCGCCCTCGTCTCCCTCGGCGCCCTCGCCGGCGCCCTGCGCCTGCACCCGACGGCGGGCAACGCGGTACGCCGGCCGGCGGGGGAGCGGGTGCCGGCGGGTGCCGCGAAGTGACGGCCGGTGGAACCGGGGGCTTCGCCCCCAGACCCCTGGACCGCGCTCCGCGCGGTGTCCTCCAACGCCGGACGGGCTGGATAAATCCAGC
>KL569508.1:3016-4501 GCA_000715685.1 Streptomyces lilacinus
GAGAAACGGCGAAAGGGCGGGACTGGGGAAAGAACCCCCCGGAATCAGACCCGAACCCGACCGCCCGGCCCCGCCCCACCCGCGAAGCGCCGGTACTCCGTCCAGCCCCCGCGCCCGTCCCCGCCCCCGTTCAGCCACGCATCGACGACCCCACTGTCCCTGACGACGAGATAGTCGGCCCGCCCGTCCCCGTCGACGTCCGAGAAGCGGACACACTCGCCGGGGGTGTCCGCGGCCCCCCGCCCCGTGGCGACGACCCCCTGGTCGGCCCAGCGGTCGCCGCCCCCGTTGATCCAGGCCCGCACGGATCCGTCGCCCGCGACGACGAGGTAGTCCGCCCTGCGGTCACGATTGATGTCGGCGAGGCGCACCGCGGCACCCGGCGCCCCCGTCCCGCCGGCGACAACCCCGCGCTCCTCCCAGCGGTCGACGACCCCCTCCCCCCGGTTGAGCCAGGCACGCACGGCGCCCGTGTCATCGACGACCACGTAGTCGGCCCGCCCGTCCCCGTCGATGTCCGCGAAGCGGACGTTCCGGGCGGCGGCACCGGTGCCGGTGGCGATGAGGCCCTGGTCGGACCAGCGGTCGAGGCCCTTGTTGAGCCAGGCGTGGACGGCTCCGCCGTCGTCGACGACGAGGTAGTCGGCCCTGCGGTCGCCGTTGACGTCGGCCAGCCGCACCCGCTCGCCCGGCGCCCCGGTGCCGCCCGCGACGACGCCCAGGCCGGGCCAGCCGACGCGGTCGCCGCCGTTGTTGCGCCAGGCGCGGACCGCGCCCTTCTTGTCGACGACGAGGTAATCGGCCTTGCCGTCGCCGTCGAAGTCGACCTGGGAGTCCCCGAGGGGCGTGACGCGCGGCGGCGCGGGCCGGACGTCGACGTGCTCGCGGATCAGGCCGTCGGCGGCGGCGCGGGCGACACCGACGGAGAACGCGTCGGCCATCTTCGCGTACCCGGCGTCGTTGGGGTGGAGTCGGTCGGCGAGGTCGGTCTTCGGGTCGAGGGCGCCCATGTCCACGTAGCCGACGCGCGCGCCCTTCTGCCGCCGCTCCTCGACCAGGAGCGGCACCGCCTGGTCGAACGCCCGCACCCGCGCGTCGACGGCCTCGTCCCCGGAGGCGACGAGGGAGGCGACGACCACGGTGACGTCCGGCGCGGCGGCGGTGATCCGGTCGATCAGGCCGCCGAGCCGGCCGGGCGCGCCGGCGGCGTCGTAGTCCTGGTCCATGTCGTTGGTGCCGGCATGCAGGAGCACCACGTTCGGCTTCGCCTGGGCGAGTGCGCGCTCGACGCCGTCGCTGAGCTCGTCGATGCGCCATCCCCGATGGCCCTCGTGCCGCGCGTGGGCCTCGTCCTCCCCGGTGCCCACGAACTCCAGCCGGCCGGCGTGCGGGGCGAGCCGCTCGGCGAGCAGGGCGCGGTAGCCCGACCCGGAGCCGCTGCCCACGCCGTCGGTGATCGAGTCGCCGAGCGGCATCACCGCGAGC
>KL569508.1:4756-8509 GCA_000715685.1 Streptomyces lilacinus
AGATGTGTATAAGAGACAGCGTCAGCGCGGCGGCGAGGACGGGGGCGACCAGCCGCGACACGGTGCGGTGTGAGGCACGCGAGGCACGCGCGGAACGCGTGGAACGCGAGGCAGGGGATATGGGGATCAAGTCCGTGATTCCGGTTCTCAGGGCCGCCGCGCGTCGGCGGCCGGGCCGAGCCCTGCGGCACCACAAGCCACAGAACACACCCATTGTCACAAAGCTTGATCAAGGGGTCTTTCCGAGAGACCCCATTGCATAAAACTGCCACTATCCGTATAGTCATGCCATCACCAAGGAGGGACCGATGGCGGCAGTACGAGCGGCAGTGGCCGGGGCGAGCGGATACGCGGGCGGGGAAGTGCTGCGCCTGCTGCTGGGGCACCCCCAGGTCCGTATCGGCGCCCTCACGGGGAACTCCAACGCCGGCCAGCCCCTCGGCACCCTGCAGCCCCACCTCCCGGCGCTCGCCGACCGCGTGCTGCAGCCGACCGAGGCCGACGTGCTCGCCGGGCACGACGTGGTCTTCCTGGCCCTGCCGCACGGGCAGTCCGCGGCCGTCGCCGCGGAGCTCGGCGACGGCGTGCTGGTCGTCGACTGCGGCGCGGACTTCCGGCTGAAGGACGCGGCGGCGTGGGAGCGGTTCTACGGCTCGCCGCACGCCGGTACCTGGCCGTACGGGCTGCCCGAGCTGCCCGGCGGCCGGGAGGCGCTGCGCGGCGCGCGGCGGATCGCCGTGCCCGGGTGCTACCCGACCGCGGTCTCGCTCGCGCTCTTCCCCGCGTACGCCGCCGGGCTCGTCGAGCCCGAGGCGGTGATCGTCGCCGCGTCCGGCACCTCCGGCGCGGGCAAGGCCGCCAAGCCCCACCTGCTGGGCAGCGAGGTCATGGGGTCGATGAGCCCCTACGGCGTGGGCGGCACGCACCGGCACACCCCGGAGATGAGCCAGAACCTCTCCGCCGTCGCCGGCGAGCCCGTCACCGTCTCCTTCACCCCCACCCTGGCGCCCATGCCGCGCGGCATCCTCGCCACGTGCAGCGCCAAGGCGCGGCCGGGGGTCACGGTGCAGGGCGTACGCGCCGCGTACGAGAAGGCCTTCCAGGACGAGCCGTTCGTCCGGTTGCTGCCCGAGGGGCAGTGGCCGGCCACCGCGTCCGTCTACGGCTCCAACACCGCGCTGGTGCAGGTCGCCCTCGACGAGGCGGCCGGCCGCGTCGTGGTGGTCAGCGCCATCGACAACCTCGCCAAGGGCACCGCCGGCGGCGCGGTGCAGAGCATGAACATCGCCCTCGGCCTCCCGGAGGAGCTGGGGCTGCCCACCACGGGGGTGGCGCCGTGAGCGTACGCCGCGTGCTCGCGACCGTACTGGCACGGCTGCTGCCGTGCGACAACCCCGACTGCCCCGACAGCCCTCACGACACGCACAAGGAGATCCGGTGAGCGTCACCGCAGCAAAGGGATTCACGGCGGCCGGCATCGCCGCCGGGATCAAGGAGAACGGCGGCGCCGACCTGGCCCTCGTGGTCAACCAGGGCCCCCGCCTGGCCGCCGCCGGCGTCTTCACCGCCAACCGTGTCAAGGCCGCGCCGGTCCTGTGGTCCCAGCAGGTCCTCAAGGGCGGTCAGGTCTCCGCCGTCGTCCTCAACTCCGGCGGCGCCAACGCCTGCACCGGCCCCGAGGGCTTCCAGGACACCCACGCCACCGCCGAGAAGGCCGCCGAGGTGCTGGGCGGCAACGCCGCCGAGATCGCCGTCGCCTCCACCGGCCTCATCGGCGTCCGGCTGCCGATGGACAAGCTGCTGCCCGGCATCGAGAAGGCCGCCGCCGAACTCTCCGCCCACGGCGGCGAGAAGGCCGCCATCGCCATCAAGACCACCGACACCGTGCACAAGACCGCCGTCGCCCAGGGCGACGGCTGGACGGTCGGCGGCATGGCCAAGGGCGCGGGCATGCTCGCCCCCGGCCTCGCCACCATGCTCGTCGTCCTCACCACCGACGCCGACGTCGACGCCGCCGGTCTGGACACCGCCCTGCGCGCCGCCACCCGCACCACCTTCGACCGGGTCGACTCCGACGGCTGCATGTCCACCAACGACACCGTGCTCCTGCTCGCCTCCGGCGCCTCCGGCCTCACCCCGGAGCAGGACGCCTTCGCCGAGGCCGTACGGACCGTGTGCGACGACCTCGCCCGTCAGCTCATCGGCGACGCCGAGGGCGCCAGCAAGGACATCCGCATCGAGGTGATCGGCGCGGCCACCGAGGACGACGCCGTCGAGGTCGGCCGGTCCATCGCCCGCAACAACCTCCTCAAGTGCGCCCTGCACGGCGAGGACCCCAACTGGGGCCGGGTGCTCTCCGCCATCGGCACCACCTCCGCCGCCTTCGACCCCGACAGGCTCAACGTCGCCATCAACGACGTCTGGGTGTGCCGCAACGGCTCCGTCGGCGAGGACCGCGACCTGGTCGACATGCGCTACCGGGAGGTCCGCATCACCGCCGACCTCGCCGAGGGCACCGAGTCCGCGGTCATCTGGGCCAACGACCTCACCGCCGACTACGTCCACGAGAACAGCGCGTACAGCTCATGAGCACCCGCAAGCACACCGCCCTGCCCAAGGCCCGCACCCTCGTCGAGGCGCTGCCCTGGCTGACGCGGCATCACGGCAAGACCGTCGTCATCAAGTTCGGCGGCAACGCCATGGTCGACGAGGAGCTCAAGGCCGCCTTCGCCCAGGACGTCGTCTTCCTGCGCCACGCCGGCCTGCGGCCCGTCGTCGTCCACGGCGGCGGCCCGCAGATCAGCGCGCAGCTCGACCGGCTGGGCCTGGAGTCGGAGTTCAAGGCCGGGCTGCGGGTGACCACGCCCGAGGCCATGGACGTCGTCCGCATGGTGCTCGCCGGGCAGGTGCAGCGCGAGCTCGTCGGCCTGCTCAACCGGCACGGCCCGCTCGCCGTCGGCCTCACCGGCGAGGACGCCCACCTGATGACGGCCACCCAGCACTTCGCCGAGATCGACGGCGAGCGGGTGGACATCGGCCGGGTCGGCGAGATCACCGACATCGACCCGAGCGCGGTGCGCGCGCTGCTGGACGACGGCCGCATCCCGGTCATCTCCTCCATCGCCCGCAGCGCCGACGACGGCCACGTCTACAACGTCAACGCCGACACCGCGGCAGCCGCGCTCGCCGCCGCGCTGGGTGCCGAGACCCTGATGGTCCTCACCGACGTCGAGGGCCTCTACGCGGACTGGCCCAACAGCGACGACGTCATCAGCCAGCTCACCGCGAGCGAGCTGGAGCGGCTGCTGCCCGAGCTGGCCAGCGGCATGGTCCCCAAGATGGAGGGCTGCCTGCACGCCGTGCGCAACGGCGTCACCACCGCCCGCGTCATAGACGGACGGGTCCAGCACGCCATCCTGCTGGAGATCTTCACGGACGAGGGCATCGGCACGATGGTCGTCCCGGACCCCGAGGGGGAGTCGTGACCAACGAGGACCTCACCCGCCGCTGGCAGGGTGCCCTGATGGACAACTACGGCACCCCCCGCATCCCGCTCGTGCGCGGCGAAGGCACCGCCGTGTGGGACGCCGACGGCAAGCGCTACCTGGACTTCGTCGGCGGCATCGCCGTCAACGCCCTCGGCCACGCCCACCCCGCCGTCGTCCGCGCGGTCTCCGACCAGATCGCCACCCTCGGCCACGTCTCCAACCTCTTCACCGCCGAGCCCACCGTCCAGCTCTGTCTCTTATACAC
>KL569508.1:8806-13597 GCA_000715685.1 Streptomyces lilacinus
CACCATGGGCGCCCTCGCCCTCACCGGCCAGCCCGCGAAGCAGGAGCCGTTCCTGCCGCTGCCCGGCGACGTCACCCACGTGCCGTACGGGGACGCGGCCGCGCTGCGCGCGGCGGTCACGGACGACACCGCGCTCGTCGTGCTCGAGCCCGTGCAGGGCGAGAACGGCGTCGTCGTGCCGCCGGCGGGTTACCTGGCCGCCGCCCGCGAGATCACCCGGGCCGCCGGGGCCCTGCTCGTCCTGGACGAGATCCAGACAGGTATCGGACGCACCGGGCACTGGTTCGAACACCTCGCCCAGGGGGTCGAGCCGGACGTCGTGACCCTCGCCAAGGGCCTCGGCGGCGGGCTGCCCATCGGCGCGACCCTCGCCTTCGGCCCCGCCGCCGACCTGCTGACACCTGGTCAGCACGGGTCGACGTTCGGCGGCAACCCGGTCGCCTGCGCCGCCGCGCTCGCCGTCCTCGACACCCTCGAGGCCGGCGACGTGCTCGATCACGTCAAGCGCGTGGGCGCCCAGCTGCGTGACGGGATCACGGCGCTCGGCCACCCGCTCGTCGACCATGTCCGTGGTACAGGCCTTCTGCTGGGTATTGTCCTTGGCGAGCCCCTCGCACCGATGGTGCAGCAGGCGGCCCAGGAAGCCGGCCTGCTGGTGAACGCGGTCGCGCCCGACGTGGTGCGACTGGCCCCGCCGCTCATCGTCACCGACGACGAGGTGGAGACGTTCTGCCGGGCGCTGCCCGGCGTCCTGGACGCCGTCGCGGCCGGGGGCCACGGGGAACGACGATCCGGAGACTGACGAAAAAGATGACCGAGGCGCAGGAGACCGAGCCGGTCCACGGCGGACAGGCCGTGCCGCAGACCCGCACCGCACGCCACCGCCGGATCGTGGACATCCTCGGCCGGCAGGCCGTCAGGTCCCAGAGCCAGCTCGCCAGGCTGCTCGCGGACGACGGACTGTCCGTCACCCAGGCCACGCTCTCCCGGGACCTCGACGAGCTGGGCGCGGTCAAGATCCGCAACACCGGCGGCGAGCTGATCTACGCCGTCCCCTCGGAGGGCGGCGACCGCACCCCCCGCGCACCGCTCGGGGAGTCCGCCTCCGAGGCCCGCATGGGCCGGTTGGCCGGCGAGCTGCTGATCTCCGCGGAGGCCTCCGCCAACCTCGTCGTCCTGCGCACCCCGCCCGGCGCCGCGCAGTTCTTCGCCTCGGCCATCGACCAGGCCGGCGTCCACGAGATCATCGGCACCATCGCGGGCGACGACACGCTGCTGCTGATCAGCCGTGACCCGAACGGCGGCCAGGCGCTGGCGGACCACCTGCTGCGGCTCGCGCAGAAGGAGCGCTGAAGCGGGGAGCGCTGACCCCGGCCGGTATTACCACCGTCCCCGGGGCGGTGTCGAGAGCCGAGGCCCACCTGAGGCGAAAGTCGGTCCACGGGGGCGAGTCGGCGGCATCCTGCACGGAAGAAGGCTGAAGAAACCTTCCCCCTGCAGGCAACAGCCGTCCCTCGCCCCCGAAGGAGCGCCGCGTGACCGGCAACGCCCTGAACGTCTGCATCATCGGTGCCGGCCCGCGCGGCCTGTCGGTGCTGGAGCGCCTCTGCGCCAACGCCCGCTCCGCGCCGTCGCCCCGCCCCGTCACCGTGCACGTCGTCGACCCGGGACGCCCCGGCTCCGGCGCTGTCTCTTATACCGGCCAGAGACAGCTCATGAACACGGTGGCCTCGCAGATCACCGTGTTCACGGACGCGAGCGTACGGATGGCAGGACCGCTCGAGCCCGGCCCCAGCCTGTACGAGTGGGCGCGCACGCTGCCCCACGAGACCCTTGGTCCCAACGCATACCCGACGCGCGCCTTTTACGGCCACTACCTCGAGTGGGCCTTCCGGCGCGTGGTGCGTCGAGCACCGGCGCACGTCACCGTCCGCGTCCACCGAGCGCGGGCGGTCGCCCTGGACGACACGGGTGACTCCCAACAGACCGTCCTGTTGGACGACGGCATTCGATTAAACGCGCTGGACGCCGTGATTCTGTGCCAGGGCCACCTCCCGACGCGCCCGACGGACGACGAGGCGGAACTCGCCGCGTTCGCCCGGACCCACGGCCTGACCTACCACCCACCGGCCAACGCCGCCGACGTCGACCACCACGCCGTCGCACCGGGGGAGACCGTGCTGCTCAGGGGCCTCGGCCTCAACTTCTTCGACCACATGGCCCTCCTCACCGAAGGCCGCGGCGGCACGTACGACAGAACCGGAGGCACGCTCGTCTACCGCCCCTCCGGCCGGGAGCCCGTGCTCTACGCCGGCTCCCGGCGCGGCGTCCCGTACCACGCCCGCGGCGAGAACGAGAAGGGCGCGCACGGCCGGCACCGGCCCCGCCTGCTCACCCCCGGCCTGCTCCGCCGGCTGCGCGACCGCGCCGACGCCGGCGACCGGCTCGACTTCCGCACCGAGCTCTGGCCGCTGATCGCCAAGGAGGTGGAGTGCGTCTACTACGAGACGCTGCTGCGGGCGGCGGGCCGGGACGAGGTGGTGGCGAAGGAGTTCGCCCACCACTTCCTCACCGCCCCGCGCGGCCGGGCGGAGCACGGCGTGCTCGACCGGTACGGGATCGGCCGGGGCGAACGCTGGGACTGGGACCGGCTCTGCCGCCCGTACGGCGACCGCCGCTTCCCCGACCCGGACGCGTTACGGGACTGGTTGCTGGCCCACCTCGCCCGGGACGTGGCCCAGGCCCGCGCCGGCAACGTCAGCGGACCCCTCAAGGCCGCCCTCGACGTCCTGCGCGACCTGCGCAACGAGATACGGCAACTCGTCGACCACGCCGGACTCCGCGGCGACTCCCACCGCGACGACCTCGACGGCTGGTACACCCCGCTCAACGCCTTCCTCTCCATCGGCCCGCCCGCCGGCCGGATCGAGGAGATGGCCGCCCTGATGCGCGCCGGCATCCTGCACGTGGCCGGCCCGGGTGCGCGGGTCCGTACGGACCCGGCGGCCGCGGCCTTCGTCCTGGAGTCGGACGTACCGGGTGCCGGCGCCCGCGGCCGCGTCCTGATCGAGGCCCGCCTGCCGGAGCCGGACCTCGCCCGCACCGCCGACCCCCTCCTGCGCCACCTGCTCACCACCGGCCAGTGCCGCGCCCACCGCGTCCCCTGCCCCGACGGCACCGCCTACGCGACGGGCGGCCTCGCCGTCACCGCCCGCCCGTACCACCTCCTGTCCGCCACCGGCCGCCCCCACCCCCGCCGCTTCGCCCTCGGCGTCCCGACGGAGGGGGCCCACTGGGTCACGGCGGCGGGCATCCGCCCGGGCGTCGACTCGGTGACCCTGGCCGACGCGGACGCGCTCGCCCGGACGCTGCTGCGGCTGGAGGGCTCGGGCACCGCGGGGAGAGGACGCGCGGTGGTCGCCACGGCCGGCTGAACGGCCGGGCCTCCCCGCGTGCGGGGCGCACGGGAGCGCCGAAGAATGAGTGCAGCGCTGACACGGACAGGGAGTGATCGGGATGCCGCAAGAGCACGAATCGGGCTGCGCGATGATGAAGCGTGTGGCGAAGGAGCAGGAAGAAGCCATTCGCCGCACCCGTAAGCGGATCGACGAGCTCGAGGACAAGATCGCGAGTCTCTCGGCACAGCCGCATCCGGATCAGCAGCAGATCCAGGCCCTTCGGCAGGCGGTGGAGAACCTCCAGGCGAAGGTGGAGGAAGACGAGAGATCCCTCTCGGACCTGCAGGACGTGATCACCGAGAACTGCTGAGAGCTCACTCGGCGCCGGGGACGGGCACGACGTCCGATAGCCGCCGGTGGTCCGGCGGTGAAGTCATCACGATGTCCGTATGACCACGACGAGTGAGCGCCGGAAGACACTGAACGTTCTCGAGCGGCTCTTCGCGGCCGAGGCCGCATACCTGACGGCCGGCGGGCCGGGCCACGCACGGTTCGACGACATCGCGAACTGCCTCACCGCCGACGTGACCCTTCACCAGGCGGAGAGCCTCCCCTACGGAGGTGTCTACCGAGGCCCCGCCGGAATCGAACGGTTCATGGCGGGGATGAGCCGCTGCTGGAGCTCCCTGGAGTTCCTGGAACAGCGCTTCGTGGTCGAGGGGGACAGCGCGGTGGTCTTCAACCGGGGCACGCTGACCGCGCGCGACAGCGGGCGCCGGCTGGAGACCCAGGTCATGCAGCTGATCACCGTACGCGGCAACCGGATCTCGGAGATCCGGCCCTTTTACTGGGACACCCTCGCCGTCGCCCGTACCCTCGGACTGCCGGAGGACAGGCCTAGTAGCCGTCCGTGATGGTCACGGTGATCCCTCTGTTGCGGATCAGGATGCGCTCGACCTTGTCCCCGATGGCGAACTTGCCCTCGACCTCGGTCTGCGTGACGACTTGCGTCACGGTTCCCGTGGGCTCTTTTTCCAGCAGATCGACGGGCAGCTCGTCAGGGGTCGGAACAATGGGCGGGCTGGCAAGCTCGAACGTGAGCTTGAATCCCGGGGTCGGGCAGGAGCAGGTGCCCTTCACCCTGACCCATCGTTCACCGTCGTTCTGGTACGCAGTGGCGGTGAAATCTCGAGGTCCTGCCGTGCACACGGAGCCATTCGCATCGGACATTGCTCTCCCCAATCTCACGGAAGCCGCGACAGTCGCCTCTCCAGCGTCTGTCGCGTCGGGGAACCCCGCAATCCGAGATCGCGGACAAAACGATCAGGGGCCCTGCCTCACCTGAGTGAAGCAGGGCCCCTGGCCCGGGCTGATGCCCTTGTCTACCGTCGGG
>KL569508.1:13944-19816 GCA_000715685.1 Streptomyces lilacinus
ACTCGTCCCTCCGGGGGTTTGTTCCCGGTGGGGCGTGCAGAAAGAAAATATCCTGTTCCGCGCTGTGATCCAAATCCGGGGGTTCGATGGGGGTCAAGTGCGGCGTTTGAAGGTGTCGGTGGGGATGTCGATCCGACGTCCGTCCGGCAGGTGGAGGGGGATGGTGTCGCCGTATTTGAACAGAGCGCGATGGGCGTAGATGTCGTCCCTGGGGCGAGTGAGCAGGGTGCACTCCCCGAGGAACGGGTCGATGATCAGGTAGACGGGGACGCCGAAGCGGGCGTACTGCCGCACCTTGATCGCGTAGTCGTTCTTGTCGTACTTCGACGAGACGACCTCGATTGCGGCCAGGAGGTCCTCGTACGTGAACTTCTCCGTGGCCTCGTCCTCGACGATCGACAGGTCCGGGCAGCGCTTGGGCTCCCCGGGGAACGTGAACTCGACATCGGAGAACACGCGGTCCTTGCGGATACCGGCTGTCACGGCGGCGTCGCGGACATCAAAGATGGTCAGACTCTGGACGCTGCTCTGCGGCGTCATGATGATGCGGTCCCCCACTGCTTCGATCTTGAAGCCGTCCAGCACCGCCGCGATGCGCTCGATGGCTTCCTGCAGGGAATCGCTCTGCGCGGTCATGGTCAAAACAGCCTCCCCTACTTGGGCCGATCGATAGTCGCATCGTAGACCCCGCCTGAACGCGCCGAAGCCCGAACATTCACCCTCACGCGCTATTGACGAAACATACGGCGCAGTGCATAGTTATGCCTAACAGCGCATGGAACAGCGCACTGCACCGTAAGGAGAAACCCGTGACCGAGCGCGTCGTACTCGCCTACTCCGGCGGCCTTGACACCTCCGTCGCCATCGGCTGGATCGCCGAGGAGACGGGCGCCGAGGTCATCGCCGTCGCCGTGGATGTCGGTCAGGGCGGCGAGGACCTGGACGTCATCCGCAAGCGCGCGCTCGCCTGCGGTGCGGTGGAGGCGGAGGTCGCCGACGCCAAGGACGAGTTCGCCGAGGAGTACTGCCTCCCGGCGATCAAGGCCAACGCCCTGTACATGGACCGGTACCCCCTGGTCTCCGCCCTCTCGCGGCCCACGATCGTCAAGCACCTCGTGGCCGCCGCGAAGAAGCACGGCGCGACCACCGTCGCCCACGGCTGCACCGGCAAGGGCAACGACCAGGTGCGGTTCGAGGCCGGCATCTCCTCGCTCGCGCCCGAGCTGAAGTGCATCGCCCCCGTCCGGGACTACGCCATGACCCGGGACAAGGCCATCGCCTTCTGCGAGGCCAAGGGCCTGCCGATCGCCACGACCAAGAAGTCGCCGTACTCCATCGACCAGAACGTCTTCGGGCGAGCCGTCGAGACCGGCTTCCTCGAGGACATCTGGAACGCCCCGATCGAGGACGTCTACGACTACACCGCCAACCCGGCCACCCCCCGCGAGGCCGACGAGGTGATCATCACCTTCGAGAAGGGTGTCCCCGTCGCCCTCGACGGCAAGCCCGTCAGCGTGCTGCAGGCGATCCAGCAGCTCAACGAGCGGGCCGGTGCCCAGGGTGTCGGGCGGATCGACATGGTCGAGGACCGGCTGGTCGGCATCAAGAGCCGGGAGATCTACGAGGCGCCCGGCGCGATCGCGCTGATCACCGCCCACCAGGAGCTCGAGAGCGTCACCGTCGAGCGCGAGCTCGCCCGCTACAAGCGGCAGGTCGAGCAGCGGTGGAGCGAGATGGTCTACGACGGCCTGTGGTTCTCCCCGCTCAAGCGGGCCCTGGACGGCTTCATCGCCGAGGCCAACGAGCACGTCTCCGGCGACATCCGGATGACCCTGCACGGCGGCCGGGCCGTCGTGACGGGCCGGAAGTCGGCGCAGTCGCTGTACGACTTCAACCTCGCCACCTACGACACGGGCGACACGTTCGACCAGTCCATGTCGAAGGGCTTCATCGAGATCTTCGGCCTCTCCTCCAAGATCGCGGCCAAGCGGGACCTGGCGTGACCGACGAGCAGACCGAGCAGCAGGACGTACGCCTGTGGGGCGGCCGGTTCGCGGACGGACCGGCCGAGGCCCTCGCGGCCCTCTCCGCCTCCGTCCACTTCGACTGGCGGCTGGCCCCCTACGACATCGCCGGCTCCCGCGCCCACGCCCGCGTCCTGCACAAGGCGGGGCTGCTGACGGACGACGAGCTCAAGCGGATGATCGAGGGCCTCGGGCTGCTCGAGGCCGACGTCGCCGCCGGCACCTTCATCGGCACCGTCGCCGACGAGGACGTGCACACCGCCCTCGAGCGCGGACTGCTCGAGCGGCTTGGCCCGGAGCTCGGCGGGAAGCTGCGCGCGGGACGGTCGCGCAACGACCAGGTCGCCACGCTCTTCCGTATGTACCTGCGCGACCACGCGCGGATCATCGGCGGCCTGATCACCGACCTCCAGGAGGCGCTGGTCGGGCTGGCGGAGGCGCACCCCGACGTCGCCATGCCGGGGCGTACGCACCTCCAGCACGCCCAGCCCGTGCTCTTCGCCCACCACGTGCTCGCGCACGTCCAGGCCCTGTCCCGGGACGCGGAGCGGTTGCGGCAGTGGGACGAGCGCACGGCGGTCTCGCCGTACGGGTCGGGCGCGCTCGCCGGGTCCTCCCTCGGGCTGGACCCGGAGGCGGTCGCCGCCGACCTCGGCTTCGAGCGGGGTTCCGCCGGGAACTCCATCGACGGGACGGCCTCGCGCGACTTCGTCGCCGAGTTCGCCTTCATCACGGCGATGATCGGCATCGACCTGTCGCGGATCGCGGAGGAGGTCATCATCTGGAACACGAAGGAGTTCTCCTTCGTGACCCTGCACGACGCCTTCTCCACCGGCTCCTCGATCATGCCGCAGAAGAAGAACCCGGACATCGCCGAGCTGGCGCGCGGCAAGTCCGGGCGGCTGATCGGCAACCTCACCGGGCTGCTGGCCACCCTCAAGGCGCTGCCGCTCGCGTACAACCGCGACCTGCAGGAGGACAAGGAGCCGGTCTTCGACTCCTGCGACCAGCTGGAGGTCCTGCTCCCGGCCTTCACCGGGATGATGGCGACCCTCACCGTCCACCGTGCCCGGATGGAGGAGCTGGCCCCCGCCGGTTTCTCGCTGGCCACCGACATCGCCGAGTGGCTGGTCAAGCAGGGCGTGCCCTTCCGGGTGGCGCACGAGGTCGCGGGGGAGTGCGTCAAGGAGTGCGAGGCGCGCGGCATCGAGCTCGACGAGCTGACGGACGAGCAGTTCGCGAAGATCTCGCCGCACCTGACCCCCGAGGTCCGCACGGTGCTGAGCGTGCCCGGCGCGCTCGCGTCCCGCAGCGGCCGGGGCGGCACGGCGCCGTCCGCCGTGGCGGTCCAGCTGCGGGAGGTCAAGGCCGACCTGACGGTGCAGCGCGCCTGGGCGGACGCCCGCCGCGGCTGACCCCCAGGGTGATACGGCGACGACCCGCATGAGACATCAATGTCTCATGCGGGTTATCGTCGTCTCATGAGCCTCGATCGTGAACGCGTACTGAAGGAGGCAGCCGCCCTGCTCACCCGCAGGGCGACCGCCTCCATGGACGAGATCGCCCGGGCCGCCGGCATCAGCCGCGCCACCCTCCACCGCCACTTCGCCGGGCGCGACGCGCTCGTACGGGCCCTGGAACAGCTCGGCATCGAGCGGTTCGGGCGGGCCCTGGACGAGGCCCGGCTCGAGGAGGGCGACGCGGCCGACGCCGTGCGCCGGCTGATCGACCGGGCCGAGCCGGTCGCGGGGCTGCTGTCCTTCCTCTACACCGAGAACCAGCTCTTCGAGGACGAGATGGACGAGGGCTGGAACCGCCTCGACGCCCGCGTCCAGGCGCTCTTCCTGCGCGGCCAGGAGGAGGGCGCCTTCCGCGTCGATCTGTCACCCGCCTGGCTCACCGACGCGCTGTACGGCCTGATCGCCTCCGGCGCGTGGGCCGTGCACGATGGGCGGGTGGCCGCCAAGGACCTCACCCGCATGATCGCCGAGCTGCTGCTCGGCGGCGCCCGGCGGAGGGCCGAGCGGTGAGCGGCGGGACCGGCGCCACCGCCCGGGAGACACGGGAGACGGCGGAGGCACCGAACCCCGGGCGCTGGCTGGCCCTGGCGGTGCTCGCCCTGGCCGTGCTGCTCGTCGCCGTGGACGCCACCGTCCTGGGCCTGGCCACCCCGTACCTCAGTGAGGACCTGCGCCCGTCGGGCACCCAGCTGCTGTGGATCGGCGACATCTACTCCTTCGTCATCGCCGGCCTGCTGGTCTCCATGGGCAGCCTGGGCGACCGCGTCGGCCGCAAGCTGCTGCTGCTCAGCGGCGCGGTCGCGTTCGGCGCGGTGTCCGTGCTCAACGCCTACGCGACCAGCCCCGAGATGATGATCGCGGCCCGCGCCCTGCTGGGCGTCGCGGGCGCGACGCTGATGCCGTCGACCCTCGCCCTGATCCGCAACATCTTCCACGACCCCCGCGAGCGCAGCCTGGCCATCGGCGTCTGGGGCGCCATGGCCTCCGCCGGCGCGGCCGTCGGCCCGGTCGTGGGGGGCTTCCTGCTGGAGAACTTCTGGTGGGGCTCGGTCTTCCTGATCAACCTCCCGGTCATGGCGGTGCTCGTCCTCGTCGGCGTCAAGCTGCTGCCGGAGTCCAAGGACCCCTCGCCCGGGCCGTGGGACCTGCTCAGCGTGGTGCTGTCGATGATCGGCGTCGTGGCCGTCGTCTACGCCGTCAAGGAGGGCGCCACCCACGGCCTGACCTGGCAGATCGCCCTCGTGGCCGTCGTCGGCGTGCTGGCCCTGGTGTGGTTCGTGCGGCGTCAGCTGCACCTGCCGGCACCTCTGCTGAACATGCGGCTCTTCCACCACCGGGGCTTCTCCGCCGCGGTCCTGGCCGACCTGCTGACCGTGCTCGGGCTGTCCGGGATGGTCTTCTTCCTCTCCCAGTTCCTCCAGCTGGTGCAGGACCGCAGCCCGCTGGAGGCCGGGCTCGCCGAACTGCCGGCGGCCATCGGCGCGGTGACGGCCGGTCTGCTCGCCGGCCACGCCGCCCGCCGCTGGTCGGTGCGGTCGGTGGTGGCCTGCGGGCTCGGGGCGATCGGGGTGGCGCTCGCGCTGCTCGTGTGGCTGGACTCCGACACCGCCTACCCTCCGCTCGGCGCGGCGCTGCTCGTCGTCGGCGTCGGGGCGGGCCTGTCCTTCACGGTCACCGCCGACGTGATCCTCTCCAGCGTGCCCAAGGAGCAGGCGGGCGCCGCCTCGGCCGTCTCCGAGACGGCGTACGAGCTCGGCGCCGCGCTCGGCATCGCGCTCCTCGGCTCGATCGTCACCGGCGTCTACCGGAACTTCACCGTCCCCGCCGGGGTCCCGACCGCGCAGGCGACCGAGGCCCACGAGTCGCTGGGCGGCGCGGTCGAGTCCGCGGCCACCCTGCCGGCCGACACCGGCTCGGCGCTGCTCGGCTCGGCGCAGGACGCCTTCGTCGAGGGGCTGCGCATCGCCTCGGGCGTGGGCGCGGCGGTGCTGCTGACGACCGCCGTCGCGGCCTGGTTCCTGCTGCGCGGGCAGCGGCTGGCGGAGGGCTACGGCGGCTGAGCCGTACAGAGCTCGGATGAGCAAACCGCACACGGGCCGGGGGTGGCAACCCCCGGCCCGTGTGACGTTTACCGGTCGGTAACTCTCTTGACGCGACGCTGACACGGCGGAGAACATCACGTCCACCGGTCGACATTGTCGAACGCGGTTCGGACGAGGGCGTCCGCATCGGGACGCCCGTGTTCTCAAAGGAACCCCCACATGCGTCTGCGCACCACAGCTCGGCTCCTGGTCGCCGCCGCGGCCGCCGCCGCCCTGAGCCTCCTCG
>KL569508.1:20067-23060 GCA_000715685.1 Streptomyces lilacinus
AGCTCGGCTCCGGTCGCCGCCGCGGCCGCCGCCGCCCTGAGCCTCCTCGGCCCCACCGCGTCCCCCGCCGCCGCCTCGGTCCTCGACGTCCCGCCCAAGGGCGCCAACGACTGGTCCTGCAAGCCGGACTCGGCCCACCCGGAGCCCGTCGTCCTGGTCAACGGGACGTTCAAGCTCATGGCCGAGAACTGGGCGAAGCTCTCCCCGAAGCTCAAGGAGGCGGGCTACTGCGTCTTCGCCTTCAACTACGGGCACCTGGAGACCGACCCCATACCGCAGGCCGCGGCCGAGCTGCGGGACTTCGTCGAGGCCGTGCGCGGCGCGACGGGCGCGGCGAAGGTCGACATCGTCGGCCACAGCCAGGGCGGCATGATGCCGCGCTACTACGTGAAGTTCCTCGGCGGCGCCGACAAGGTCGACGACCTCGTGGGCATCGTCCCGTCCAACCACGGCACGAAGAACCCGCTCGCCATCGCCGCGGGCTGGACCTTCTGCCCGTCCTGCGTGGACCAGCAGGTCGGCTCCGACCTGCTGAAGAAGCTCAACGAGGGCGACGAGACCCCGGCCGGCCCGGACTACACCGTCATCACCACCCGGCACGACGAGGTCGTCGTCCCCTACACCAGCGCCCTGCTGACCGGCCCGGCCGAGCACCTCACCAACACGGTGCTGCAGGACGCCTGTCCGCTCGACCTCTTCATGCACGACCAGGCCACCAAGGACCCGGTCGTCGCGCAGTGGGTGCTCAACGCGCTCGACCGCAAGGGTCCCGCCGACCCCAAGTTCCAGCCGCGCTGCTGGGGCTGAGACGCCCCACGGGCCGCCAGGCAGCCTCGGCCTGAGGCTGCCTCGGCCTCAGGCCGCCTTGGCCTTGGTGGCGTACATGTCGACGTACTCCTGGCCCGACAGGCGCATGACCTCGCTCATCACCTCGTCGGTGACGGCGCGCAGCACATAGCGGTCGCGGTCCATGCCCTCGTAACGGGAGAAGTCCAGCGGCTCGCCGAAGCGCACCGTCACCGGCGCGATGCGCGGCAGGCCCTTGCCGCTGGGCTGGACCTTCTCGGTGCCGATCATCGCGAACGGCACCACCGGCGCGCCCGTCATCAGCGCGAGGCGGGCGATGCCGGTCCGGCCGCGGTAGAGCCGGCCGTCGGGGGAGCGGGTGCCCTCGGGGTAGATGCCGAAGACCTTGCCCTCCTCCAGCACCCGGCGGCCCGTCATCAGCGCGGCCACACCGCCGTTGCCGCCGTCCCGATCTACCGGGATCATGCCGGAGGAGCTGAAGAACCACGCCATCAGCCGGCCCTTGACGCCCTTGCCCGTGACGTACTCGTCCTTGCCGATGAAGAACACCTGCCGCTTGACGACCAGCGCCAGGAACAGCGAGTCGATGAACGTCGTGTGGTTCCCCGCGAGGATCACCGGCCCGCTTCCGGCAATCCGCTCGGCCCCCTCCACCGTCGGGCGGTAGAGGACGCGCATGAGCAATCCGAGGAACGCCTTGAGCAAGATGCGGGACAACGGACCCTCCGGTCGTGGTGTGCGGTCTGGCGCGCCGGGGCGCGGTCGCTGACGATACTCGCGGGTACGACCCGTGTGCACGCCCGGTTGACCGAGTTGAAACAGAGTGTTGACGTGACTTTTCACTCCGTTCCGATTCCGTTCTTCTGAGAAGAAGTCGTACGTGCATACGATCGGCCGGCGAACGCAGGCGATCGCCGTGCGAACGCACGGAACAGAGCGAGGAGCGTACATGCAGCAGGAGCAGCGGCCGGGCAGGCGCACGGTGCTGGGGGCCGCGGCGGCCCTCGGCGCGGGGGCGGTCGCCCTCGGCGGCGGGGCGGCACCGGCCATGGCGGCACCGGCGTCGACGGCGTCGTCCGCGGCGCGGGGACACGGCGGTTCGTACAAGGACCTGCCGGTCCCGACCGTCATCGGGCACCGCGGCGGCAGCGGTTCCCGGCCCGAGCACACCCTCGCCTCCTACCAGTTCGCCCTGGACAACGGCGCGGACGTCATCGAGCAGGACCTCGTCCCCACCAAGGACGGCCACCTCGTCTGCCGGCACGAGAACGACATCACCGGTACCACCGACGTCGCCTCCCGCCCGGAGTTCGCCTCCCGCAAGACCACCAAGGTCGTCGACGGCGAGTCCCACACCGGCTGGTTCACCGAGGACTTCACCCTCGCCGAGCTCAAGACCCTCCGGGCCAAGGAGCGCATCCCCGCCACCCGGCAGCACAACACCCTCTACGACGGCCGCTGGCAGGTGCCCACGTTCGAAGAGGTCCTGAAGTGGGCCGAGGAGCAGGGGCGCAAGCGCGGCCGCCGCATATGGCTGCACGTCGAGACCAAGCACCCCACGTACTTCCGCAAGGCCGGCCTCGGCCTCGAGGAGCGCCTCGCCAAGCTGCTGCGCCGCTACGGGCGTGCCGGGCGGGACGGACACACCTTCCTGCAGTCCTTCGAGCCCAGCAGCCTCCAGCGGCTGGGGCGGCTCGGCATCGACTGCCCGAAGGTCCTGCTGCTCGACGACCTGCCCACGCGCCCCTGGGACTTCGTCGAGGCCAAGGACCCGCGGACCGTGGCCGACCTCGTCACGCCCAAGGGCCTGAAGTGGGTCTCCGGCTTCGCCCAGGGCATCGGCCCGTGGCTCAACCTGATCATCCCGCGGGACAAGAACGACAAGCTCACCAAGCCGACGACGCTGGTGCGGGACGCCCACGCCGCGGGCCTGATCCTGCATCCGTACACGATGCGCAACGAGAACAGCTTCCTGCCGGCGGACTTCCGGCGGGGGAGCGACCCGAACGCGTACGGCGACGCGTTCGCGGCGTTCGCCACGTACTTCGCGACGGGGATCGACGGCATCTTCTCGGACAACCCCGACACGGCGGCGCTGGCGCGCGACGCGTACCGGAAGGGATAGCGCGGGTTGCGGCTGCGCTCGGTTCGGCACCGCCGGGTGCCGCCGTCGTGGCCGCTCGCCG
>KL569508.1:23398-26882 GCA_000715685.1 Streptomyces lilacinus
GGTGTCCTCAAACGCCGGACGGGCTGACGGTGACCGGCGGTGCCGCCCGGACGGGTGAATCCAAGCGGCACCGGAAACCGGCGGAGCCGCAGCGCACGTCCCCGCCCGCGTGACGACGCAGAGTGATCTCCTCACCCGCCTCGGCCCCCTCCTCAAGGCGGAGTGCGCCGCCGAAGCCCCCGCCGCCGGCATCGAGGCGGCCGACCTCGAGCAGTCGGTATGGGTGAGGCTGCTCAGTACGAAAGAAGCCGTCTCCGGCGCCCGGTTGCGCGCGGCCGTCCGGGCCGAGGCCCGAACCGCCCGTCGCCGGGCGCGGCGCGAGGTGCCGTACGTCCCGAGCGCCGAGGACGCCGCGCCCGGCGTCGAGCAGGCCGTGCTCGTCGCCGAGGCCGGCCGCGAGCTGAGGGCGGCCGTGCGCCGGTTACCGGGCCGCTGCGCGGTCGTGCTGGCCGCGATGCTGTCCCGCCGCGACCCGACGTACCGAGAAATCGCAGGGAAGTTGGGAATGTCACAAGGATCTTTGGGGCCGGTCCGTTCCCGTTGCCTGGGATGCCTGCGCAGAATGCTCACGGCGGAGATTGCCGCTCCTGGCCCCGGGGGAAAGGAGCGTTAACGGACCGACAAGGGGAGGCAGGCGCACATGGGCATGAGCGTGACCATTTCGGCCGCGGCCGGGACAGATGCCGAGCAGATCCTCAAACTCCAGTACTTGTGCTACCAGAGCGAGGCCGAGCTGTACGGGGACTATTCGCTCGCGCCCCTCACCCAGAGCCTCGACGACCTGCGCGCCGAACTGGGCGGCGGCTGCGTGCTCGTGGCCCGGCTCGGCGAGGAGGTCGTCGGCTCGGTGCGCGGCACGGTCGACGCGGAGGGCACGGCCGTCATCTCCGGGCTCATCGTCCACCCCAGGATGCAGCGGCACGGCCTGGGCGGCCGGCTGCTCGCCGCGGTCGAGGAGCGGCTCGCGGGGGAGTGGTCCGCGAAGCGCTTCCGCCTGGCCACCGGCCAGCGCAGCGAGGTCAGTCTGCGCCTCTACCGCAAGTGGGGCTACGAGCGCACCGGCACCGAGCAGGTCACCCGGACCCTGACGCTGGTGACCCTGGAGAAGGAGGCCGCGCCGGCGGCCCTGGCCACCACGGCCTGAGCCCGAGCGGCACTCAGCTGCGCGGCACTCAGCCGCGCGGCGCCCGGCGCAGCCAGACCATCGCGGTCACCGGCAGGATGACCGGGATGAAGAGATAGCCCATGCCGTAGCCCGACCAGACCGTGTCGTCGGGGAAGGCGGACGGCTCGAGCAGCGTCCACGTCCCCACGACCAGCACGCCGGCCAGCTCGGCGGCGCAGCACACCAGCGCCGCCCGGCGGGCCGACGCCCCGCCGCGCACCAGCGAGTACGTGATGAAGGCGTAGATCACGGCGGCGGCGGCCGAGAGGACGTACGCGAGCGGCGCCTTGTCGAAGTCCAGGACCGTCTGGACGATCGAGCGGGACGCCGCCGCGACGGTGAAGACGCCGTACAGCCAGACCAGCAGCCGGCCGGGGCCCCGGCCGAGGTCGAAGCCGGCCCGCTCGGTGGTCTCCGTGCGTTCGGACACGGTCAGCCTCCCCAGATGTCGTAGAGCCGTACCTCGAGCACGGCGAGGATCACGGCGCCCGCCGCGACGGTGGCCGAGCCCCAGCGGGTCCGTTCGGCCAGGGACATGAAGCCTGCCGCAGGCACCGCGGCCGCCGCGCCCAGCAGGTAGGCGACGAAGATGGCCGTGCCCTGCGCGGGCTTGTCGCCGCCGGCCAGTCGCACCACGCCGACGACGAGCTGGACGAGGGCCAGCACCGAGACCACGGCCATGCCGATGAAGTGCCAGTCCTTGGTGGGCTGGTCCCGCGTGAAGGCGAAGCCGCACCAGGCGGCGAGCGCGAGGGCGGTCAGACCGGCCGCGAGCGTCAGCGCGTCGATCACCGGGGCCCCCGGGCGGCGGGGGTGTGCGCAGGGGGCGTGACAGGCATGGGACGACTTTAATCGCCCGGTACGGGGCTGCCGCGCGGGGCCCCGGCAGTCCATGGTGTGAGCAGCGGCGTCCGCTATTCGGACAGGCTTGGCCGATTCGCACGTCCGTCTGTTTTACTGGCCCGCATGACCACGACGAGCACCCGCATCCTTGCGACCGAGGCGATGACGACGCCCGGTGCTGCTCGTCGCATGTGTCGAATGTGTGACTGCTGAGGGCCCCCGTGCCTCGCGCCCCGAAGCGAGACCCCGTAGAGCCCGTCTCCGGCGAACCACCGACCGGAACGGACAGCTCCGCCCCCGCGTCAGCAGAATCCCGGCAACCGCGCGACGACGCGCCCGCCGAGGCTCCTTCGATGCCGCGTTCCGCAATGAATTCCCGTGCCGGCGCCATCGCGTCGCGCACTCGACAGTGACGGAAACCCCTGTGATCACCACTTCGGGCCTGACAAAGGTCTACCGCTCACGCGGCCGCGAGGTCACCGCCCTCGACGGCGTCGACCTGCACGTGCGTGAGGGCGAGGTGTACGGCGTCATCGGCCAGAGCGGCGCCGGCAAGTCGACCCTCATCCGCTGCGTCAACCTCCTGGAGCGCCCCACCTCCGGCACGGTCACCGTCGCCGGCCAGGACCTGACCGCCCTCGCCGGGCGCGGCCAGCGCGCGAACGCCGCGCTGCGCCAGGCGCGCAGCCGCATCGGCATGGTCTTCCAGCACTTCAACCTGCTCTCGTCCCGGACCGTGCAGTCCAACGTGGAGCTGCCGCTGGAGATCCTCGGCCTCTCCGGCAAGGAGCGCGAGCGCAAGGCCCTCGAGCTCCTCGACCTCGTCGGCCTGGCCGACAAGGCCAAGGCCTACCCCGGCCAGCTCTCCGGCGGCCAGAAGCAGCGCGTCGGCATCGCCCGCGCCCTGGCCGGCGACCCCAAGGTGCTGCTCTCCGACGAGTCGACCTCCGCGCTCGACCCGGAGACCACCCGCTCCATCCTCCAGCTGCTGCGCGACCTCAACCGGCAGCTGGGCCTGACCGTCCTGCTCATCACCCACGAGATGGACGTCGTCAAGACCATCTGCGACTCCGCGGCCCTGATGAAGGGCGGCCGCGTCGTGGAGTCCGGCACCGTCTCCGAACTGCTCGCCACCCCCGGCTCCGAGCTGGCCGCCGAGCTGTTCCCGGTCGGCGGCGAGCCCTCCGGGCCCGACCGCACGGTCGTGGACGTCACCTTCCACGGCGAGGCCGCCACCCAGCCGGTCATCTCCCAGCTCTCCCGCACGTACAACATCGACATCTCGATCCTCGGCGCCGCGATGGACACCGTCGCCGGCAAGCAGGTCGGCCGGATGCGCATCGAGCTGCCCGGCCGCTTCGAGGAGAACGTCGTCCCGATCGGCTTCCTGCGCGAGCAGGGCCTCCAGGTCGACGTGGCGGACGTCCACACGCCGGCTCCCGCCGACACGCTCCTTAAGGAAGGTGCCAAGTGACC
>KL569508.1:27118-31958 GCA_000715685.1 Streptomyces lilacinus
TCAGAGATGTGTATAAGAGACAGCTCCTTAAGGAAGGTGCCAAGTGACCTGGGCCGAGATGCAGCCGCTGCTGCGCGACGCATGTCTGGACACCCTCTTCATGGTGTGGTGGTCCACCGTCTACGCCGTCCTCGGCGGCCTGCCCCTGGGCCTGCTGCTCGTCCTGACCGACCGCGGCTCCCTCCTGCAGAACGCCGTCGTCAACAAGGTCCTCGGCGCGATCCTCAACCTGGGCCGCTCGCTGCCCTTCATCATCCTCATCGTCTGGCTGATCCCCTTCAGCCGCTTCGTCGTCGGCACCTCCATCGGCCCCAGCGCCGCCGTGGTGGCCCTGGCCATCGGTGCCATCCCGTTCTTCGCCCGCCTGGTGGAGAGCGCGGTCCGCGAGGTCGACCACGGACTCGTCGAGGCCGTCCAGTCGATGGGCGGCGGCACCTGGACGATCATCTTCAAGGTGCTCCTGCCGCAGGCCCTGCCCTCCCTGATCGCGGGCATGACCACCACCGTCATCACCCTCATCGGCTACTCCGCGATGGCCGGCGCGGTCGGCGGCGGCGGACTCGGCAACCTCGCCATCACCTACGGCTACCAGCGCCGCGAGGACGCCCTGATGAACGTCACCATCGTGCTGCTCATCGTCATCGTCACCGTGGTCCAGCTCGCCGGCGACCTCGCCGTGCGCCGCCTCGCCTCCCGCGGCGGCCGACAGGCCGCCCCCGTCGGACTCCGCCGCCTCCTGCCCGCCCAGCGCAAGCCGGCCCCCGCACCGGCCCGCGCCGCCGCGGGGGAGCCGGAAGCCGCGACCGGCAACCAGGCGGCCTGATCCGCCGCACCCCCCACAGATCTCCCGAGAGCCCGGACCCTTTGCCGGGCGGCAACACTCGGGACCCCGGAAACACCAAGCAAGGAAGGCACTCTTCGTGCGTACCACCGTCAAGCTCACCGCCGCTCTCGCCGCCGCCACCGCCCTCACCCTCGGGCTGAGCGCCTGCAGCGCCCCCTCCGACACCTCCAGCTCGGGCAGCTCCGCGAAGAAGGGCAAGGACGCGGACCCCGCCGCCAAGCTCGTCGTCGCCGCCAGCCCCACCCCACACGGCGACATCCTCAACTTCGTCCGCGACAACCTCGCGGCGAAGGCGGGCCTGAAGCTGGAGGTGAAGGAGTTCAACGACTACGTCCTGCCGAACACCGCCACGCAGAACGGCGAGGTCGACGCCAACTTCTTCCAGCACAAGCCCTACCTCGACGACTTCAACAAGAAGAACAAGACGGACATCGTGCCCGTCGTCAACGTCGAGATCGAGCCGCTCGGCCTGTACTCCAAGAAGGGGAAGAAGGTCGGCGACCTGGGCTCCGGCTCCACCATCGCCGTCCCCAACGACGCCACCAACGAGGGCCGCGCCCTGAAGCTGCTCGCCGACAACGGCGTCATCAAGCTCAAGGACGGCGTCGGCGCCGCCGCCAAGCTCGCCGACATCGAGGACAAGAAGGGCGTCGAGTTCACCGAGCTCGAGGCCGCCCAGATCCCCTCCCGCCTCGCCGACGTCGACGCCGCCGTCATCAACGGCAACTTCGCCATCGGCGCCAAGCTCAACCCCGCCAAGGACTCCCTGGCCCTGGAGAAGGCCGAGGGCAACCCCTACGCCAACTTCCTCGCCGTGAAGAAGGGCAACGAGAGCGACCCCCGCATCGCCAAGCTCGCCCAGCTCCTCAACTCCGACGAGGTGAAGAAGTTCATCCAGGAGAAGTTCAGCAACGGCGCCGTCATTCCCGCCTTCGGCGCCGTCAAGAGCTGACACCTTGTAATCTCGGCCGTCCGTACGGTCGCAGGCCCCGCGCACGCAATCGCCCGTGCGCGGGGCCTGGCGCTTGGCGCACCCGCCCACCGATGCTGCATGCTGGTGCACCGGGCCTTCAGCCGTACCTCCCCGAGCCCACCCGCCCCGGCGTTGGAGAAGCGCATGACTTCCACCTTTCCGGACATCTCCATCAGTACGGACCGGCTGGTGCTGCGCCCGTTCGAGGCAGGGGACGTGCCCGCGCTCGCCGAGATGATGAACGACGAGCTCATCACCGCCTGGACCTCCGCCCCCGCCCCCTACACCACGGCCGACGCCCGCGACTGGGCCCTGCGCCGGGCACCCGCCGAGCGCACCTCCGGCCGCGGAATTGTTTTTGCGGTCACCGAGTTCCTCACCCACCGCCTGGTCGGCACCCTCCACCTGCGCAACACCAACTGGCGCACCCTCGCCACCGAGGTCGCCTACGTCACCGCGCCCTGGGCCCGCGGCGAGGGCTACGCCTGCGAGTCCCTGCTGGCCGTCGCCGAGTGGCTCTTCCGCGACCAGAAGTTCGAGCGCCTCGAGCTGCGCACCGCCGCCGACAACACCGCCGCCCAGCAGGTCGCCCAGAAGGCCGGCTGCGTCAGCGAGGGCGTCCTGCGCAGCGCGTGGATAGCGCGCAGCCGCACCGAGGAGGCCGGCTGGACCGAGGTCCGCACCGACCTCATCGTCTGGAGCCTGCTGCCCGAGGACCTCGACGACGGCCGGGAGCCGCCCGCCGGCGGCGGCTTCGAACACTCCGGCTACCCCGGCTACACCGACTACGCGGCCACCGCCGGCTGGCGCTGAGCCCACCCCCGTACGCCCCTCCCGCCGCCGCAAGCCGCGCCCGGGCCTCCGCCGCCGCCCTCCGCCACGGACGCGGTCCGGACCAACCGGGGTACGCTCACCCTGCCCGCCCTCCGCCCGCGGGCCGACCCGCCACGCCCGACCCCAGACGAACCCCAGGAGACAGACGACGATGGCCGACCGGGTCACGGTGATCGGGTGGGACGGCTCACCGCTGACGGCCGCGGCCCGCTCGGCCCTCGCGGCCGCCACCCTGGTGGCCGGCGCCGCCCACCACCTGGCCCTGCCCGAGGTGCCCGCCGCCGCCGAACGCGTCCGCCTCGGCAGCGTCGACCTCGCCGCCCGCCGCATCGCCCGGCACCGCGGCTCCGCCGTCGTCCTCGCCGACGGCGACCCCGGCTTCTTCGGCGTCGTCCGCACCCTGCGCGCCCCCGAGTACGGCCTCGAGGTCGAGGTCGTACCGGCCGTCTCCTCCGTCGCCACCGCCTTCGCCCGGGCCGGCATGCCCTGGGACGACGCCCAGATCGTCGTCGCCCACGCCCGCGACCTGCGCCGCGCCGTCAACGTCTGCCGCGCCCACCCCAAGGTCGCCGTCCTCACCTCGCCCGGCGCCGGCCCCGCCGAACTCGCCCTCCTCCTCGGCCCCGTCCACCGCACCTTCGTCATCTGCGAGGAACTGGGCACCGAACGCGAGCAGGTCACCGTCGTCACCTCCGACCGGGCCGTCGACCACCCCTGGCGCGACCCCAACGTCGTCCTCGTCATCGGCGGCTTCGGCGCCCCCCTCGGCCGCGGCGGCGCCTGGATCGCCGGCCGTGACCCCGCCCAGCCCCCCGCCGTACGCGGCTGGGCGCTGCCCGGCGACGCCTACGACACCGAGCTCGGCGAGGGCGAGTCCACCGAGCTGCGCGCCGCCCAACTCGCCCGGCTCGGCCCCCGCGTCGGCGACCTCGTCTGGGACATCGGCTCCGGCAGCGGCGCCGCCGCCGTCGAGGCCGCCCGGTTCGGCGCGGCCGTCATCGCCGTCGACCGCGACCCGGACGCCTGCCGCCGGACCGCCGCCGTCGCCCGCCGCCACGGCGTCCAGCTCCAGGTCGTCCACGGCACCGCGCCCCAGGTCCTGGAGGACCTCCCCGAGCCCGACGTGGTCCGCGTCGGCGGCGGGGGCGCCGCCGTGGTCGCCGCCTGCGCCGACCGCCGCCCCGAGCGCATCGTCGCCCACGCCGCCAACCGCGACGACGCCGAGGCCGTCGGCCGCGCCCTCGCCGAGGGCGGCTACGCGGTGGAATGCGCGCTGCTCCAGGCAGTGGAGTTGGACACAGGCGACTGGACGGAGCGCGAGCGCGCCGTAGCCTTCCTCCTGAGTGGCCGTCGCACGCACCCCTGAGGCCGGTGGGACCGGTGGAGGGTAGGCTGGCGGATCGTTGTGCCGCCGCCGCGGTGTCCGACACCACACCCGTCAATGCACCGAACGCCTCACCCTCTTGGCGCGTACAGGGCAGGGTGGCATTCGGTGGCACACAACGTGCCGCGAAGCATGGACGCTCGTTGTTGTCTGTGGGCGGCAGCGGTTGGAAGGAGCACTACCGATGGGCGAGGGGTACGCATGACCGACACCGGCCGGTTCCCGGACGAGGGACAGCCGGAGAACGCAGGCGCACTGCCCGGCCACCCGCTCTCCGCGGACGCCGCAGACCCTGCCGACACCGGAGGTCCCACTCCCTACGCCTACCTCGACCAGGACGCCGCCGACGAGGACGACCTGCTGCTGATGCCGGGCGCCCAGGGCGCCTGGATGGAACAGCCCCCCGCCCAGGGCGGTACGCACGAGACCGGCGGTCGCGACACCGGCTCCGTCGACTACACCGAGGTCCGCACCCCGCCGGCCGCGCCGCCGCGCCGCCCGCTCCACATGGGCCCGCCCGTGCCGGACCCCACCGCCGGCGTCGTCCGCTCCCTCGCCGACCGCGGCCCGGCCGCACCCCAGCCGGCCCGCCCGCCGGCCCCGCCCGTGGCCGGTGTCGAGTACCTCGACGCCACGGCTGCCGCCCCCGCGGTGGCCTTCGTACCGCCGCAGACCGCCCCCGGTATAGGCGACAGCGCGCACGCCCCGGCAGTTGACGGCACGGCCGGCGCCGCGCCGGCCGAGGCCGGTGTGCCGGGCCAGCGCGGCGGCGAGGCCGCGACCGGCGCGCCGGTCGCCGTCGCGC
>KL569508.1:32235-32666 GCA_000715685.1 Streptomyces lilacinus
GCCCGCCGCTGCCGCGGGGGCGGCGGGTGACGGTGAGTCGGGCGCGACGGCTGCGACGGCCGGTTCGGATGGTACGGACGGTACCGGCGGTACGGCTGTTCCGGTCCAGGCCGTTGCCGCTGGTGCTGCGCAGGCCGTTGCCGGTGACGTGCGGTCGATGGGCGTCGGCGCCTTCTTCGACGACCCGGTCGAGGCCGGTCCCGCGGGTGGCTCCGCCGCGCCGGACGTGAACGCGGCAGCGGTGCCGGCGGACGGCGCACCGGTGGAAGCCGGTGGCTCCGCCGCGCAGGCGGCCCCGACTGACGCCGTGGGCGTCGTCGCGCTGGACGCGAACGCGGGCGCGGTGCCGGCGGATGGCGCTGTCGGGGACGGTGCGACGCCTGTGGGCGTCGTGCCGGCCGAGGCCGAGCAGCCGGCGCAGGACGCGGCGG
>KL569508.1:32979-33199 GCA_000715685.1 Streptomyces lilacinus
CCGTCGCGGGCGTGACACCCGAGCTGGCCGGTATGGCCGCCGACGGTGCGGCCCTGACCGACAGCGCTGCCGCACAGGGCGCGCCCGTCGCCGTAGCCCCCGCCGATGCCGCCGCTGCGAGCGCGGCGCCCGCACCGGACGCCGGTGTCGCCGTTGCGGATGGCGTGGCGCCCGAGGGCGCGGTCGTAACGGATGTATCTGCCGCCGCCGTTCCGGCGGG
>KL569509.1:0-167 GCA_000715685.1 Streptomyces lilacinus
GAGATGTGTATAAGAGACAGAGGCACTCCCAGGCCGCGCAGGCCCCGACCGCACGCCCGCAGGGGACGCGTCCGCGCGCGACGCGGCCGACACGCCTGTGCCTGGCGGAGGCCCCGAGGGGGCAGCCGCCGATGGCGCGAACGCGGCCGACGGAGCCGCAGGCGACG
>KL569509.1:453-735 GCA_000715685.1 Streptomyces lilacinus
GCGCTCCCAGGCGACGCAGGCCCCGACCGCACGCCCACAGGGCACGCGCCCGCGGCCAAGGCAGGCCTCGACGAGGCGACCATCGGCGACGCGAACGCTGCCAACGCAGCCACAGGCGATGCGGCGGCCGATCACGCCCCTGCAGGCGAAGTGCCCGCAGACGACGCGGCCTCCGGCAACGGGGCGGCAGACGCCGCAGGCGCCGACCAGGCGCCCCCAGGCGACGCGCCCGTGGGCGACGCAGACCGCGACCAGGCGGCCGCCGGCGCCCCACCCGCAGCC
>KL569509.1:966-1531 GCA_000715685.1 Streptomyces lilacinus
CGCGGCGGTCGTGCCGAGCGCCGGACTCGGCGAGGTGCTCGCCGCCGGTGGTGCGCCCGCGCAGATGGCCGGGCAGGTCGCCGAGGCGCTCGGCGAGCAGGCCGCCGAGGAGCTGCGCGAGGACCCCTGGCGGCTGCTGGCCGTGCCGGGGGTGCGGCCCGAGCAGGCGGACGGGTTCGCGCGGGCGCTGCTGGGCGCGGAGTGCGGGCCCGACGACCCGCGCCGGGCCCGGGCGCTGGTCGTGTGGCTGCTGGAGCGCGCCGCCCTCGCCGGGCACACCGTCCTGGAGTCGGCGGCGCTGCGCACCGAGCTCGGCCGGCGGTCCGTCCCGGATCCGGACGCGGCGCTGCGGGACGCCCTCGCCGAGGGCACGGTGCTGGTCTTCCGCGAGGGCCCCGAGCCCGAGGAGGGCGAGGAGGGCGCGGAGCCGGTCCGGCTGCTGCTGGGACTCGACCGCTTCGCGATGGCCGAGGAGAGCCTCGCCGACGGCCTCGCCCGGCTGAGCAGCGCGCCGGTGCCGGCCGAGGAGGCCGACGCGTGGGAGGCCTGTCTCTTATACACATCT
>KL569509.1:1739-2090 GCA_000715685.1 Streptomyces lilacinus
GCCTGGGCCTGCGGGCCTGGGCCGCCGCCCACACCGAGGACGGCAGGCGCCGGCTGACCGAGCTGGGCGTCGCCGACGCCGTCACGGTGGCCGGCCTGCTGTCCGGCCAGGAGGGCCCGGGCCTCGACGAGGACGGCTCGCTCGCCCTCGACGTGCTGGCCGTCCTGGACGCCCCGCAGCTGGACGTGGAGACGGCGGCGCTGCTGGCGGAGTCCCTCGCCGACGGCACCCGCCTGGTCCTCGGCGGCGACCCCGGCGTGCTGTGGTCGGCCGGGCCGGGCCGCGTCTTCGCGGACCTCGTGGCGGCCCGCGCCTGCCCGCACGTCGTCTCGCGCACCCCCGACCCCGGCC
>KL569509.1:2291-7004 GCA_000715685.1 Streptomyces lilacinus
TTGCCAGCCCGCTCAGAGATGTGTATAAGAGACAGCCCCCGACCCCGGCCCGATCGGCGAGCTGGTCTCCGGCATCGGCGTCGGCGAGCTCGGTCAGCCCGACGCCCCCGGCAAGGAGGTCGTGATCGTCCCGGTGCGGGAGCCGGCCGAGGCGGTGCACCGCACGGTGCAGCTCGTCGCCGACTCCGTGCCGCGCGCGATCGGCGTGCCCGCCGCCGAGACCCAGGTGATCACCCCGGGCCACGGCGGGCCCGCCGGCACGCGGGCGCTCAACGCGGCCCTGAAGGAGCGGCTGAACCCCGGCCCCGGCCGGTTCGGCGGCTTCGACCCGGGCGACCGGGTCGCGTACGTGCCGGCGCCCGGCCGGATGGTCCCCGGCACGGTGGTCTCGGGGGACGCCGAGGGCCTGCGGCTGGACTGCGGCGGCACGCCCGTCGTCGTACCGCAGTGGCGCGTCGGCGAGGACGTGCGCCACGGCTGGGCCGTGACGGCCCACCAGGCGGTCGGGACGCGCTGGCCGGCCGCCGTGGTGGTGCTGCCGGGGGACGCGGCGCAGAGCCTGACCCGGGCCTGGGTCTACACCGCCTTCGGCCGCGGCGAGCGGCATCTGTCGGTCGTGCACGGCGTGGACCAGGCGCTCCCCCGCGCGGTCGCCGAGGTCCCGGCGAAGGAGCGCACCACCCGGCTGCGGACGCTGCTGGAGGCGCAGACGCGGCCCGCCGGGTGACGCCGCTCCCGAGCTGATCGGCTCAGCGGTGGCGGGCGCCGGGCTCCTCCTCGTCGTCCGCCAAGTCGTCTCCGTCGTCCTCGTCGTCGCCGTCGTCGAGCTCGTCCTCCTCGTCGAAGACGGCGCTGACGTCGAAGCGGCAGACGACCCACTGCGGATCCGGCTGGTCGAAGGGGGCCGCGAGCCACTCCCCCGGCTCGCCGATCTCGTCGGACGCCGCCACCCACAGCGTGGAGTCGCCCTCCGCAAGGCCGAATTCCTTGTGCCGGGAGGCGATCTCGTCCGGCTCGTACTCGCCGAAGATCACCCCCAGGGCGGCGTGCACGCTGCCGCCCACCTCGCCGGTCGTCCCGCCGGAGACCGTCGTGTCCGCCTCCACGTCCACGTCGGGATCGAGGTCGGCGACGCGCTGGGCCTGGGAGAGCAGCCGGTGGGGCTCCGCCACCGTGTAGTCCCTGCGGATCAGCACGCTGAGCGCGCTCGGCTCCTCCGGCCCGGCGTACGCGGGCAGCGCCTCGTCCCCGGGGATCTCGAAGGGGGTGACCTCGTCGTAGGCGTCGTAGAGGAGCTCGTCGTACGCCTCGGCTGTCGCGGCCAGCTCGTTGAACGCGGCGTAGACGGCCGGGTCGTCCTCCCCCGAACGGCGTTCGACGGCCTCGAGGTGGCGGTCCAGAGCGGCTTTGACCGCCTCGGCGGCGGCCCGTACCTCGGCAGCGGTTGGCTGCGCAGCATCAGACATAGTGCAGACGCTATCCGCACCGGGCCCGTTCCCGCACAATAGATGCGATGCCGGAATACGAATTCTGTGATGTGTATGTGCCCCGAGGGGTCTCCCGAGGTGCCGCCACACGCCTGCTGACCGACCATGCCGAGTACGGACACTGGGAGTTGGACCGACTACGCCTCTATCCCGACGGCAGCCGCCGGGTACGGCTGCGGCGCCGGATCATCCGCCAGATCCGTGCCACGTGGTGACGGAGTGAACGCATGAGGGAGCGGGCCCCGCGACTGCGGGGCCCGCTCCCTGCCGGTTCGGCGTGTGATCAGCCCTGGCTGCCGCGGGCGCGGCGGTAGAGCATCGCACCGCCGGCCAGCAGTGCCACGCTGGCCGCGCCGGCCGCCCCGAGCTGGCCCGCGCCGGTGTGCGCGAGCTCGGCTGCCTGCTGGGCGACCGTCGCCGGACGGTGCTCGGACAGCGCCGCCGCGGGGCGGTGCGCGTCCTTGACCTCCGTGGCCGGCTTGACCTGGTGGTGCCCGCCCGGGGTCTGCGGGTGGGCGCCGGGGCCGTTGTGGTGCTCACCGGCCGGCGGCTTGTGGCCGGGCTTCTCGCCCGGCGGGTTGTGGTGCTCGCCGGGCTTGCCGGGCTTGCCCGGGTGCCCCGGCTTGTCGCCGTGCGGCGGCTTGCCGTGGTCGTGGCCCGACGGGCCGTGGCCGTCGTTCACGCAGGTGTTGCCGTGCGTGGGGTTGCCGATGCCCACGACGTTGACGCTGTTGCCGCACGCGTTGACCGGGACGCTGATCGGCGCCTGCACGGTGTTGCCGGACGCCACGCCGGGCGAGTCGGTGGCCTTGCCGTTCGCCAGCGCGCCGCCGTGGCCGCCGCCGTGACCCTTCTGGCCGTGACCGCCGCCGCCGTTGACGCAGTGGTTGCCCGCGGCCGGGTTGAGCAGCCCGATCACGTTCACCGTGTTGCCGCAGGCGTTCACCGGCACGTGGACCGGAACCTGCACGGTGTTGCCCGACGCGACGCCCGGAGAGTGCGCCGCCACGCCGTTGGCACCCGAGTCGGCCTGAGCGTAACCGCCGGTCACAGCGGCGAGCACCCCACTTGCCGCCGCTGCGGTGATCAGGCCCTTCTTGGTGACCTGTCGCATTTCGTCTTGCCCCTCTGTTTTTGCCTCCATTTGCGCGGGACGTTCTCTACCCACGAAACGGAATGCCCAGTCGAAAGCCAGCGGCTCCGGAGCACCAGCCATGCACTCCGGAGCCACCCATGTTCAATCCCGCGGTTGAGACAGGGACGTCACTTGTTGACGCAGGTGTTGCCCACGGCAGGGTTGAGCAGGCCGACGACGTTGATCGTGTTGCCGCACAGGTTCACCGGCACGGAGACCGGGACCTGGACGACGTTGCCCGAAGCGACGCCGGGGTTGTGCGCGGAAACCGCCTGGGCTCCCCCGCTGGCGGCGGCAACGCCCGCCCCCGCGAGAACGAGACCGCTGGTGGCTGCCGCGGCGGCGACGACCTTCTTGAGCATTTTTCCTCCTAGTTGGCAATGCGGTCCCAGCCGCGGACCGCACACCTGTAACGACGAGGAGGGAATGGGGCTACGTACGCCTCCGGGCGTTCACTCTTTCCGGTTAAGAAAACGCCAAATATGCGCAGCCTGACGCTGGTTCAGAAACCGAGTCAGCACTCATCCAGGAAGCGGTCGAGCACGCGCACACCGAATTTCAGACCATCCACGGGCACCCGCTCGTCCACCCCGTGGAACATCCCGGCGAAGTCCAGCTCGGGCGGCAGCCGCAGCGGCGCGAAGCCGAAGCAGCGGATGCCCAGGTCGTCGAAGGACTTGGCGTCGGTGCCGCCGGAGAGCATGTAGGGGACGGCCCGGGCGATGGGGTCCTCCGCCTTGAGCGCCGACTGCATCGCGTCGACGAGCCGGCCGTCGAAGTCGGTCTCCAGCGCCTTGTCCGCGTGGACGTCCTCCCGCCGGACCCGGGGCCCGAGGATCCGGTCGAGGTCGGCGAGGAACTCCTCCTCGTACCCCGGCAGGAAGCGGCCGTCGACGTGCGCGGTGGCCTGCCCGGGGATCACGTTGACCTTGTACCCGGCGCCCAGCATCGTCGGGGCGGCGGTGTTGCGCAGCGTGGTGCCGATCATCTTGGCGATGCCGCCGAGCTTGGTGAGGGTCGCCTCCATGTCCTCCGGGTCGAGCGGGGTGCCGAGGGCGTCGGAGAGCTCGTCGAGGAAGGAACGGACGGTCTTGGTCACCCGCACCGGGAACTCGTGCCGCCCGAGCCGGGCGACCGCCTCGCACAGCTCGGTGATCGCGTTGTCCTTGTTGGTCATCGAGCCGTGGCCGGCCGTGCCGTCCACGGTGAGCCGCATCCAGTGCATGCCCTTCTGGGCGGTCTCGATCAGGTAGAGCCGCAGGTTCTCGTTGACCGTGAAGGAGAAGCCGCCGACCTCGCCGATCGCCTCGGTGACCCCCTCGAAGAGGCCCGGGTGCTTGTCGACGAGGTGGCGGGCGCCGTAGGTGCCGCCCGCCTCCTCGTCGGCGAGGAAGGCCAGCACGATGTCGCGGGACGGCCGGCGGCCCGAGCGGAGCCGGTCGCGGACGACCGCGAGGGTCATCGCGTCCATGTCCTTCATGTCGACCGCGCCGCGCCCCCACAGGCAGCCGTCCGCGATCTCGCCGGCGAAGGGGTGGTGGGTCCAGTCGGCCGCGGTGGCGGGCACGACGTCGGTGTGGCCGTGGATGAGCAGGGCCGGCCGGGAGGGGTCCGTGCCCTCGATGCGGGCCACGGTCGAGGCGCGGCCCTTGTGCGATTCGATGATCTTCGGCTCCAGGCCGACCTCGGCGAGCTTCTCCGCGACGTACTCGGCCGCGAGCCGCTCACCGGGGCCGGAGTGGTCGCCGTAGTTGCTGGTGTCGATCCGGATGAGGTCCCGGCACAGGTCGACCACCTCGTCCTCGCCGCTCCTGCCGCCGACGGCCGGCTTCGACTCGCTCACGCTGCCTCCTCGTGGTTGGCCGCCGGGACCGCGCGCTCACGGGCGGCCCCGGCACTGGGTGCACGGGCCATCCTCCCTCGCCCGTTCCACGGGCCCAAGGCCGCAATGCGCCCGACACACAGCCGCAACGATCACGCCGCCGGGCGGCCCCGGAGCCCTGCCGGGCGCTGGTGATCGAGCACCCGCGAATGTTTGGTATTGTTTTCCATGTCGCCGCGGGGAACACCCCGCAGAGACAGACACCTGGT
>KL569509.1:7333-13203 GCA_000715685.1 Streptomyces lilacinus
CAAGAAAGACCCCAGCTCAGCTGGGGTCTTTCTGTTTCCCGGGCCATTCTCCGCCCGGTCGGCGATCACCCGTGAAACCAACCGCTCGCCACCCCCTCGCGACGGAGCGCCCACGCGGACACACGGAACGTAACGATCGCGTACCGTCTCCCTCCCCGCCCGTGCCGGGACAACCGCCCCTGCGGGTACGTTCGTTGACGTCATGTCAGCATCAAGATCGGCCTTGACTCGGAGCCGTGACTACCGGTTTGCTGTGCGTGATCGAGAACGCGCCGAGCGCACGCGGAGCCGCCCGCCGGGCGGGCGTCGCCGGCGCTGCTGCCGAACGCTTGTTCACGGACGCCCCTGACCCGGCGCCCGGAGGGGACGTACGCCGTGGAGGAAGCTCGCCGATGACGCCCCCACCCCCCTTGGGCCGCCCCCGGAACAAGGACGGGCTGACCTTCGACCCCGCCCTGGACGACGGCGAGCTCGCCGTCGTCCGCGACGCCCTGGCCCGGGGGCGCTGGGCCGACGCCCGGCAGCTGCTCGCCCGGACCGGCGACGACTGGGACCGGCGCGGCCACCGCCTCGTCGTCCTCGCCGAGGGGCCCACCAGCGCTGCCTGGGCGCGCGACTGGCAGCTCGCCGAGCCCGACAGCCCGGATGCCGCCGCCCTGCTGGCCTGCGCCACCGTCTTCCGCGCCCTGCACGGCAAGGACAGCCCGCAGGCCGCCCGCGCCCTGTCCCTGGCCGCCGCCCGGATGGCCCCCCGGGACCCGACGCCCTGGCTGGCGATGCTCGTCCTGGCCCGGCACACCGGCACCGACGACGAGTGCGTGCGCGCCTTCGACCAGGTCCGCGCCCGGCACCGCGACCACCACCACGCCCACCACCTGATGGCCGCCTGCCTCGCGGAGCACCAGGAGGGCGACCGGGACGACCCGCTGCACGAGGTGTACGACTTCGCCTCCTGGGCCGCCGAGCAGGCACCCGCCGACTCGCCGCTGGCCGTGCTGCCCGTCGTCGCCCACGCCGAGCGCTACCGCGTCCTCGCCCGCGCCGGCCTCGAGCCCGCCGACCCCGCCCGCTCCGGGCACTGGACCACCCGGCGGGCCCGGCAGGTGATGAAGGCGGCCTTCGACTGGTGGCTCGAGTGGGACGTCGACGAGGAGGCCGCCGGGGTCGCGGGCGGCGCCCACCCCCGGCGCAAGGTCGACCTCAACTACCTCGCGCACGCCAAGCTGCACGAGGGCCGGCCCGCCGAGGCGGCCGCCCTGCTCACCCGGATCGGCCCGCACGCCACGCACGCCCCCTGGTCGTACCCCGACCGGGACCCCCGCGCGGCCTTCCGGGCCGCCCGCCGCGACGCGCTCGGCGTCGCGTGACCCCCGGCGGGCCCCCGGTCCCCGGCACCCGCCGCCGCACCGTCCCCACCGTCCCCCTGTGCTCCCCCATGGGAAGGATCACCCCGCCATGTCGACGGGCATCACGACCGAGATCAGTACGTTCAAGGGCCAGGAGAGACGGCTGCGCGCCAACCGCATAGGCGTGGCCGGACTGCTGCTGTCGGTCGTCGCGGCCAGTGCCCCGCTGATGGTGACCGCCGGCGTCATGCCCACCACGTACGGCGTGATGGGCATCGTCGGACAGCCGCTGCTCTTCGTCATCCTCGGCGTCGTGCTGACCCTCTTCAGCTTCGGCTACGCCGAGATGAGCCGGCACGTCCACAACGCCGGTGCCTTCTACGCCTACATCGCCCGCGGCCTGGGCGGCACGGCCGGCGCCGCGGCCTCCGTCGTCGCCCTCGTCGCCTACAGCGCCATGCAGTTCGCGATATACGGGATCTTCGGCTACGAGATGGCGGGGCTGCTCCGCAAGCACCTCGGCCTGGACGTGGGCTGGTGGCTGCCGGCCGCCGCCGGCGCGCTGCTCATCGGCGTGCTGGGCTGGCTGAAGATAGACCTCAACGCCAAGGTCCTCGGGGTGCTGCTGCTCGTGGAGTGCGCCATGGTCGTCGTCTTCGACGCCGCCGGCGTGGCCCGGCCCGGCCCGGACGGGCTCTCGCTGCACGCCTTCGACCCCGGCACCCTCTCCGGCGCCGGCCTGGGCACGGCCCTGTCGTTCACCATCGCCTCCTTCGTCGGCTTCGAACAGGCCGCCGTCTACGCGGAGGAGACCAGCCGCCCGCAGGTCGTCGTCGCCCGCGTCACGTTCCTCGCCGTCGGCTTCGTCTCCCTCTTCTTCGCCCTCGGCTCGTGGGCGATGAGCATCGCCGCCGGCCCCTCCCACATCGTCGCCCTGGCCGGGAAGCAGGGCCCCGACCTGCTCTTCGCCCTCACCGAGGACCGGCTGGGCAGCACCTTCACCACGACCATGCACGTGTTCTACGTGACCGGCATGTTCGCCGCGATGCTGAGCTTCCACAACGTCGTCGCCCGCTACGCCTTCGCCATGGGCCGCGAGGGCCTGCTGCCGGCCGCCATGGGCCGCACCTCCCGGACCAGCGGCGCGCCCGCCCACGGCTCGCTGCTCCAGAGCGCCGTCTCGCTCCTGGCCGTCGCCCTCTTCGCCGTGACCGACGACCGGCCCCACGGCGACCCCACCGCGCCCGTGCAGCGGCTGTTCACCTGGATGGGCAACGTCGGCGCGCTCGGCGTCATCCTCCTCATGGCCGCCGCCAGCGCCGCCGTCATCGCCTTCTTCGTCCGGCGCGGGGCGGCGCGGGCGCTGGCGCCGCGGCTGGTGGCCTCCGGCGTGGCCGGGGTGGCCCTGCTGGTCATCGTCGGCTACGCGGTCAAGGACTTCGACGTGCTGGTCGGCAGCGGTCCCGGCTCGGCGCTCGGCTGGGTCCTGCCGGGCATCGTCGGCGCGGCGGTCGTGGTGGGCGTCGTCTACGGCCTCGTGCTGAAGGCCGTACGGCCCGAGGTGCACGCCCGGATCGGTCTGGGCAACGAGGCGTTCCAGCTGGAGAAGGCGGCGGCCACGGCCGCCATGTCCTCGCGAAAGGTTTCCTCATGACGTGCTGTCACCCCGAGTCGTCCCCGTCCCCGTCCCCGGAGGGCGCGCGGGCCGCCGCGGAGATACCGGCCCATCCCCTCGACCCGCTGCGCGCGGACGAGATCACGACCGCCCGCCGGGTTCTCGAGGAGGCCGGCAAGGTCTCCCCGACCACGCGTTTCCCGCTGGTCCTGCTGGACGAGCCGGACCGGCACGCCGCCGCCGCGCACCGGCCGGGCGACCCGGTCGCGCGCCGGCTGCGGATCACCCTCCACGACATGGCCACGGGCGCCTCCGCCGAGGCGGTCGTCGACGTGACCGCCGGGCTGCTGCTGTCGTGGCGGGAGCTGGACGTGGCCACCGAGGGCCAGCCGCAGGTCATGTTCGAGGAGTACGAGGTCGTCGAGGCGATCGTGAAGGCCGATCCCGGCTGGCTCAAGGCCATGGCCGACCGGGGCATCGACGACACGTCGCTGGCCGTCTGCGCGCCGCTGGCCGCCGGGAGCACGGTGATCGAGCGGCCGGGGCGCCGGCTGCTGCGCTGCCTGACCTGGTTGCGGTGCGACGCGACCGACAACGCCTGGGCACATCCGGTGGGCGGCCTGGTCGCCGACGTCGACGTGGTCGAGCGGCGCGTGGTGCGGATCGTCGACACCGGCCCGGTGCCGGTGCCCGCCGAATGCGGGCGGTACGAGGCGGAGTTCAACGGCCCGGCCCGCGCCGATCTGCGCCCGCTGGAGATCAGCCAGCCCGAGGGGCCGTCCTTCCGGCTGGAGGGTCCGCTGCTGACCTGGCAGAACTGGAGCTTCCGGGTCGACTTCAACGCCCGTGAGGGGCTGGTGCTGCACCGGATCGCCTACCGCGACGGCGAGCGGGAGCGGCCCGTGCTGCACCGGGCCTCCCTCGCGGAGATGGCGGTGGCCTACGGCGAGGCGGAGGAGTCCCGCAACTGGGTGGCCTTCCTCGACGCCGGCGAGTACTCGCTGGGCCGCAACGCCAACGCGCTCCGGCTCGGCTGCGACTGCCTCGGGGAGATCCGCTACCTCGACGCGGTCGTCTCCGACGACCTCGGCAACCCGGAGACGCTGCCGAACGCGATCTGCATCCACGAGGAGGACCACGGCCTCCTGTGGAAGCACACGGACATCTTCAACAACATGGCTGCCGAGAGCCGCCGCTCGCGCCGCCTGGTCATCTCCTACATCGCCACCGTCGGCAACTACGACTACGGCTTCTACTGGTACTTCTACCAGGACGGCACCATTTCCTTCGAGGCCAAGTCCACGGGCATCGTGCAGACCTCGGCCGTCGAGCCGGGCGCGGGCTCGCCGTACGGGACGGAGGTGGCGCCGGGGCTGCTGGCGCCGTACCACCAGCACCTGTTCTGCGTGCGGCTCGACGTGGCGGTGGACGGGCTCGCCAACACCGTCGAGGAGCTCGACGTCGTCCCGGTGCCGCCGGGGCCGGACAACCCGGCCGGCAATGCCTTCACCGCCCGGACGACCGTGCTCGCCGACAGCGCGGAGGGCGGGCGGACGGCGGACACGACGGTGGGCCGGCGGTGGCGGATCACCAATCCCGGTTCGCTCAACCGCATGGGGCAGCCCGTCGCGTACACCCTCGTCCCGCAGCCGGGTCCCGTCGTGCTGGCGCAGCCGGGCTCGCCGGTCGCGCGGCGCATGGCGTACGGCACCAAGCACCTGTGGGTCACCCGCCACCGCGCCGACCGGCGCTACCCGGCCGGGGAGCACCCCAACCAGCACCCGGGCGGCGCGGGCCTGCCGGAGTGGACGGCGGGCGGGGAGTCCCTGGAGAACACCGAGCTCACGGTCTGGCACACCTTCGGTCCCACGCACCTGCCGCGGCTGGAGGAGTGGCCGGTGATGCCGGTCGAGGCCACCGGCTTCTCCCTGAAGCCCACCGGCTTCTTCGACCGCAACCCCACGCTGGACCTGCCGAGGGAGGCGAAGGGCGGCCACTGCGCGGTGTGACGCGGTGGGTACGGGTCAGCCCTCGAGCGCCTTCCCCACGCGGCGCGAGACGGTGAACTCGTAGAGGTCGAGCACGCCGGGCGGGTCCGCGAGGCCGGGCCCGCCGGCGCGGACCCAGGCGGCGATGTCGGCCAGCGCCTCGTCGTCGTTGACGAGGCCGAGCCAGACGGGCCGGCCGCCGGCCGCCCGGCCCGCCGCCGAGGGCTGTACGACGACGACGTTGGCCTGGTCGCACACGTCGAGGCACTCCGAGGCCCGGACGACGCCGGCGCCGGCGAGGGCCTCGCGCAGCCGGCCTATCTGGCCCGCGTGGTCGACGCCGGGGACCTTGGCGGGATCGCCGCAGCAGCAGCCGCGGCAGACCGTGATCCGGCAGGGGGCGGCGGGCGCGCGGCGGGCGCTGTTGGTGATCATCGGGCAGATGATACGCAAGGAGGGGCGGCCGCCCCCGCACTTCGGCGAACTGGTGCTCGATTTCGGGTCGGCTCGTTCGCCACCCGACCGGATGAACAGCCGAAAGACGGGTACTCGGCCGTCGCACCGCCACCGGGGCGGCTATCGTTTTTCTGTCAAGTCTCCGACGACCGCAAGGTCTTGAGGTGCACGACGTGATGGTCTTCGCCTTCGCCTTGGGTGCGGCATGCTGCCTTGGAGTGGGATTCGTCCTCCAGCAGAACGCCGCGCAGCGCGCGCCCATGAGCGACTTCCTCTCCCTGCGCCTGCTGCTGGACCTCGCCCGCATGCCGCGCTGGCTGGCCGGCATCGGGCTGATGGTCTGCGGCATGGGGCTCGGCGCCCTCGCCCTGGGCTGGGGCGAGGTGTCGCTGGTCGACCCGCTGATGGCGACGAACCTGCTGTTCGCCATGGCCCTCTCCCGCTGGCAGACCAAGCAGCCGCTCC
>KL569509.1:13468-18096 GCA_000715685.1 Streptomyces lilacinus
CGGGCTGTGGCTGCTGGCGGGCGGCGTCGCCGCGTTCATCGTGGCGGGCCAGCCGCACGGGGGCCGGGCGGTGACCGACCCGCTGCGGCACTGGCTGGTGGTCGGCGTCATGGTCGGCACGGCGCTGCTGCTGGCGGCCGTCTCCAAGCGGGTGCGCATGAGTACGGAGGCGGCCCTGCTGGCGGTGGCGGCCGGGCTGCTCTACGGCGTACAGGACGCGCTCACCCGGGTCAGCGGCGAGCGCTTCGGCCACGGCGGCTGGGCGGAGCTGGTCACCGGCTGGCAGCCGTACGGCGTGCTGGCGCTGGGGCTCACGGCCCTGGTGCTGGTGCAGAGCGCCTTCGAGACGGCACCGCTGCGCATGTCGCTGCCCGCGCTGACCGCCGCCCAGCCGCTGGCCGGCATCGCGTGCGGCGTGGGCTTCCTCGGCGACCAGTTGCGCACGACGCCGGGCGCGCTGGCCTGGGAGGTGGCGGGGCTGGTCGCGATCGTGTGCGGGATCGTGCTGATCGGACGGCACCCGGCGATGCCGTCGGGGATGGCCGAGCCCGGCCGGGTGCGCGACCTGCAGCCGCACTGATGGAGCCGGCGGGGGCGGGCTGATTGGATGGGCGCATGAGCGATCAGCGGCCGCTCGCGGCGGACGAGGTGCTGGACGTCGTCGACGAGCACGACCGGGTGACCGGGCAGGCGCCGCGGGGCGAGGTGTACGCCCGGCGGCTGCGCCACCGCTGCGTCTTCGTCCAGGCGCGCGACGCCCGGGGGCGGATCTTCGTCCACCGGCGCACGGCCGAGAAGCTCGTCTTCCCCTCGCTGTACGACATGTTCGTCGGCGGGGTGCTCGACGCGGGCGAGTCCTACGACGCCGCCGCGCTGCGCGAGGCCGAGGAGGAGCTGGGCGTCAGCGGCCTGCCGGCCCCCACGCCGCTGTTCCGCTTCCTCTACGAGACCGCCGACCACAGCTGGTGGTCGGCGGTCTACGAGGTGCGCTGCGACCTTCCGGTCAGGCCCCAGCCGGAGGAGGTCGCCTGGCACGCCTTCCTCTTCGAGGAGGAGCTGGAGGCACGGCTGGACGACTGGGAGTGGGTGCCGGACGGACGCGAGGCGTACGCCCGGCTCCGCGACTTCCGCCGCGCGGCCGCGCAGGGGCGGGGCTAGACGGACACCACGATCTTGCCGCGCGTGTGGCCCCGGGCGCTCAGCCGCTGCGCGTCCGCCGTCTTCTCCAGCGGGAAGACCTCGGCGATCTCCACGGACAGCACGTCCTGCTCGGCCAGCCGGCTCAGCGCCGTGAGGTCGGCGGTGTCGGGACGGACCCACAGCAGCCGGCCGCCGAGGGCGGCGACGTCCGGGTCGGCGATGGAGACCAGGCGGGCTCCGGCCGCGGTCACCTGGGGCGAGGTGTGCACGGCGCCGCCGCCGACGAAGTCGAGGACGACACTGACACCCTCGGGCACCAGGGCCCGGACCCGGTCGGCGAGCCCGTCCCCGTAGGTGACGGGCTCGGTGCCGAGGGAGCGCAGGTAGTCGTGGTTGCGCTCGCTGGCCGTGCCGACGACCCGGGCGCCGAGGTGCGCGGCCAGCTGGACGGCGAGGGAGCCGACGCCGCCGGCCGCGGCGTGGACGAGCACGGTGTCGCCCTCGCCGACCTCGGCCGCCTTGAGCGCCTGGTAGGCGGTCAGGCCGGCCAGCGGGAGGCCCGCGGCCTGCTCGAAGGTGAGGTTGGCCGGCTTGCGGGCGAGGGTGCGCACGGGGGCGGCCACGTACTCGGCGAAGGTGCCGCGGGAGACGAAGTCCTCCCGGACGTAGCCGATGACCTCGTCGCCGACCTGGAACTCGGGGGTGTCCGCGCCCAGCTCGACGACGACGCCGGAGACGTCCCAGCCGGGGACGACCGGGAAGACGGGCTGGATCATGCCGTCGAGGTAGCCGGCCTGGACCTTCCAGTCGACGGGGTTGACGGCCGCCGCCCGGACCTCGATCAGGACGGCGTCCGGGCCCACCTTGGGCTTCGGCAGATCGCCGTACTCGAGGACCTCGGGGCCGCCGTAGGTCCGGTAGCTGACAGCCTTCATGGTGGCTCCTTTACGGGGGGTACGGGTGATGCTCAGCGGGTGGTGGCCGGTGCGGTCCCAGCGTCGGCCGCGTCGGCCGGGGCCGCCACCGCTGCCGCCGGGGTGTGGATCTTCCGCAGGCCCAGCCAGGCCACCAGGGAGACCAGCAGGAACGCGGTGCCCGCGATGACGAAGGTCAGGCTGAACTGGCTCTCGGCGGGCAGCTTGGGCGCGCCCGGCGGCAGGTGCTCGATGCTCTTGGACGCCAGGACGGTGGTGATCATCGCGCTGCCGATGGCGCTGCCGGTGGAGCGGGAGATGGAGTTGATGCCGTTGGCGATGCCGGTCTGGTGGTGCGGCACGCTGGCGACGATCACGGCGGGCATGGCGGCGTAGCCGAGGCTGATGGCGGCGCCGACGAACATGCCGGCGGCGATGACGGAGTACGTGTGCTCGTGGTCGAGGGCGATCCAGACGAAGCCGGCGGTGCCGACGAGCGAGGCGAGCAGCAGGACCAGGCGCGGGCCGTGGTGGCGGACGAGCTGGCCGCCGACGGGGGCGGCGAGCAGCGAGACGATGGTGCTGGGCAGCAGGTACTCGACGGAGGCGCGCAGGACGCTGGCGTCGAAGCCGTAGCCCGCGATCTTCGACGGCATCTGGACGAGGTAGGAGACGCCGATGAAGAGGGCGAAGGAGCCGAAGCCGACGAGCAGGCCGGCGACGTTGGCGAAGAGCACCGGGCGGTGGGCGAACATCTTCATGTCGACCAGCGGCTCGCGGACCTTGCGCTCGACGAGCGTCCAGACCACGGCCATCACCACGGCGCCGGCGAAGCAGCCGAGGGTGCGGGCGGAGGACCAGCCCCACTCGTGGCCCTGGGTGATGGGCAGCAGGAGCAGCACCAGGGTGGCCGCCAGGGTGAGGGCGCCGAGGACGTCGGTGCGGCCGCCGGTGGTCTCGCGGGTGGCGGGCACCAGGGTGACGACGGCGACGAGGGCGAGCGCGGCGAGGCCGGTGGCCAGCCAGAAGGCGCTGCGGTAGTCGGGGTTGTCGCCGGAGGTGAGCAGGCCGGTGGCGACGAGGGCCAGGCCGCTGCCGAAGGCGAGGGTGCCGCTGACCATGGCCATCGCGCCGGGCAGCTTGGCCGGGCGGACCTCCTCGCGCAGGACGGACAGGGCGAGGGGGAAGATCGCGGTGGCGGCGCCCTGGAGCACCCGGCCGACGATCAGCCAGAGCAGGGAGTGGGTCAGGGCGGCGAGGACGGAGCCCGCGACCATGACGACGAGCACGGCGACCAGGGTCTTCTTCTTGCCGTGCTGGTCGCCGAAGCGGCCGAGCAGCGGGGTGAAGACGGCGGCGGAGAGCAGCGTCGCGGTGGTGACCCAGCTGACGTCGGCGGAGCTGGTGTCGAGGTCGCGCTGGATGAGGCCCAGGATCGGCACGACCAGCGTCTGCATCATCGAGACGACCATGGCGGCGAGGCTCAGCGCGAAGACGATCACTGTCTCGTTGCGCCGGCCGCCGTCGGCCGTGGGCGCGGGGGAAGTCATGGGGCGGTGGTTCCTTCGGGTGTGCTGCGCGTTACTTCACGACATTGATGCTTGAGATCGTCAAGCAACTCGCACCACGCTACGACGCAATACTTCAGATAGTCAAGTTAATGGTTTAAGTCTTCAAGCTCTTTGAGTACACTCGACCCATGACCGGCACGACCTCTCCGACCCCCACCAAGGCCCAGCTGCTGGAGCTGGTGGCGGCGCTCGGCACCGCCCAGTGGCAGGACTTCGCCGCGGCCGCCGCCCGGCACGGCCTCACGTCCGTCCAGGCCAAACTGCTGGCCCAGCTCAAGGGCCCGGTCCCGATGCGCGGCCTGGCCGCCCTGCTGGTCTGCGACGCCTCCAACGTCACCGGCATCGTCGACCGGCTCGAGGCCCGCGGCCTCGTCCGCCGCGAGCCCGCCCCCACCGACCGCCGGGTGAAGAACGTGGTGGCCACCGACGAGGGCCACGAGATCATCCGCCGGGTGCGCGCCGAGATGCAGGCCACCCACAGCGCGCTCGACGCCCTGGACGAGGCGGAGCGCACGGTGCTCTACGGACTGCTGGAGCGACTCCGCCCCGGCCTGGAGCACCGCGCCTGAGGCGGTCTCTCCATCTCCCGGACCGCGCCCGTATTCTGACGGCCAGTCCGGTCCGCCCAGCCGCGCGGCGGACGGCGAGGGGAGCCCACCGATGACCGCAACGCCCACGTCCGTGCCCTCCGGCGGCCCGGAAGGCACCGACCCGTACACCGTCGCGCTCGCCCCGGGAGTGAGCGCGTACGTCCAGCCCGACGGCGGCTGGTGCCTGAACAACGCGGGCTTCGTCACCGACGGCGAGCGCACGCTGCTGATCGACACGGCCGCCACCGAGCGCCGGGCGAAGCTGCTGCGCGACGCCGTCGTCGCGAGCGGCGCGCCGCTGCCGACGACCGTGGTCAACACCCACCACCACGGCGACCACACCTACGGCAACTGCGTCTTCACGCCCGGCGCCACCGTCGTCGGCCACGCCGAGTGCCTGTCTCTTATACACA
>KL569509.1:18341-19207 GCA_000715685.1 Streptomyces lilacinus
TGCGAGACCCTGGCGGCGGGCCTGCAGCTGCACCTCGCCTGGCCGACCGTCGACTACGGCGCCATCGAGGTCACCCCGCCCACCCTCACGTACGAGGACGCGCTGACCCTCCACCTCGGCGACACCGAGGTCCGCCTCCTGCACCCGGGCCCCGCGCACACCCTCGGCGACACGATCGCCTGGCTGCCGGAACAGGGCATCGTCTTCACCGGCGACCTCGTCTTCAACGGCGGCACCCCCTTCGTCATGATGGGCTCCCTCGACGGCTCCCTCCGCGCCCTGGAGACCCTGCGCGGCCTCGACGCCCACACCGTCGTACCGGGCCACGGCCGCGTCACCGACCCCGGCGCCTACGACACGGTCGAGGCCTACCTCCGCTGGGTCCAAGACCTCGCCCGCACCGCCCACGCCGCCGGCCGCACCCCCCTCGAGGCCGCCCGCGAGGCCGACCTGGGCGAATTCGCCGCCCTCCGCGAGAGCGAGCGCCTCGTCGCCAACCTCCACCGCGCCTACGCGGAGATCGAGGGACTGCCCCTGGGAACGCCGCTGGACCTGCTGACGGTCCTCGGCGACATGACGGTCATGAACGGCGGAGTGCCGATCGCCTGTCACGCGTAGCCGGTCCCGCCGCCCCCTGGACGGCAAACCGACCGGTCGGCATGATGATCGCGGCAGCGCGCCGCAGGGCCGACTCCCCGTGAAGGAGCACGCGATGAGCAGGAGCAGTTCCCCACCGGGTCTCGACGGCGAGCGGCTGCGGGCGTACCTGGAGAGGGGGCGGCCGGGGCTGGTGCGGGGGCCGTTGGGGGTCGAGGTGATCGAGGGCGGGCGGTCCAACCTCACGTATCTCTGTCTCTTATACACAT
>KL569509.1:19503-23248 GCA_000715685.1 Streptomyces lilacinus
CGCCCGCCGTTGGGGCATGTGTTGGCCACCGCCCACGACATGGCGCGCGAGCACCGGGTGATCGGCGCGCTGCGCGGCAGCGCGGTGCCGGTGCCGGAGGTGCTGGTGCTGTGCGAGGACGAGGACGTCATCGGGGCGCCCTTCTACGTCATGGAGTACGTGGCGGGCACGCCGTACCGCACGGCGCGGCAGCTCGCCGCCCTCGGTGCCGAGCGCACGCGGCGGATCGTGCTGGGGCTCGTGGACACCCTCGTCGACCTGCACGCCGTGGAGCCGGGGGCGGTCGGGCTGGGGGACTTCGGGCGCCCCGAGGGGTTCCTCGAGCGGCAGTTGCGCCGGTGGGGCAAGCAGCTGGCGGCGTCCCGGAGCCGGGAGCTGCCCGGCATCGACGCGCTGCACGCGGAGCTGGCCCGGAAGCTGCCGGACTCCCCCGCGCCCGCCGTCGTCCACGGCGACTACCGGCTCGACAACGTGCTCGTCGGCGCCGACGACACCGTACGGGCCGTCCTGGACTGGGAGATGTCCACCCTCGGCGACCCGCTCACCGACCTCGGCCTGCTGATGATGTACAGCGAGCAGCGGGAGGTCGCCGGCTCCCCCGTCGCCGCCACCGGGGGCGCCCCCGGCCATCCGGAGCCCGGCGAGATCGCCGAGCGGTACGCCGCCCGCTCCGGCCGGGACGTCTCGACGCTGCCCTGGTACACCGCCTTCGCGTACTTCAAGCTGGCCGTGATCCTCGAGGGCATCCACTACCGCCACACCCTCGGGCAGACCGTCGGCGCGGGCTTCGACCGCATCGGTGAGCTCGTCCCGCTGTTCATCGACAACGGCACGGCCACCCTGCGAAAGGGCTGAGAAGAGCACATGGACTTCGCGTACGACGCCCGCACCGAGGAACTGCGCGGGAGACTGCTGGCCTTCATGGACGAGCACGTGTACCCGGCGGAGGCCACCGTCGCCGCCCAGCGGGCGGAGCTCGCCTCCCCGTGGGACGTACCTCCCGTCGTCGAGGAGCTCAAGGCCGAGGCCCGACGGCGCGGGCTGTGGAATCTCTTCCTGCCTGACCAGGAGCACGGGGCCGGGCTGACCAACCTCCAGTACGCGCCGCTCGCCGAGATCAGCGGCCGCAGCCCCCAGCTGGCGCCCACCGCCCTCAACTGCGCGGCGCCCGACACCGGGAACATGGAGCTGCTCGCGCAGTTCGGCACGGCGGAGCAGCGCGAGCGCTGGCTGGCGCCGCTGCTGGCGGGCGAGATCCGGTCGGCCTTCGCGATGACCGAGCCGGAGGTGGCCTCCTCCGACGCCACCAACATCCGGACCCGCATCGAGCGGGACGGCGACGCGTACGTCATCACCGGCCGCAAGTGGTACATCTCCGGTGCCCTGCACCCGAATTGCCGGGTGTTCATCGTGATGGGCGCGACCGATCCGCAGGGCTCGGACGTGCGCCGCCGGCAGTCGATGGTCCTGGTGCCCCGGGACACCCCGGGGGTGGAGATCCGGCGCGCCATGCGGGTCTACGGCTACGAGGACCACTACCACGGCGGCCACGCCGAGGTGGTCCTCGACGGCGTCCGCGTCCCGACGGCCAACCTGATCGGCGAGGAGGGCGGCGGCTTCGCCATCGCCCAGGCCCGGTTGGGCCCCGGCCGGATCCACCACTGCATGCGGCTGATCGGCATGGCCGAGCGCGCGATCGAGCTGATGTGCCGGCGCGCGGTGGACCGTACGGCCTTCGGCGGGCCGCTCGCCCGGCAGGGCGTGGTGCGGGAGTGGATCGCCGACGCGCGGGTGGCGGTGGAGCAGCTGCGGCTGCTGGTGCTGAAGACCGCCTGGCTGATGGACACGGTGGGCAACCGGGGCGCGCACACCGAGATCCAGGCCATCAAGATCGCCACACCGCGCACGGTCGCGGACATCATCGACAAGGCGGTGCAGCTGCACGGCGCGGGCGGGGTGAGCCAGGACTTCCCGCTGGCGGAGCTGTGGGCCGCGGCGCGGACGCTGCGGCTGGCGGACGGGCCGGACGAGGTGCACCAGCGCTCCCTCGCCCGGCGGGAGCTGGCCCGCCACGTCGCTCGTGATCAATAAAGCTAACGGCTCCACCGCGGCTGGGGCAGGTGGACGAGGACGAGCACGAGGCCCGCGACGGTGAAGTCGCGGAACGCCGCCTGCAGTCCGTTCCACTTCGACGACTGCCACATCGCGAACCACTCGCCACCTATCGCGATGAAGCCCAGCCCGAAGAGCAGCATGAGCATCAGCAGCCCCAGCGTCGTCAGCCGGCGGGCGGGCGCGAACCCCGGGCCGGCGCGGCCCAGTCCGCGCGCCCACAGCGCGGTGGCCGCGGCGAGCACGAGCGCGGCCACCGTCTCCCAGACGATGATGGCGACGTAGACGACGTCCTGGAGCGTACGGTTCGTGATCGCCCGCCACATCAGGTCGTCGTCCTGGAAGGTCGTGTCCATGGCCAGGACGTGGCGGACGAATTCCTGGTTGGTGCCGAAGTCGGTGATGTTGCCGAAGGCGACCAGCGTGACGTAGACCGCCACCGTGGCGGTCAGCGCCGTGGCCGCCACCGGAAGGGTGCGCCCGTCGGTCATGAGGGCATGCTGCCCGCGCGGCGGGAGGACCATGCCCCTACGCGCTCTAAGCGCTTGCTCAGCCTCGGGGTATGGTGTTCGTCCTTCTGCCGGCGAGGGGCCCGGGACGGGCCCGGAGAGCGGGGCACTGCCATGGGCGCGGACCAGCGACCGACCGAGGAGTGGGCCGACGTCACGCCCGACGCCGCCCGGCGGCTGCTGACCGCGGCCGTCCAGGCCTTCGCCGAGCGCGGCTACCACGCCACCACCACCCGGGACATCGCCGGCCGCGCCGGCATGAGCCCCGCGGCGCTCTACATCCACTTCAGGACCAAGGAAGAGCTGCTCTACCGCATCAGCGGCGTCGGCCACCGGCTCGCCCTCGGCATCCTGCGCGACGCCCGCGACGGTGCCGGCACCCCGGCCGAACGCCTCGCGGACGCCGTCCGCCGCTTCGTGCGCTGGCACGCCGAGCACCACACCACCGCCCGGGTCGTCCAGTACGAGCTGGGCGCGCTCGGCGAGGAGCACCACGCCGAGATCGTGGCCCTGCGCCGGGAGACCGACGCGGCGGTCCGGGAGATCATCGAGGACGGCGTCGCCGCGGGCGAGTTCGCCGTCGACGACGTGCGCGGCACGGCCCTCGCCGTGCTGTCGCTGTGCGTCGACGTCGCCCGCTGGTTCACCGCCGACGGCCGGCGCACCCCCGACGAGGTCGGCGACCTCTACGCGGGGCTGGTGCTGCGCATGGTCGGCCGCCCGCACGGCATTTGACCTCCACCGCTGACGTACAGTCGGGCTGTGCCGCAGATTTCCATGAAGGTTCACGAGCTCACGGTCGGGCAGCTCTCCGCGCGCAGCGGCGTGGCCGTCTCCGCCCTGCACTTCTACGAGACCAAGGGCCTCATCACCAGCCGGCGCACCTCGGGCAACCAACGCCGCTACGGCCGTGACGCGCTGCGCCGCGTCGCCTTCATCCGCGCCTCCCAGCGGGTCGGCATACCGCTGGCCACGATCCGCGACGCGCTCGCCAAGCTGCCCGACGGGCGCACCCCCAACCGGGCCGACTGGGCCCGGCTGTCGGAGGACTGGCGCGAGGAGCTCGACCAGCGCATAGCGCAGTTGAGCAAGCTGCGGGACCACCTCGACGGCTGCATCGGCTG
>KL569509.1:23541-24026 GCA_000715685.1 Streptomyces lilacinus
CGACAAGTGCGCGCTGTCCAACCCCGACGACCGCTTCGGCGGGGCGGGCGGCAGCGGCTCGATACTGGGCTGACGCGCGGCGCCGGGCCGCCCGCGCCGAGGTGGGCGCTCCCCGGTGGGCCGGGGAGCGCGGTCATACCGCCGCGTACCGGTCGGCGAGGGCGTACCTCCGGGACGCCGACAGAGCCGCGGGGGTGAGCACGGAGACCGGCACCACGATGCCGCAGTCCGTGCAGACGGGGCCCTGCAGCGGGTAGCGCTCCAGGTCCGTGTGCCATTCGAGGCGTTCCTGCGCGCACACCGGGCAGCCGTCGCCCGGTGCGGACTCCATCGCGGATATCACCCGGCGCAGGACGTCCGCGAGGCGGGCGTCCGGGGTCACGTCGGGCGAGGCGCACGGCACGATGTCGCAGCCGCCCCAGGTGTTGCGGTGCCAGTCGTCGACGGCGCTGGGCTGGCGGATGCCGTCGTGCTTCTCACGGCGG
>KL569509.1:24284-24765 GCA_000715685.1 Streptomyces lilacinus
CCATACCTCGCGCGCCTCCTCCAGCTCGGCCAGCGCGGCGATCAGCCGCGCGGGGTCGGGCGCGCGGTCGTCGGGGGCGATCCCGGCGCGGGCGCACAGATGTCGCCAGGTCGCCCGGTGCCCGTAGGGGGCGAAGCGCTCGAGGCATTTGCGCAGGGACGTCCGTCGCAGTGCGATGGTGTTCCGGGGATTGCGGACCTCTCGGGCCAGTGCTCTGAAACCTGCCACTCTTCCCACCTCCGGCGGCGCGGACTCGGATCGACATGGAAGGGACGTATCTCGCCGCGAATCGGATCCATGTCCGTCGGACGCTGCGCGGCCGACTCCCGCTCTGCTACCCCCATCGGGCGCACAGATGTGGAGCCGAGTGCAAGCCTGCCGACGCGCGATGCCGGCCGGTCAGCGCGGTACGCGGCCCGCGAGGAGGACGAGTCGGGCCAGCTCGTCGTGGCAGATGTCGCTGTGCGCGCCGGACGGCGGG
>KL569509.1:25065-25736 GCA_000715685.1 Streptomyces lilacinus
GCGCCTCGGCGAGGGACAGCCGGGCCGCGCCGGTCACACCCTGGACGCCGTCGTGGCCCATGGCACCCCAGCGGGGGTCGTCCAGGCCGAGCAGGGAGTCGTCCGCGCCGGAGACCCGGGAGGCCAGCGGGTAGAGCGTGCCCAGGGCCTGGTCGTGGCGCGAGTGGCAGCAGACCACCGGGCCCTCGACCCGGGTGTGGAGCTCCTTCAGCGCGCCGGCGCGGTCCGCGGCGAAGGGCAGGCGGGGCGCGAACGCGTAGTGCGAGAAGGCGCCTTGGAGCAGGGTGACGGAGTGCACGCAGCGGGCGCGCGCCGGCAGCCCGCGCAGGGCGAAGGCCACGAGCCGCCCGCCGAAGCTGTGCCCCACCAGGTGCACCCGCAGGTCGGGGGCGGTGTCGGCGAGCGCGCCCAGGAGCGGCCCCAGCCCCTTCTCCCCCACGGTGCCCGCGCGCCGCTTCATCTCCCAGTACGAGCCCTGCCGCAGCAGCTCGAGCGCGCCCGACCACAGCCGGCGCACCCCGCCGAAGAGCTCGGCGCGGGCCACGCCCGAGAGCTCCAGCGCGTCGGCGAAGCGCGCGCAGACCAGTTGCGGGCTCTCGGTGAACATGGCCGGTTCCGCGGGCTCCCCGACGGCCCGGTCCGCGTCGTCCGCGCACGGGTCCGCGGCGGCC
>KL569509.1:26040-26342 GCA_000715685.1 Streptomyces lilacinus
CCAGCCGGTCCAGCAGCGCCTCGCTGCCGGGGAAGACGCGGGCCAGCGCCTCCAGGGTCCCCGGGTCCAGGACGGGACCGGCCGGACCGGCCGAACCGAGCGTCCCGGCCGCGGCCGAGGCGGGCCGCGCGTCGGGGAAGTCGGGTATGGGCTCGTCCGTGAACCGCATGGACGGCCAGATCACGCCCGCGTAGCCGAGGCGGACGGTGCCGGCGGTGCCGGTGGAGGCGGCGAGGAGGGAGGGGAAGGGGGAGAAGAAGCGGCCGTAGAGTCCGGTCGCCACCGAGCCTGTCTCTTATACA
>KL569509.1:26581-27634 GCA_000715685.1 Streptomyces lilacinus
CGCCTCCCTCGCGCCATCAGAGATGTGTATAAGAGACAGGCACGAGGTCGGTCAGCTGTCGTTCCGTCACCCCTCTCGCCAAGGCGTCCCGTTCGGCAGGGGACACGTCGCCCTCGGCGTCGAACGTCAGCTCCCAGTACGGCTCCACACCGATGTCCGCCATGGCGTCCCCCTGTGCCCGGTCAGTTGTGCGCGCATCTTCCTGCCGTCAAGGGGGCCCGTCCAGCCGTTCTCCACGGGCTTCACTCATCCGTGACGAAACCCGCCGGTCTGTGTGCTAAGGGCACCTTGGCGCAACCCTCGCAACACCCGGCGGACCCGGGCCCCCGAGTGGCAAGATCCGAGAGGGGAGCCGCGTACGCGGCGCGGCACCGCACCTCAGCGGAAGGCGGGTGGCGGCGGGTGAGTACGAGCATCAGGGCGGCGACAGCCGGAGCGACGGAGAACGGCGGCAGACCGGTGCCGCGGCGGCTGCTGGCCGCGGCCACCCGGCTCTTCGCCGAGCGGGGCTACGACCGCACGTCGGTGCAGGAGATCGTGGAGGCGGCGGGGGTCACCAAGGGTGCGCTGTACCACTACTTCGGCTCGAAGGACGACCTGCTCCACGAGGTGTACGGCCGGGTGCTGCGCCTGCAGCAGGAGCGGCTGGACGGCTTCGCGGAGGCGGACGCGCCGGTCGAGCGGCGGCTGCGGGAGGCGGCGGCGGACGTGGTGGTGACGACCATAGAGAACCTCGACGACACGAAGATCTTCTTCCGGTCGATGCACCACCTCGGGCCGGAGAAGCTCAAGCAGGTACGGACGGAGCGGCGCCGCTACCACGAGCGGTTCCGGGCGCTGGTGGAGGAGGGGCAGCGCGCGGGCGTCTTCAGCCGGGCGACGCCGGCGGACCTGGTGGTGGACTACCACTTCGGGTCGGTCCACCACCTCGGCAGCTGGTACCGGCCGGACGGCGCGCTCGGCCCGCGGCAGGTGGCGGACCACCTGGCGGACCTGCTGCTGCGGGCCTTGCGGCCGTAGGGGCGAGACCGGGGCTCCGCCCCGGACCCCGGT
>KL569510.1:0-1123 GCA_000715685.1 Streptomyces lilacinus
CAGGGTGCCGGTGACGGTCCAGCCGCGGCGCAGCGCCGCACAGCCGTCGTGCGTCCGCGGCCGGTCACGGACCGGAGGGGCGTCCGGGCGTTCGTCGGCGCGGTCGAGGGTGCGCTCGACGCGGGCGTTGAGCTCCTCGGCCAGGGAGAAGACGTCGCGGTGGCGGTGGGCGGCGGCCTCGCGGTCGCCGATGCCGCGCGCCTCGAGGACGGCGGCGATCTCGAGCGCGTCGACGGCGTCGACGCACAGCGCGTGGTGGCGGGCGAGGAGGGCCTTGACCGGGTCGGCCGGGGGGCCGGCCGCCGGGGCCGGGCCCGGGGGGAGGGCGTGGGGGGCCTCGGCTATGCCGACGGGAGCCGAGGCCGTGGCGCTGTCGGGGCGCAGGGATGTGGTCATGGGCGCCCTGCCCAGGTGGGGGAGGCGGAGCGCGGGGAGACGGACAGCGGCGTGGTGCCCTCGGCGGCGTGGGAGAAGGGGACGGCGGGGTCGGGGGTGGTGTGGTGGACGGGGGCGCGGGAGAGGACCTCGAGGTAGAGCGCCCCGAATGCGGAGACGTTCTGGTCGACGGTGAAGAGCTCGAGGGCGCGGGCGCGGGCGGCGGCGCCCAGCCGGGCGCGGCGGGCGGGGTCGCCGAGCAGGGCCAGGCAGGCGTCGGCCAGGGCGGTGGGGTCGCGCGGGGGGACGACCAGGCCGGTGCCGCCGATGACTTCGCGGACGGCGCCGACGTCGGGCGAGACCGTGGCCCGGCCGCAGAACATGGCCTCGGTGAGGGCGGCCGGGAAGCCGTCGACGGCCCCGGAGAGGAGGACGACGGCGCCCGCGGCGTAGTCCTCGGGACCGCGGGCCGGGCGGACGTCGACGCCCTCCGGCACGGCCCCGGCGGTATCCGGGGGCGCGCCGACGACTCTCAGCCGTACGCCCGGTTCGGTCGCGCGGACCAGGGCCAGGGCCTCCCACAGGTGGGGCTCGACCGGGCCGCCGGCCCACACCAGCGCGGGCCCGGCGGGGGGCGCGCTCTCGTCGGCCTCCCCCACCGCCTCGTAGGGGCCGGCGTCGGTGCCGGGGTAGACGGTGCGCAGTCGGGAGCGCTCGGCGCCGCACCTGTCTCTTATACACATCTCTG
>KL569510.1:1232-2023 GCA_000715685.1 Streptomyces lilacinus
GTGTATAAGAGACAGGTGCGGACGGCGGTGGAGTGGCCCTCCTGGCCCGTCAGGTAGTACGCGCGCAGGCCGACCTCGTACTCGGTGACGAGCAGCGGGGTGCCGAAGAAGCGTTTGGCCAGGAGGCCGGGGAGGGCGGCGGAGCCGGTGGAGGTGGCGTGGCAGAGGTCGACGGCGGCGAGGCCGCGGTCGCCGTCGGCGGTGCCGTACCAGTCGAGGGACAGGGGTCGCAGGGCCCGCTCGAGGAGGCCGGCGACGACGAGGAGGTCGGCGACGCGGATGCCGTACGCCGCGGGGAGGGCGCCGGGGGCGCGGCAGGCGGTTTCCAGGGCGCGCAGGGCGACTTCGGAGCGGAGCGCGGCCGCGAGGCCGCCCTCGTCGCGGGCGAGGTCGGCGAGGCCGTGGAGCCCGTCGGTGAAACGGTACGCCTGATCGCCGGGCAGGGTGATCGCGGCGGCCAGGTCCCCGAAGTGTCCGGCGAACCGCCGCCGCTGGTCGCGTCCGTACGGGCCGTACGCGCGTCCCGCGCTGCCGGACGCCGAGCTTCCCCACAGCGGGGCCGCTCGGACCCGCCGGACGTTGCCCGGCAGGGCGTGCCAACCGCTGTCCTCCTGACGGGCCGTCCGGCTCAGGGCGTAGAGCTCGAAGTCGTGCTGGCCGAGCCCGCGCACGAGCCGGTCGCACCACTCACCGCCCTCGCCCGCGGCATACGGATAGCCGCCCTCGGAAAGCAGTCCCACACGCACGAACGCACCCCCGTTCTCCCTTGTCGGAAGCCGCCGTTACCGGCA
>KL569510.1:2313-2783 GCA_000715685.1 Streptomyces lilacinus
GATGTGTATAAGAGACAGCGGGAGCACGCTATGCGCGCTCGCCGGTGGCGCGGCGGACGGTTGTCCGTCGCGCCACCGGAAGGGGTGAACGGGAGTGACTTTCCGGCAGATGGGACGTTGGATCGCGCTATGCGGTGGCTTCCGCCGGTTCGAGCCGCGGCACGGCGGCGAGCAGTCCCTGCGTGTAGGCGTGCCGGGGGTTTTCGTAGACGCTGTCCGCCGGGCCCTCCTCCACCACGCGACCGCCCCGCATGACGACCAGGCGGTCACTCACCTGGCGGACAACGGCGAGGTCGTGGGCGATGAAGACGAGCGCGAGGCCGAGGTCGCGCTGCAACTCGCCGAGCAGTCGCACGACCTGTGCCTGGGTGGTGACGTCCAGCGCGGAGACCGGCTCGTCGCACACGATCAGCTTCGGCTCGGGGGCGAGCGCCCGGGCGATGCCCACGCGCCTGTCTCTTATACACATC
>KL569510.1:3056-3467 GCA_000715685.1 Streptomyces lilacinus
CCGCGGGCCGCCGCTGAACTCGTGCGGGTAGCGGTGGTACGCGTCGGGGTCGAGGCCGACGCGCTCGAGCAGCTCCTTCACGCGCGCGACGATGCGCGCGTCGTCCAGCCGGCCGGCGGCCCGCAGCGGGTCGGCGATGGATTCGCCGATGCTGCGCCGGGGGTTGAGCGAGGAGACCGGGTCCTGGAAGACCATCTGCAGCTCGCCGCGGAAGGCGCGCAGTTGGCGCTCCTTCAGGCCGGCGATGTCGCGGCCGCGGTAGCGCAGCTGTCCTTCGGTGGGCTCCAGGAGGCGCACCAGCATCCGGCCGAGCGTCGTCTTGCCGCTGCCGGACTCGCCGACCACGCCGACGGTCTCCCCCGCGCGGACGGTCAGCGACACGTCCTCGACGGCGGCGACCCTCCGTCCGCC
>KL569510.1:3716-4485 GCA_000715685.1 Streptomyces lilacinus
CGCCCGAACCGCCGGTGCAGGCCGGCGGCTTCGAGGAGGACGGAGTCGTCACCTCCGGGCGCGGACCGCCCCTCCCGCCGGACGTTTATCCGCGGCACGGCCGCCAACAGGTCGCGTGTGTACGGCTCGCGGGGTGCGTCGAGCACGCCGCGCACCGGGCCGCGCTCGACGGCGCGGCCGTCCTTCATCACCAGGAGCTCGTCGACGCTGCCGGCCGCCACGCCCAGGTCGTGGGTGACGAGGACCAGGCCCATGCCGGTCTCCTCGCGCAGTTCGCGCAGGAGGCCGAGGATCTGCGCCTGGACGGTGACGTCGAGGGCCGTGGTGGGCTCGTCGGCGACCAGGAGGCGGGGTTCGCAGGCGATGGCCATCGCGATGAGGACGCGCTGCCGCTGGCCGCCGCTGAACTCGTGCGGGCGGAAGCGGGCGCGGCGGGCGGCGTCGGGGATGCCGACCCGCTCGAGCACCCGCACGGCCCGGGCGCGCGCGTCGCGCCGGGAGGCCTCGCGGTGGTGGACGCGGTAGACCTCGGCGATCTGGTCGCCGACGGCCTGGTAGGGGTCGAGCGAGGAGAGCGGGTCCTGGAAGACCATGGCCGCCGTGGCGCCGCGCAGCCGCCGCAGCGCGGCGTCGTCGGCGGCCTCGACGTCGTGGCCGGCGACGCGCACGGAGCCGGTGACCTCGGCGCCGGTGCCGCGGTGGAGGCCCAGAAGGGCGCCGGCGGCCGTGGACTTGCCGGAGCCGGACTCGCCGACGATGCCGAGGGTCT
>KL569510.1:4738-9704 GCA_000715685.1 Streptomyces lilacinus
CTCGCCGACGATGCCGAGGGCGCCGCCGGCCGGGACCGTGAAGGACAGGTCCGTGACGGCCCGGACCAGGCCGTCGCCGGCGTCGAGCGCCGCCGAGGCGGGCGCGGCCGGGAAGGCGACGGACAGCCCGTCCACCACGACGAGGGGTTCCGTACGGGGTGTGGAAGTGCTCATCACAGGGCCACCCTTCGGTCGGCGGCGACGTACAGCAGGTCGGCCACGATGTTGGCGACGACGACGGCCGTTCCTGTGACCATCACCACGGCGACGACGACCGGCAGGTCGATGGTGCGGGTGGCGTTCACGAGCAGCTGGCCGATCCCGGGCAGGCCGAACATCATCTCGGTGAGGACCGCGTTGCCGAACATCGACCCGAAGTCGGCGGCCGTCAGGGCGATGACGGGCGCGACCGCGCCGCGCAGGGCGTGGCGGCCGACGAGCGCCCGCTCGCCGACGCCGTAGGCGCGGAAGGTGCGGATGTGGTCCTCCGCCAGCGTCTCCAGCAGGGAACTGCGGGTGAGACGGGCGTACTTCGCCGATTCCAGCAGTCCCAGCGCGGCCCAGGGCAGCAGCATGTTCCAGGCCCACTGCTCGGGGTCGTCGGTCAGCGGCACGTAGGAGGGGAAGGGCAGCCACTCGAGGTAGGCGCAGAAGACCATCAGCAGTCCCAGACCGCTGATGAAGACCGGGGTCGCGGTGCCGGCGAGCGTGAGCCAGGTCAGCACCCGCTCGGTGAGCCCGCCGCGCCGCAGCGCGGACAGCAGTCCGGTGCCGGTGCCCAGCAGCAGCCACACGACCATGGCGCCGACGGCCAGCGAGGCGGTGGCGGGCAGTCGCTGGACGATCAGGTCGGTGACCTGCTGGTCGTTCTGGTACGACAGCCCGAAGCAGGGCGCGTCGCAGTGCAGCACGCCGGTGCCGGTGGAGTAGTCGTGCCCGGCGACGATGCCCTGGAGGAAGTGCCAGTACTGCACGTACACGGGATCGCCGAGGGAGAGCTGCTCGCGGACCTGGGCGATCTGCTCGGGGTTGCAGCGCGGCCCGCAGGCCAGCCGCGCGGGGTCGCCGGGGGCGATGTAGAAGGTCGCGTAGACGACGGCGGACAGGACGAGGACGACGACGAGCGCGCCGAGGGCGCGCCGCAGGAGGTAGCCGATCACGCCGCGCCTCCCGCGCCGCTCGTACGGGCCGTGCGCCGGCTCCTGCCGACGCCCAGGCGGGATTCCGCGCGCGGGTCGAGCGCGGTGCGCACCCCGTCGCCGAACACGGTGAAGGCGAGGGTGGTGACGAACAGCAGCAGCGCCGGCAGCAGGACGTACATGGGGTCGGCGCGGAACCAGGTGGTGGCGGTCGACAGCATCTCGCCCCAGGAGGGGGTCGGGGGCTTCACGCCCACGCCGAGGAAGGACATGCCGGCCTCGAGGGCGATGTTGGTCGGCAGCAGGACGGCCGCGTAGGTGATCACGGGCGCGGCGAGCGAGGGCAGCAGCTCGCGCCGGGCGATCCGCCAGGTGGAGCCGCCGGTGAGCCGGGCGGCCGAGACGAAGTCGAGCTTCTTCAGACTGAGCGTCTGGGCGCGCACGAGCCGTGCCATGCCGCCCCACTGCAGCAGTCCGATGGCGACGACGAGCAGCACCGGGCGCGGGAAGTCCGCCGGGACGACGGCCATCAGGGCGATGGCGAAGACCAGCAGCGGCATGGCGACCATGACGTCGGTGACGTGCCCGAGCGCGCTCTCCACGAAGCGGTTGCCGAGCGCGGCCGTCAGGCCGATGCCGACGCCGACGAGGATCTGCACGAGCGTGGCGCCGACGGCCACGAGCAGCGAGACGCGGGCGCCGTACAGGAGCCGGGCGAAGAGGTCGCGGCCGGTGCCGGGTTCGACGCCGAGCCAGTGCTCGGCGCTGATGCCGCCGAGGTCGCCGAGGGGGACGCCGCCGCGCGCGGAGTCGACGAGGGTGTCGTGGTACGCGTTGGGGTCCTGGCCCTCCAGCGCGGTCAGCAGCGGCGCGGCGAGGGCGAGGAGGACGAGCAGGCCGAGCACGGCGGCGGCCGCGAGCGCGGCCTTGCGCGCGCGCAGCCGCCGCCACACCTGCCGGGCCCCGGAGGCGGGGGCCGGTGCGGCTCCCGCCTCCGGTTCGGTGGTGATGAGGAGGTCCGTCACTTGACCGCGACCTGCGAGATGTCGAGGACGCCGGTCCAGTTGCTGATGACGACGTTCTTGACGTCCTTGCCGAACAGGCGCTTGTAGACGGGGTTGAAGAGGGGAACGGTCAGGGCCTGCTCGCCGATCTTCTTGTCCAGGGCGCCCCAGCGCTGCGCGGCCGCGTCATGGTCGGTGATCTTGTTGATGGCGTCGATCTCGTCGTTGACCTTCGGGTCGTCGAGACGGGCGGTGTTGAAGTTGGCACCGTCCTTCACGATCTGCCGGCCGTCGAAGATCGGGGCGAGGAACGGGCCGCCGGAGGGCCAGTCGGCACCCCAGTGGGCGATGAAGAGGCCCGGCTGCTTCTCGAAGCTGTGGATCCTCTCGTCGTAGTCGTTGTCCTCCAGACCCTCCAGCTTGACCGTGATCCCGGCCTCCTTGAGCGCGGCCTGGACCGCGGTCGCGATCTCGGGGCTGGTCTCGAAGTTCTGGGCGGTGGAGTGGGTGAGGGTGATCTCCAGGCCGTTGTCGTAACCGGCCTCCTTCAGCAGCTCCTTGGCCTTCGCGGCGTCGCCCTTGGTGCCTGCGGGGAAGTGGTCGTAGGGCGTGTATCCGAGGGGCTTCTGCTTGGGCAGGAAGGTCGTCGAGGGCTCCGCGAGCGAGGAGCCGCCCGCGGCGTTGACGACGCTCGTGCGGTTGATCGCGTACGAGACGGCCTGGCGGACCTTCGGGTTGTCGAAGGGCTTGACCGTGGGGTTGAACGCCAGGTAGCTGGTCTGGCCGAAGTGGCCGGTGCCGACCCGGGCGGCGAGCTTCCCGTCGCCGCTGACCTGGGCGAGTTCGGCGGGGCCGAGGTTGGTGTCGGTGGTCACGGCGGCCGCGTCGGCGCCCTGGCCGGCGGACAGCCGCTGGTTGATCACGGCGGAGGACAGGCCGGACTTGACCTCGATGCGGTCGGGGTAGGCGTGCCGCTCCTTGTCGGTCTCCTCGGACCAGTGCGGGTTGCGCTCGAAGACCATCTGCTCGCCGTCGCCCACGTTCTTCACGAGCTTGTAGGGGCCGGAGGAGACCGGGTGCTCGGCGTACTTGACGCCGGTGTCCTTGGCCTTGGGCACGGGGGCGAACTGGGTGGAGGTGGCGAAGTAGGGGAAGTCGCCCTCGGACTTCCTCAGCTTGAAGACGATGGTCTTCGCGTCCGGGGTCTCGATCGAGTCGAGACCCTTCTTCTCCTTGTAGGGACCCTGGTAGGTGTCGCCGCCGATGAGCCAGTCGCGCAAGTAGGGGGCGCCGCCGGAGAGTTCGGCGGCGAAGGAGCGCTCGACGCCGTACTTGATGTCGGCGGAGGTGATGGGCGTGCCGTCCTCGTACGTCAGCCCGTCCTTGAGCTTGTACGTCCACGTCTTGGCGTCGTCGCTGGGCGTGCCGGTGTCGGTGGCGAGGTCGGGGACGACCTTGGTGCCCTCGGCGCCGTTCTCGCGGTTGCGGGTGGTCAGGGTGCGGTAGACGAGCGAGGGGACGTTGCCGCCGCCGGAGGTGTAGAGGCGTGCGGGGTCGAACTGCTTCTGCGGCCCCCTGTTGAGGACGGTGAGCGTGCCGCCCTTCTTCGGCGCGCCCTCGGCGCCTCCACCGCTGCCGGCGCCGCCGCTCTTCTCCGGGCCGCACGCCGCCGCGCCCCCGACGAGAACCACACTGGCTGCGGCCACCCGACGGGATATGACGGACATCTGACGCATGACAGGAAAAGCCTTTCGCGGGAAGCGAGGGGTGAGGAGAGCGGGAAGCACCCACGGAAGGCGATCGGGAAGAGCGTGCGGACGCGCCGTCGGACCGCCTCCGGCGGACGCGACACCGAAAACGCGTGTGCGTGAAAAGGGGGAACGCCGGAAGGAAGGACTTCTCAGCGACAGTGAATGTCGGCGACCGCGTGCGCGGCCACGCCGATCAGCGCCAGCTGGAAGCCGGCGTTCTCGGGGGCGTGGCGGTACGACATGCGAAGAAGACTGGACGAATTTTCGGCCAGGGGCAAAAGTGTCTCACCAAGAGAGACGAGATGTCCTACGACGTGGGACGCGGTGCGGGCTCGGGGAAGGGCCAGGGGTTGGGGCGGCAGGTCTTGTCGTCCGTCGTGAGGAACTTGGTCTGCTGCATCATCACGGGCGCCAGCGCGCCCTGCGCGGGGCAGGACTCGTGGTCGTGGCCGAGCCGGTGGCCCACCTCGTGGTTGATCAGCATCTGGCGATAGGCGTGCATCTGATCGCCGTACGTCTGCGAGCCCTGCGCCCAGCGATAGGCGTTGATCATGACGCGGTCGGTCATGGCGGAGTCGCAGGAGACGTTGTCCTCGGTGGTGTCCAGGCCCGACTTCGCGCACCACACGGCTGTGGTGCGGGGGCTGGCCAGGGTCACGACGAACTTCACGTCGCCCGAGGAGACCCGCTCGAAGGTGCGCTTGCCGCCGTGGCCCCAGCTGCGCTCGTCGTTGAGGGTCCGGTGGACGGCTTCGGCGAAGAGCTCGCCGTCCAGCGGCAGCCCCTCCTCCACGTCAACGCGGTACCGCACCACTTCACCCTTACCAGGAGCCTCGTCGTGGCCCTCGACGGTCCGGAATTCACCCGATCCGCCCGCGTTCGGGGCGAGCGGGTACTTGTGGGCCATCTTCTGCTCGTACGTCACCGGCACTTCGGCACCCCCGTTGGGAGTGGGTCTGCTGTCCGAGCGCGAGGCCGCGTCCGCCTCCGAGCGCTTGACGGCGTCGGTGGCGCGCGCCTGCGCCGTGCTCTCCGTGCTCTCCTGCACCTGCCCTGTCTCTTATACACATCT
>KL569510.1:9969-10420 GCA_000715685.1 Streptomyces lilacinus
TCATGGTGCGCGCCATGCCGCCGCCGGTCGCCCGGCGCGACCGGGGCACCGGGGGCCCGGCCACGTCGACGGGCGGGGCGGGCGCGGGGACGGGGGCGGGGACGGAGGCCGCGGGCGGGTGGAGGAAACCGGTGGTGGAGTACGTGCGCCCGGCGGGCCCGCCCCCGGGCGGGCCCTCGGCGCGCTGGGCGCCGATGACGCCCCAGCCGGGCCCGGCCTCGCGCGGCTCGGGCCGGCCGGCGACGCCGGAGCCGAGACCGGCGGTGTAGCCGGCGTCGAAGTCGGGGCCGAAGCCCGCGTCGAACGCGGCCCCGAAGCCGGCGTCGAAGTCGGCCGCGAGCCGCGCGGCGTCGTCGCCGGAGGCGCCGCCGCGCCTGCGCCCCGAGCCGGGCCCGGGCACGGCCGGCACCGCGTCGGGGGCGGGGGCCGGGGGCCCGCCGCCCTCCTGGGC
>KL569510.1:10683-16507 GCA_000715685.1 Streptomyces lilacinus
GGCGGCCCGTACCGGGGGCGGCGGCAGCGGCGGACCCGTGCCGGGCCCGGTCGGCGCGTGCGCTGTGTTTACCCACGGGGCGGGGCGCTCCGTTCCAATGTCGTGGCGGTATCTGCGAGCAGTTCCCGGAAGGCGCGAGCCACCGCGTCCGGGTCCTCCATCATGGCGACATGACCCGCTTCGAGAAGCGTCAGGAGCCGCGAGTCGCGGAAAGCCTTGCTCGCGCGGCGGGCCATACGGATGGAGACGAGCTGATCGCGCACTCCGTACACGAGCAGCGTAGGGGCAAGGACCCGCTCGGCCTGACGCCACAGCGAGTGCTGTCCGCCGAGGGTGTACGCGTCGACGATGCCGCGCGCCGAGCGGGCCATGACCTCCCAGAAGTAGGGGAGCTCCAGCCGGCGCTCGTACTCGGCGACCGCGAGGGCGAAGCCCTCGGGCGTGACCCGCGCGGGGTCGCCGTAGCAGAGGGCGAGGACCTCGCTGGTGCGCCGCTCGGGGGTCCAGTCGCGGGTCATGCGGGCGAAGAGGGAGACCGCGCCGGGCACGGCCAGCAGGCCGGTGGGCACGGCGGTGCGCTGCGGGCGCAGCTCGGGCAGGGCGGGCGAGACGAGGGTCAGGGTGCGGACCAGGTCCGGGCGGACGGCCGCGACACGGGTGGCGACGGCGCCGCCCATCGAATTGCCGATGAGGTGGACCGGTCCGCGGTCGCCCGCGTCCAGATGGCGGATGACCACGCGGGCGTAGCCCGTGATGGAGTAGTCGCGGTCGTCGGGCGGTGGCGCGTCGCCGAAGCCCGGCAGGTCGACGGCCTCGGCGTCGACGACGTCGGCGAGCCGCTCCATCAGCTGCGACCAGTTCTGCGAGGAGCCGCCGAGCCCGTGGAGGAGGAGCGCGGGGGGCAGCCCGGCCCGGGCGGGCGGCCGGCTGCGCACCGTGAGCGTGGCACCGGGCAGGGTCACCGTGCGCAGCGCCTCGCCCTCGCTGACCCGCGCGGAGCGGGTGGGCGGCACGACCGGCACGGCGCGGGCGTCGGGCGACTCGGTCGAGGACATGCGGGCAATGTTACGAGAACGTCACGCCGGAACCCCTGTGGCAGGGGTCACAGATCGCCTGGCGGCGCGCGGCGGTGTCTCCTAGGCTGCGTTACAGGGCGTATCAAGGAGTACTGAGGGCGCTTCCCTGGATGCCGGAAGGAATCCCGTATGCCTGTCGATCCGACCGACCCTGAAACCTTCGAGGAAGAGGACGAGGCGGAGGCCATGGAATTCGACGTCGAGGCCCCGGAAGCCGACGCCGCGGAGCAACTCGCGGACCTGTTCCCGCACCCCGACGAGGTGCCTCCCGAAGCCGACCCGGACACGGCGAACGAGGCGGACCGGGCCGAGCAGGCCCGGGTGGTGGAGCTGAACGAGGACGAGTACCGCTGAGCCGGCCGGCCCGCCGCGGCGGCCGTTCGCGGGGCGGTCCCCGCCGCCTCCCCGCACGGTCGCCGGGGCGGGCTGTGGCGATTTCGGGGATTTGTCGACTTCCCACAGCGTCCGGTTCGTGAAATTCTCCGCTCCGACCACGCACGCCCCGGTTACCGAAAAGTACGATGGCGGGCGCGGTGCACACCGTGCACAGAACACTCATGGGAGGCGGCGTGACAGCCATGGAGCAGACCGAGGCGCGCCCACGGGGCACGCGCCTGCCGCGCCGAGCCCGACGCAATCAGCTCCTGGGCGCCGCTCAGGAAGTCTTCGTCGCGCAGGGGTACCACGCCGCGGCCATGGACGACATCGCCGAGCGCGCGGGCGTCAGCAAGCCGGTGCTCTACCAGCACTTCCCCGGCAAGCTGGACCTGTACCTGGCCCTGCTGGACCAGCACTGCGACAACCTCCTCCAGGCCGTCCGCACCGCCCTCGCCTCCACCTCGGAGAACAAGCAGCGCGTGGCGGCCACCATGGACGCCTACTTCGCCTACGTCGAGGACGAGGGCGGCGCCTTCCGCCTGGTCTTCGAGTCCGACCTGACCAACGAGCCGGCCGTGCGCGAGCGCGTCGAGCGCGTCTCGCTGGAGTGCGCGGAGGCGATCAGCGAGGTCGTCGCCGAGGACACCGGCCTGTCCAAGGACGAGGCCATGCTGCTGGCCGTGGGCCTGGGCGGCGTCTCCCAGGTGGTCGCGCGCTACTGGCTCTCCAGCGAGAGCACGGTCCCTCGCGAGACGGCGGTCCAGCTGCTGACCTCGCTGGCGTGGCGCGGCATCGCGGGCTTCCCGAAGGTCGCCCCCGAGCAGCACTGAGCCGCACCCCACGGGGCCTCTATTCCCCCACGCGTGTTCGCTGCGAGCGTGCGGGCGCCGGCCCGGCCCGCCCCCGTACCGGGCTAATGTGTGGAACGTACGGCGCGGCTGGCCGCGCACCCCTCCCCGCGGGCTCCGCCCCGGGGACCGCAACCTTCGGAGGGACAGGCCGTGGAGGTCAAGATCGGCGTGCAGCACTCGCCCCGCGAGATCGTTCTGGAGAGCGGGCTGGCTGCCGAGGAAGTGGAGCGCGCCGTGGCCGACGCGCTCACCGGCAAGGCGCCGGTGCTGACCCTGGCGGACGACCGCGGCCGCAAGGTCATCGTGCCGGCCGACCGCCTCGCGTACGTCGAGATCGGCGAGCCGACCGTCCGGAAGGTCGGCTTCGGCGCGATGTGACCCGGCGTCGCACGACGAACAAATGTGTATAAGAGACAGGATCCACGCCGAGGGTTGTACGGGGCGGTCCCGGGGTAAGACCGCTACGACCGATTTGCACCCTGCTTCTCGGCCACCTCACGGGAGGGCAACAAGCATGATCCTCTGGGAAGCGCTCGGCTCGGTCCTCATCGGCCTCGCCGTTTCCTTCGGAGCCCTGCGCTGGCTTCCCAGGCGCTACGGACAGTTCCGGTCCCGCACGCTCGCGCTGGCCACGGGCCCGGGCGCCGGCCTCTTCGGCGCCCTCCTGGGCCATTCGGTGCTGGGCCCGGGTCACACCCTGGCCACGCTCGGGGTGGCCCTGGGCGTGACCATCGCGCTGGTCTCCCTGCTCCTGCGGCCCGCCGGCCGGCCCCGCCGATCAGCCACGGCCTGAGCCGGGCCGGGCGGGGATCCGGTGGTGGGGGTCGGCCTGTTACGCCGCCAGGCCGAGGGCGGCCATGCGCTTGGTGTGCGCCTCCGTGATGCGGGAGAACATCTTCCCGACCTCGGCGAGGTCGAAGCCCGCGGCCACGCCGCCCACCAGCATCGTGGAGAGCGCGTCACGGTCCGCGACCACGCGCTGCGCCTGCGAGAGCGCCTCGCCCATCAGCCGGCGCGCCCACAGCGCGAGCCGCCCGCCGACGCGCGGGTCGGCCTCGATCGCGGCCCGCACCTTCTCGATCGCGAACTCGGCATGGCCGGTGTCGTCCAGCACGCCCAGGACCAGGGCCCGGGTGTCGGCGTCCAGACGGACCGCGACCTCGCGGTAGAAGTCACTGGCGATCGAGTCGCCCACGTACGCCTTGACCAGGCCCTCCAGCCAGTCCGAGGGCGCGGTCTGGCGGTGGAACTCGTCCACGCCCGCCGCGAAGGGCTCCATCGCCGCGGTCGGCGGCGCGTCGATGGCCTCCAGGCGGTCCCGCAGCCGCTGGAAGTGCTGGAACTCCGCGGCGGCCATCTTGGCCAGGGCGGCCTTGTCGTCCAGCGTCGGGGCCAGCTTGGCGTCCTCCGCGAGGCGCTCGAAGGCGGCCAGCTCGCCGTAGGCGAGGGCGCCGAGCAGGTCCACTACGGCCGCGCGGTACTGCGGGTCGGCCGAGGCCTCGGCCCAGTCCTGGGCGGCGATCCCGGCGAGCTCCTCGGCGGCGGGCTCAGTGACGTTCTCTGGCGTGTCGGGCGTCTCCATGCAGCGAACGATAGCCCGCCGCGCGACACGGTGAACCCCCTGGTCAGACACTTCATCCCGATCCGGACAGAGGATTGTCCGGACACAGATGCGCGATTCCGGGGTACAGTGCTAAGAGGCCAGCCGAGTATTCGGCCGGCCGAACTCATGCTGTGTCTTCTGGAGGCGAGTCTCCAGGGCTCCAGCGGATGCCCGGTCGGTGGCCCGATCGGCTTCCACCCAACCGACCGCCCTCCGCACGGTACGTACGAGACGTATGCACCGGGAGGGATCCGCTCGCGGCACGTGTGCTTGAGCGAAGGCAGTGGTCCCGCGCCACCGGCCACCCCCTGTGGCCGGCTCGCTACCCCGGCGCGGTCCGTACGCCCCCTTGCGTACGACCCCCTTCGCCGCCTCGCGCCGCGTCTCACAGAAGAGGCAAGATTCTGTCCACTTTCCGCGAACTCGGGATTCTGTCCGAAACCGCCGAGGCCCTCGAGGCCGTCGGCATCGTCAATCCGTTCCCCATCCAGGAGATGACGCTCCCGGTCGCCCTCTCCGGCTCCGACGTCATCGGCCAGGCCAAGACCGGTACCGGCAAGACGCTGGGCTTCGGCCTCCCCCTGCTGGAGCGCGTCGTCGTCCCCGCCGACGTCGAGGCCGGGCGCGCCAAGCCCGAGCAGCTCACCGACGCCCCGCAGGCGCTCGTGGTCGTCCCGACCCGTGAGCTGTGCCAGCAGGTCACAAACGACCTCCTCACCGCCGGCAAGGTCCGCAACGTCCGCGTCCAGGCCATCTACGGCGGTCGCGCGTACGAGCCCCAGGTCGAGGCGCTCAAGAAGGGCGTCGACGTGATCGTCGGCACCCCCGGCCGCCTGCTCGACCTCGCCGGCCAGAAGAAGCTCAGCCTCGCGCACGTCAAGGCGCTCGTCCTGGACGAGGCCGACGAGATGCTCGACCTCGGCTTCCTCCCGGACGTCGAGCGCATCATCACGATGCTCCCGGTCAAGCGGCAGACCATGCTCTTCTCGGCCACGATGCCGGGCGCGGTCATCTCGCTGGCCCGCCGCTACATGTCGCAGCCCACGCACATCCGCGCCACCTCGCCGGACGACGAGGGCCAGACGCACGCCAACATCACGCAGCACATCTTCCGCGCCCACAACATGGACAAGCCGGAGATGGTCTCCCGCATCCTGCAGGCGGAGGGCCGCAACCGCGCGATGATCTTCTGCCGTACGAAGCGGACGGCCGCCGACATCGCCGAGCAGCTCACCCGCCGCGGCTTCGCCTCCGGCGCGGTCCACGGCGACCTCGGCCAGGGCGCCCGCGAGCAGGCGCTGCGCGCGTTCCGCAACGGCAAGGTCGACGTCCTGGTCTGCACCGACGTCGCCGCCCGCGGCATCGACGTGGACGACGTCACGCACGTCATCAACTACCAGGCCCCCGAGGACGAGAAGACCTACCTGCACCGCATCGGCCGCACCGGCCGCGCGGGCAAGTCGGGTACGGCCGTCACGCTCGTCGACTGGGACGACATCCCGCGCTGGAAGCTGATCAACAAGGCGCTGGACCTGCCGTTCGACGAGCCGGAGGAGACGTACTCCACGTCGCCGCACCTCTACGAGCTGCTGGGCATCCCCGCCGGTACGAAGGGCATCCTGCCGCGTTCCGAGCGGACGCTGGCCGGGCTCGCGGCCGAGGAGATCGAGGACCTCGGCGAGCCGGCCGGTCGCGGCCGCGGTCGCGACCGGGACGGCCGTCGCGGTGGCCGTGACCGCGCGGTGGAGGAGGAGCGCCCGGCGCGCACCCGCACGCCGCGCCAGCGCCGCCGTACGCGCGGCGGGGCACCGCTCGCCGCGGACGCCGCCCCGGCGGCGACCCCGGCGGTCGCCACGCCCGCCGGCGGTGACGCGCCCTCCGGCGCGCCCGAGACCCCGGCCCGCCCCCGTCGTCGC
>KL569510.1:16726-16976 GCA_000715685.1 Streptomyces lilacinus
CACGGCGCCCACGGTCGAGAGCGCGCTGACGGCCTCGGCGCCGGCCCCCGCGGTGGCTGTCCCGGAGCCGCAGCCTGAGGCGGTGGCCCCGGCCGAGGCCCCGGCCGCCCCGCGTCGGCGCCGCACGCGCGGCGCGGCGGCGAGCACGGCGGAGGCTGTGACGGTCGAGGCTGTCGAGACCGTTGAGGTTGTTGAAGCTGTTGAGGCGAAGCCGAAGCGCACGCGCGCTGCGGCGAAGAAGGCCGAGGCC
>KL569511.1:0-585 GCA_000715685.1 Streptomyces lilacinus
ACCACGACGGTGTGGGACACCCCTGGGGTGTTGTCCACGAAACTGGTGATCAACCAGTTCAGGTTTTGCGCCGCCTGGCTCATCGGGCTCACACTAACGCTCCTGATCGTAGGTGCCGCCGGGGCCGAAGCCCTGGTCGTGTTGCTCATGCTGCTCGGGCGCGGGGAACTCGCCTGAGTCCGTCCCCGCGTTGCGCCCCTGCTGGATGCCGCGGCGCAGGTTCGCCAACCTGCCCCGGACGTCCTCGGGTGCGCGGGAGATCTGCGGGCCGGCCGGGGCCTGGGCCGTCTGACCGGCCGCCTTGCCCTCGACCAGATTGGCCTTGGGGACCCGGCGGGGGAGTCCCGAGGGGGTCACCCCGCCGGCCTTCGGCTCACGGAGCTGTCCGGCACGCTGCCAGAGCTCGTCGTTCGCCGTCCGCCACTCGGAGGTGTCCTCCTGAGGCTGCTGTGGCGTCCCCTGCGGGGACCGCTCCGGTTCGCCGCCGTCCCTCCTGGCCTCCTCGCCCGTCTCGGCTTGCTGCCACCGCTTGTCGCGGCGCGGCAGACCGGACCCGGTCAGCGAGGGGGAGCCGCTCGAGGCGGG
>KL569511.1:837-4094 GCA_000715685.1 Streptomyces lilacinus
CTCCCTCGCGCCATCAGAGATGTGTATAAGAGACAGCTCGAGGCGGGGCCCGGACGGTCGAACTCTACGCGCTCGGGCTGGGCCGTGTCAGCGGACGGCTGGGATTCCGAATCCGCACCGTAGCCCTGTCCGTACCCGTGCTGGTACGTACCTGACTCGGCCCACTCGCCTTGGTAGGCGGGGGCGTTGTGGTCGCCGTAGGTCTGCTGGTCCACGGCGCCGCGGTCCGCGTAGCCGGGTTCCGGGTAACCGGAGTCGGCGTACTGGCCCTGCTGCTCGTAGCGGCCCTGCGGGAACTGGCCCTGCGGGGCCCGCTCCTGCTCGTAGGACTCCTGCTCGTACGACGGCCGCTCCTGCTCGTACGACCGCTCCGGGTCGTAGGCCTGCTCCTGCTCGTACGACTGCTCCGGCTCGTAGCCGCCCTGCTGCACCTCGTCGCGGAACAGCGGGCGGTTGTCGGAGACCTGGGCCTCCAGAGCCGCGCGGCGCTCCTCGCGCTGCAGCGAACGGCCGACGGAGTCCAGCGCCGTGGCGCCGCCCTCGGGCCGCGCCTCGTAGCGCGAGTCGTCGAAGCCCAGCTCGGCGGCGGTCTTCATGCGGGGCGCCTGGACCGCCTGCTGCTCGGGCACCATCCGGGAGACCGTGAAGTCGTCCTCGGCGGAGTCGCCGCCACCACCGTGGGTGATGGCGTCCGGCAGCATGACCAGCGAGGTGGTGCCGGCCTGCTCGCCCGAGGGGCGCAGCTGGACGCGGATGCCGTGGCGGGTGGCCAGTCGGCCGACCACGAACAGACCCATGCGCTGCGAGATCGCGGCGTCGACGGTCGGCGGGTTGGCCAGCTTGTGGTTGATGTCCGCGAAGTCCTCGGCGGTCAGGCCGATGCCCTTGTCGTGGATCTCGACCATCACGCGGCCGTCGGGCAGACGGGTCGCGGTGACGCGGACCTTGGTGTGCGGGGAGGAGAACGTGGTGGCGTTCTCCAGCAGCTCGGCCAGCAGGTGCACGAGGTCGGTGACGGCGAGGCCGTGGATCTCGGCGTCCGGGACGCCGCTGAGCTCGATGCGCTCGTAGGCCTCCACCTCGGAGGAGGCGGCGCGGAGCACGTCGACCAGCGGAATCGGCTGGTCCCAGTGCCGGCCGGGCTCCTCGCCCGCGAGAATCAGCAGGTTCTCGCCGTTGCGGCGCATACGGGTGGCCAGGTGGTCCAGGCGGAAGAGGTTCTCCAGCTGGTCCGGGTCGGCCTCGTTGTTCTCCAGGTCGGTGATGAGGGTCAGCTGGCCCTCGATCAGCGTCTGGTTGCGGCGCGAGAGGTTGGTGAAGATCGCGTTGACGTTGCCCCGGAGCAGTGCCTGCTCGGCGGCGAGTCGGACGGCCTCCTGGTGCACCTTGTCGAAGGCGCGGGCGACCTCGCCGATCTCGTCCCCGGTGGTGATGGGGATGGGCTGGACACGGGTGTCAACCTTGCCGGGATCGGTGCGCGAGAGCTGGGCGACCAGCGCCGGCAGGCGCTGCTCGGCCACGTCGAAGGCCGCGGTGCGCAGGCTGCGCATGTTGGTGCTCATGGAACGGGCCATTCGGCCGGCCACGAGGAAGGCGATGATCAGCGCGAAGACCATGATCGACGAGTTGACGATCGCGTCGCGCGTGGCGTCCGAGGCGACGGTCTCGGCCTCTTCCACCGCGTGGTCGGCGAGGTGCTCCTCGACCGTCCGGTAGGCGTTGAACTTACCGGTGGATATCTGCAGCCACGCGTCGGCGTTCACGCCCTGCGCCTTCAGCTGCGCGGCCGTGGCGCCCGACATGATGGCGGCCGTCATCTTGTCCTGCTCGTCCGTCTGGGCCTCGGTGGCCAGCGCGGTCTTCAGGCGCTTGATGTCCTCGTCGGGGGCGCCGGACTCGAACTCGCCGCGGGCGACGTACTCGAGGAAGTTGTACGAGGAGAAGGCGGTCAGCAGCGTCTGGCGGTCCGCGGCGGTGCCCGGCTTGATCAGCAGGTGCGTGCCGATGGAGCGCTGCAGCGACTCGGCGGCCTTGGCCAGCGAGACGGCGTAGACCGCGCGACCGTAGGAGGTGACGTTGCCCGTGCCCAGGCCCAGCTCGTTGGTGAAGGCCATGAGCGGACGCTGGATGGCGCCGTAGCCGTCCTCGGTCTTCGCGCCCTCCAGGGCAGGCGTGTACGCGGCCGAACGCAGCTTGGGCAGCATCGGCTCCGCGGCACGCACGTCCTTGAGGCGGCGCTTGAGGCTCGGGGTGTCCGGCATCTCCTTGACGGCCTTGTCGAACGTGGCACGTGCCTTGTCCGTCGCGGCGCGCGTCTTCTGGATGACCGGGTCCTCGGTGTCGCCGTTGAGCAGCGGCTTGGCGGTGAGGTCGCGCTCGTCGATGACGGCGTGGGCGTACGTGGCCGCGGCCCGCACGGCCCGCGCGGTCTTGGCCGCGTCCGCCGCCTCCAGCCACGTGTCGACGGACGTCTTCACGTCGAGGCCGCCGAAGACCAGTGCCACGAGCACCGGGATCAGCAGGATCGCGTTCAGCCGGGTCCGCACACGCCAGTTGCGGGGCGAGAATCTGCCGCCGCCGGCCGGAGCGGGGGTGGTGGGGGTTTCGGGCATGTCGGAAGGCGGCACCGCTGTGCGCGACGGCGGGGTGAAGTTACCCCGCGCGTCCCGCGTCTGCTGCGCGGCGCCCGTCTTTCTTCGCCTCACTCGACCAACAACCTCTCGGCGTCGGCACCTGATCCTGTGCCGTTTATCTGCTGAGCCGTGACTGCTCAGTCCGGGAATTCCAGCACGTCGGGCAGGTGCAATCCAAACAACGGACAGAGCCCGTGAAGGCCGCGATTTGCCCGACATAAAACGGGCATTAAGGCCGAGCCGCGTCAAATGGCGGGCAGGGTGTGTGCAGAGCGAAGTTGGCCGGACGCGACGAGTGGTCGCGCCCGGCCAATTCTCTGTCGAAACGTTATGAACACCGGAGTCGATGCGTGGTCAATCCCACAACTTACGCCCCGTCACAACTTTCCCTGGACCGGCGTTATTTCAGCCGCGCCATGAGGGCGTGTTCCACGAGCGTGATGAGCGCGCTCTTCGCCTCGTGCCGGGTGCGCGCGTCGGTCGTGATGATCGGCGTGTCGGGGCCGATCTGCAGCGCCTCGCGCACCTCCTCGGGAGCGTACGGCTGCTGCCCGTCGAAGCCGTTCAGGGCTATGACGAACGGCAGACCGCTGTTCTCGAAGTAGTCGACCGCCGGGAAGCAGT
>KL569511.1:4370-5478 GCA_000715685.1 Streptomyces lilacinus
CCGGGAAGCAGTCGGCGAGCCGGCGGGTGTCGACCAGGACCACGGCGCCGATGGCACCGCGGACCAGGTCGTCCCACATGAACCAGAACCGGTCCTGGCCCGGCGTACCGAACAGGTAGAGGATCAGGTCGTCATCGAGGGTGATACGGCCGAAATCCATCGCCACGGTCGTCGTGGTCTTGTCCTGGACGTGGCTCAGGTCGTCGATCCCGGCCGACGCGGAGGTCATCACGGCTTCGGTGCGCAGCGGACTGATCTCCGAGACCGCGCCCACGAAGGTGGTCTTGCCGACGCCGAAGCCGCCGGCCACCACGATCTTCGCCGATGTGGTGGAACGGCCCACGCCGCCGGAGCCTCCGACGTTAGAGCTTCCGAAGTCCACTGAGCACCCTTTCGAGCAGTGTCACATCCGGCGTGCCGCCGGACTCTCCGCCGCCCGGCTGGTGGATCGCCACCATGCCGGCCTCCGCCAGGTCCGCCACCAGGATCCGGGCCACGCCCAGGGGCATGTTCAGCAGCGCGGAGACCTCCGCGACCGACTTCACCTCCTGGCACAGGTGGCAGATCCGCTGGTGCTCGGGGAGCAGCCCGCCCAGGTGGGCCGGGTCGGCCGTGGAGCTGACCAGCGCCTCGATGGCGAGCTGGTAGCGCGGCCGGGTGCGGCCCCCCGTCATGGCGTAGGGGCGCACCAGCGGCTGGTCGCCTTCATCTTCCCCGTACGACGCATGGTGAGCGGCGCCGTACGGGCCGGGCGAGACGGGCGGGGTCATGAATCCTCCGGACGGGACAGCAGGAAGGCAATAATGCCGTCGAGCGGGGGCCGTTGGGGGGTTTTCGGCCGTACGGTCGGACGGAATATGCGGTGTACGTGGGTCAGTTCAGCAAGCTGCCCTGAAGCTCGGCACGGAGGTCGGGCGTCAGGACGTTGCCCGCTCGGTCGACGAGCAGGGCCATCTCGTAGCCCACGAGGCCGATGTCGCACTCGGGGTGCGCGAGCACCGCGAGCGACGAGCCGTCCGAGATGGACATGATGAAGAGGAAGCCGCGCTCCATCTCCACGACGGTCTGGTTGACCGTCCCCCCTTCGAAGATGCGGGACGCGCCGGCC
>KL569511.1:5792-5904 GCA_000715685.1 Streptomyces lilacinus
CCGTCAGCGAGGTCAGGCCGGAGGCCACCGCTGCCAGCTGGTCGGCACGGTCCCGCGGAAAGCCTTCGGACATCGCCAGAAGGAGTCCGTCGGCGGAGACCACCACCGTGTG
>KL569511.1:6187-7310 GCA_000715685.1 Streptomyces lilacinus
CCAGAAGGAGTCCGTCGGCGGAGACCACCACCGTGTGCGACACCCCCGGGGTGTTGTCCACGAAGTTGGTGATCAACCAGTTCAGATTCTGCGCCGCCTGGCTCATCGGACTCAACTAACGCTCCTGCTGGTAAGTGGGGCCAACGTTGGTGTTGCCGGTCGCCGGGCCGTTGCCGGCCTGACGTCCCTGCTGGATGCCCCGGCGGAGATTGGTCAGCCGACCGCGCACGTCGTCGGGGGCGCGCGAGACCTGCGGACCGGTGGGCAGGGACTGCGTTTCGGCGGTGCCCTCGACGAGGTTGGCACGCGGCACGCGCCGCGGCAGCCCGGACGAGGTGGTGCCACCGGCGGCCGGCTCGCGGACCTGCTCGGCCCGGCGCCAGCGCTCGTCGTTGGGGGACTCCCGCCAGTTGCCGCCGTCGGCGGGCGCGCTCGGGGCGTCCTGGGGCGCGGGCCGGCGAACGGCGTCGCCGCGCCGCGGCGCGGGACGGCCGGTGTCGGCCGGCTGCTCCGGGACGTTCGACTGCTCCTCGCGGAACCAGTTGGACTCCAGCTCCTCGAACAGCGGCGTCCGCGCCTCGCCCGCACCGGCGGGGGGCAGCGCGTTCGGCTGCCCGCCGGGGGAGGGCTGGGCGAACTGGCCCGTGGTGCTGCCGAGCGGGTCGGCGGGCGTCGCCTGCGGGAACTGGCCGGTGCCGGTGAGGGCGTCGTCGCCGCGGCCCGGACGGGCGAACTGGCCCGTCGCGGACGACTGGTCGTGGCCCTGGGCGGGACGGTTGAACTGACCGGTGGTGCTGCCGAGCGGGTCGGCGGGCGCGGCCTGCGGGAACTGACCGGTGCCGGTGAGGGCGTCGTCGTTCCGGCCCGGACGGTTGAACTGGCCGGTCGTGGACGACTGGTCGCGGCCCTGGGCGGGACGGTTGAACTGGCCCGTGGTGGAGCCGTTGCCGCCCTGGCCACGGCCGCCGGAGGCGTGGCCGCCGGCCTCGGTCGCGTCCGTGATGGGCGGGAACTGGGCCGTGTCGCCCGGGCCGCCCTGCGCCGCCGCGTCGCCGGGCACCGGGAACTGGCCCGTACCGCCCTGGCGCGGGCCGCCGGACGCGGGGACCGGCGGGAACTGGGC
>KL569511.1:7514-7805 GCA_000715685.1 Streptomyces lilacinus
CCTCGCGCCATCAGAGATGTGTATAAGAGACAGGGGCGGTGTCGCCGGGCCCGCCGTTCAGCGGGGCGCCGGGCTTGGCGAAGCGACCCGTGTTCGCGGGGCCGTCGACGTTGTCGTGACCGCGCGGGGCGTCCTGGCCGCCGCGCGGCGAACCGTCCGTGGACAGCGGCCAGTCGTCGACCGGGCGGCCCTTGCCGGGCTTGGCCTTGCGGTTCTGACCACCGGCGGGGCGCTGCTCGTTGCTCCAGTTCGGCGCCTGACGCCCGGCGTCGCCGACCGGCGGCACCGCGG
>KL569511.1:8057-13743 GCA_000715685.1 Streptomyces lilacinus
GGCCCGCCGTTGCCGCGGGCGGGCAGCGCGGGACGGCCGTCGGGGCCGCCCGCGCCGGCGCGCGGCGCGGTGTCGAAGAGGCTGCCGGCGGCGGCACCGCCGCTGGGACCCGCACCGGGGCCGGACCGCGGGGGCAGACCGCCCTCGGGGCTGCCGCCGCGCGGCGCCAGCGCGGGGCGCGGACCGCTGCCCGGCACCTGGCGGCGCTGCTGACCCGCACCGGCGGCCGGGGCACCGGACCCGCCGGGGCCGCCCTGGCCCTGACCCTGGCCCGGGGCCGGCTTCTTGTGGCCCTGGGCCACGTCGACCGGCAGCATGACGAGCGCGGTCGTACCGCCCGAGTCGGACGGCCGGAGCTGGATGCGGATGCCGTGTCGCAGGGACAGGCGGCCGACCACGAACAGACCCATGCGTCGGGAGACGGAGACGTCCACGGTCGGCGGCGAGGCGAGCCGCTCGTTGATCGCCGAGAGGTCCTCGGGCGAGAGGCCGATGCCGGTGTCGTGGATCTCGACCAGCACCCGCCCGTCGGGCAGGGCGTGACCGGTGACCTTGACCTTGGTCTGCGGCGAGGAGAAGGAGGTGGCGTTCTCGAGCAGCTCGGCGAGGAGGTGCACGAGGTCGTTGACGACGCGGCCGGCGACCTCGGTCGGCGGCACGCCGCTGAGCTCGATGCGCTCGTACTGCTCCACCTCGGACGCGGCGGCACGCAGGACGTCGACGAGCGGCACGGGCCGGGTCCACCGGCGGCCGGGCTCCTCACCCGCGAGGACGAGGAGGTTTTCGCCGTTACGGCGCATACGGGTGGCGAGGTGGTCGAGCTTGAACAGCGAGGACAGCTGGTCCGGGTCGGCCTCGCGGCTCTCGAGCTCGGAGATCAGGGACAGCTGACGCTGGATGAGGCCCTGGCTTCGACGCGAGAGGTTGGTGAACATCGCGTTGACGTTGCCACGGAGCAGGGCCTGCTCGGCGGCGAGTCGGACGGCTTCCTGGTGCACGTGGTCGAAGGCCGCGGCCACCTTGCCGATCTCGTCCCGGCTGTGCACACCGACGGACTCCACGGACGTGTCGACGTCCTGCGGGTCGGTCTCGGACAGCTGCTTGACGAGCTCGGGCAGACGGTCGTTGGCGACCTTCTGGGCGGTGTCCTGCAGACGACGCAGCGAGCGCACCATGGAGCGGGCCACGACGAAGGCGCCGACGAGCGAGATGCCGAGGACCAGGACGATGAGGGCACCGTTGAGGATGGCTTCCTGCTGGGCCTCGTCGCGCAGCTCACGGGCCTTCTGGTCCATCTGCGTGAGCAGGGTCAGCTCGATCTTGGCCATCTCTTCGAGCTTGACGCTGTCCTGGTCGTACCAGTCGCGGTAGCTCGTCTTCTCGCCCTTGAGGGCCTCGGCGTTGTTGCCGAAGGCCCGCTCGGCGAAGGTGTTCGCCGCGGTGACGTTGGTGTCGCCGCCGTTGAGGGCCTTGAGCAGGGTGGCGGAGTCGCCGGCGCGGATGGCGGTGAAGCGGCGCAGGGCCTCTTCCTCGTTGTCCAGGGCGGCCTTGCCGTACTGGTGGTCGTTGGCCGACATGCTCGCGCCGCCGCGGTTGGCGAGCGCGGCGCTGATGACCGCTCGCTGGATGGAGGCGTACTCCTTGGCCGCGGAGAACGTCGCCAGCGCGCGGGTCGAGGTGATCATGTCGCTGTTGCTGGTGGCCTGGGCCATGTCCTGGGACAGCGACAGCAGCGAGGTGATCAGCGCGTTGTAGTTGCTGACCGTCTGGGAGATGTAGGCCTTGTCCTCGTAGGCGTCCTTCCGGACCGCCTGGATCTTGTCGAGCTGCTTGGTGATGTCGACAAGGGTGGTCTGGACGCCGACCATCGTCGGGTCGTTGGCCTTGACCTTCTTGGTCGTGTCCCGGAAGGCGTCGATGGCCCGGTCGGTCTTCTGCCGGGGCGCGACGACGGAGTCGTCCTTGGGGTTGCCGTTGACGATCGGGCCCGCCGACTTGTCGCGCTCCTCCTGAAGGGCGTCGGCGAGCTGGGTCGCCTTGCCCGTCATCTCGGTGAGCAGCTTCATGTGGTCGAGCTGATCCACATTGTCGAGCGAGGTGTTGATGCGCATCGCGCCCAGGGTCGTCGCCGCGACGACGGGGAGGGCGAGCAGGGACACCAGACGGGTGCTGATGCGCCAGTTGCGCAGGGCTATTCGTGAGCCCGGCCCCGTGGGGCCTTTCTCCTTCGGCCGTTCGGCGGCTTCGCCACCGGTCGGCGCGTCTGGCGTGCCGGCGGGCGTGCCGCGGTCGGTCGCACCGCGCGGCTCCGGCTCCGCCGCAGCGCTGCCATCCCTCTTGAAACGTCCCTGCACTAGCGTCGCAACCTCTGGACCAGGCGCCCCACCGGTATGAGCGGAGGGACGGTGTCGAGTCGTGGGGGGACCGCGGTGCCCCCCTGGCGGTCCCGGGAATTCCAGCACAGTGCCGGATCTCCCAACAAGGCCGGTGGTCGGGGTGGTGGTGGGCGTGACCCTGGGTGAGGGAGCACGTGACGGAACGTAGAGGTTTGCGCCCCTTATGTCGGACTTATGGTGAGGAGTCATGCGACTGACCTCGAGGGTCTCGGCGTGTCCCAGTCGCCATGATCAGGAGCGGAACGTGGGGTTCAGGCCTGCAATGTCCGTTTCGCGGGGGCGAGGTGACCGCCCGTTATGCCGCATTTTTCGCTTGAGTCGTGAGCAAACTCACAAGAAACTCAAGACTTGTCCTGCGTGCCACTGGGGATAGGCGCGCCTAGCCTGGTTCTTTACACCCGCGGCGGAAACGCCCATGGCGCGCCGCCCATAGATCAACACCGCCCATAGATCAACAACGCGAGGCACCTCAAGTGAAGTCTGCGAAGTCAGCGCACCCGTCCCGGAAGACCGCCAACCCGCGCCGCACCACGCTCGCGCACCTGAAGGACGCCGAGTCGCTGCGCGTCGCCGACACCGACCGCCCGCAGCACGCCGTGGAGCTGCCCACGGCCACCGCCAACCCGCGCCGCACCGTCCTCATGACCGCGCCGGCGCCGCACGTCCCCGCGCAGGACTGAGCACGCCCACGCGACGGCGGCGCACGGGTCGCGGACGGCCCCCGCGATAGCCTGGGGTGTCCGACTCCGGCCATTTAGACAAGGGGAAAAAGCCTCCCGTGCGCATCGCCAGGTTCTCCATCGACGGAAACGTCGCGTTCGGCGTCGTAGAGGGGGACGCCTCGACCGAAGGCGGTCCCGTCCTCGACATCATCAAGGGCCATCCCTTCGCGGAATTCGAGCGCTCGGGGCAGAAGATCCCGATGAGCAAGGTCCGGCTGCTGCCGCCCGTGCTGCCGAACAAGGTCGTGGCCATCGGCCGCAACTACGCGGAGCACGCCGCGGAGCTGGGCAACGAGGTGCCCGAGGCGCCCATCACCTTCTTCAAGCCCTCGACCGCCGTCATCGGCCCCGGCGACCCGATCGCCTACCCCTCCTTCTCCAGCGAGCTCCACCACGAGGCCGAGCTCGCCGTCGTCATCGGCCGCATGTGCCGCGAGGTCCCGCGCGAGCGCGTCAAGGACGTCATCCTCGGCTACACCTGCGCCAACGACGTCACCGCGCGCGACGTCCAGCAGCGCGAGAAGCAGTGGGCCCGGGCCAAGGGCTTCGACACCTCCTGCCCGCTCGGCCCCTGGGTCGAGACCGAGCTCGACCCGAGCGACCTCGGCATCATGTGCACGGTCAACGGCGAGCAGCGCCAGCTGGGCCGCACGAGCGACATGGTGCGCTCCATCGAGGACCTGATCGTCCACATCACCGAGGCGATGACGCTGCTCCCCGGCGACGTCGTCCTCACCGGCACCCCGGCCGGCGTCGGACCCCTGAACGTCGGCGACGAGGTCGCCGTCACCATCGAAGGCATCGGCACTCTCACCAACAAGGTGATCAAGCGTGGCTAACGCGAACGTCCGCGTACGTTTCTGTCCCTCGCCGACCGGCAACCCCCACGTGGGTCTGGTCCGCACCGCCCTCTTCAACTGGGCGTTCGCCCGCCACCACGGCGGCACCCTCGTCTTCCGCATCGAGGACACCGACGCGGCCCGCGACTCCGAGGAGTCGTACGAGCAGCTGCTCGACGCCATGCGCTGGCTGGGCCTCGACTGGGACGAGGGCCCCGAGGTGGGCGGCCCCCACGCGCCGTACCGCCAGTCGCAGCGCATGGACCTCTACAAGGACGTCGCGGCCAAGCTCCTCGAGGCGGGCCACGCCTACTACTGCTACTGCACCGCCGAGGAGCTCGACGCCCGCCGCGAGGCCGCCCGCGCCGCCGGCCGGCCCTCCGGCTACGACGGCACGTGCCGCGAGGTCGGCGCCGAGGACCGGGCGCGCTACGAGCGCGAGGGCCGTGAGCCCATCGTCCGCTTCCGGATGCCGGACGAGGCGATCACCTTCACCGACCTGGTGCGCGGCGAGCTGACCTTCACCCCGGAGAACGTTCCGGACTTCGGCATCGTCCGGGCCAACGGCGCGCCCCTCTACACGCTCGTCAACCCCGTCGACGACGCGCTGATGGAGATCACCCACGTCCTGCGCGGCGAGGACCTGCTCTCCTCCACCCCGCGCCAGATCGCCCTCTACCGGGCGCTCGCGGAGATCGGCGTCGGCAACGGCTCCACCCCGAGCTTCGGCCACCTGCCCTACGTGATGGGCGAGGGCAACAAGAAGCTCTCCAAGCGCGACCCGCAGTCCTCCCTGAACCTCTACCGGGAGCGCGGCTTCCTGCGCGAGGGCCTGCTCAACTACCTCTCGCTGCTCGGCTGGTCCCTCTCGGCCGACCAGGACATCTTCACGATCGACGAGATGGTCGCCGCGTTCGACATCGAGGACGTGAACGCCAACCCGGCCCGCTTCGACCTGAAGAAGTGCGAGGCGATCAACGCCGACCACATCCGCCGGCTGGACCCGAAGGCCTTCGCCGAGGCCTGCACCCCCTGGCTGCGGGCCCCGCACGCCAACTGGGCGGAGGAGAACTTCGACCAGGCCGCCTGGGAGGCCATCGCGCCCCACGCCCAGACCCGCCTGACCGTCCTCTCCGACATCACGGCCAACGTCGACTTCCTCTTCCTGGACGAGCCGGTCGAGGACGAGGCGTCCTGGACCAAGGCCATGAAGGAGGGTTCGGACGCCCTGCTGCGCACCGCCCGCGCCAAGATCGCCGAGGCGGACTGGAACGCCGAGGCCCTCAAGGCCGCCGTCGTCGCCGCCGGCGAGGAGCACGGCCTCAAGCTCGGCAAGGCCCAGGCGCCCGTCCGCGTGGCCGTCACGGGCCGCACGGTGGGCCTGCCGCTCTTCGAGTCCCTCGAAGTCCTCGGCCGCGACCGCACCCTGGGCCGTATCGACGCCGCCCTGGCCAGGCTCGGCGCCTGACGTTCCGACGTCCCGCGCACGGGGCCCGGCAGCCCTCCCGGGGCTGCCGGGCCCCGTACGCACGGCCGCCCGGCCACCAGGCGGGTTATCGATTTTGGACCCCCGTCCACCTTCGGGTAATGTTCTTCCTGCGCCGCCCGGGAGGGCCGAGAGGCCGGAGCGGAGGGCGCAAGCCGGGCAAGACCCCCTACAGGGGGTGGAGTTACGGTGGGGTATGGTGTAATTGGCAGCACGAGTGATTCTGGTTCACTTAGTCTAGGT
>KL569512.1:0-283 GCA_000715685.1 Streptomyces lilacinus
GACGGCCGAGGCGGTGGCCCGCTGGTGGGACCTCGAGGCCCTCGCCCAGCGGCACCGGGCGTTCCTCGAGGCCCACGAGCCGGTGCTGCGCCTGTCTCTTATACATCTGCTGGCGCTGGACTCCTGGCGGCGGCTGCCGTATGCGGATCCGGGGCTGCCGGGGGCATTGCTGCCGGCGGAGTGGCCGGGCGGGCGGGCCGCCCGGGTCTTCGCGGCGTTGCACGCGCGGTTGCGGGATGCGGGGGCGCAGTTCGTGGCGTTGGCGCTGACGTAGGTCCCGGGG
>KL569512.1:607-1924 GCA_000715685.1 Streptomyces lilacinus
TCCGGCGATTGAGGACACCGTGCGAAGCGCGGTCCAGGGGGCTGGGGGCGGAGCCCTCAGGAAACGGTGAAAGGGCCGGACCGGGGCCTCACACCCCCCGCCCCGTCGGCGGCTTGCGGCTGCCCGCAGCGTACGGACGCGGCCACGGCGCGCCCGGGCCCTCGTAGCCCTGGTCCGCTGCCGCGTGGAGGGTCCAGTGCGGATCGTAGAGGTGCGGCCTCGCGAGGGCGCAGAGGTCGGCTCGGCCGGCGAGGACGAGGGAGTTCACGTCGTCCCAGGAGGAGATCGCGCCCACGGCGATCACCGGCACCCCCACCTCGTTCCGGATCCGGTCCGCGAACGGCGTCTGGTAGGAGCGGCCGTACGCGGGGCGTTCGTGCGGGACGACCTGGCCGGTGGAGACGTCGATCGCGTCGGCGCCGTGCTCGGCGAAGGCGCGGGCGACCGCGACCGCGTCGTCGGCGGTGGTGCCGCCCTCCGCCCAGTCCGTGGCGGAGATGCGGACGGTCATGGGCCGCTCGGCGGGCCACACGGCCCGTACGGCGTCGAAAACCTCCAGGGGGTAGGCCAGCCGGTTGCGCAGGGGGCCACCGTAGGCGTCGTCGCGGTGGTTGGTGAGGGGGGAGAGGAAGCCGGACAGGAGGTAGCCGTGGGCGCAGTGGAGCTCGAGGAGGTCGAAGCCGGCCCGGGCGGCCGCCTCGGCCGAGCGGACGAACTGCTCGCGTATGCGGGCGAGTCCGGTGGTGGTGAGGGCGTGCGGGGTCTGGTTGACGCCGGGCCGGTAGGGCAGGGCGGAGGCGGCGACGAGCGGCCAGTTGCCGTCGGGGAGCGGCTGGTCGATGCCCTCCCACATCAGGCGGGTGGAGCCCTTGCGACCGGAGTGGCCGAGTTGGACGCCGATGGCGGTGCCGGGTGCGCGGTCGTGGACGAAGTCGGTGATCCGGCGCCAGGCGTGCTCGTGGGCGGGTGCGTAGAGTCCGGCGCAGCCGGGGGTGATCCGGCCGTGGTCGCTGACGCAGACCATCTCGGTCATCACGAGGCCGGCGCCGCCGAGCGCGCGGGCGCCGAGGTGGACGAGGTGGAAGTCGCCGGGGGTGCCGTCGGTGGCGGAGTACATGTCCATCGGGGAGACGACGACGCGGTTGCGCAGGGTCAGTCCGCGCAGTCGGAACGGCGTGAACATCGGGGGCGTGCCGGGCGGGACGCCGGCCTCCTCCTCGACGGCGGCGACGAAGGCGGGGTCGCGGAGCCGGAGGTTGTCGTGGGTGACGCGGCGGCTGCGGGTGAGGAGGTCGAAGGCGAAGCGGTGCGGCGGCC
>KL569512.1:2063-2583 GCA_000715685.1 Streptomyces lilacinus
GATGTGTATAAGAGACAGCTCCAGGCTGGCGCGGGCGGCGCGCTGGGTGGACTCGACGACGGGGCGCCGCTCCGCCTCGTACGCCGCGAGTGCCTCGGCGACGGAGGGGGCGGTGTCGAGCCGGGTGGCCAGCGACACGGCGTCCTCGACGGCGAGCTTGGTGCCGGAGCCGATGGAGAAGTGGGCGGTGTGGGCGGCGTCGCCGAGGAGGACGACGTTGCCGTGGGACCAGCGGGCGGTCACGAGGGTGCGGAACGCGGTCCACGCCGAGTGGTTGGCGCGCAGCGGGCGGCCGTCGAGGGCGTCGGCGAAGTGGTCGGCGCACAGGGCGAGGGTCGCCTTCTCGTCGCAGCGGTCGAGGCCGGCGCGGCGCCAGACCTCCTCGCGCATTTCGACGATGACGGTGCAGGCGTCGGGGCGGTAGGGGTAGGCGTGGAGCTGCATGACGCCGTGCGGGGTCTCGGCGATCTCGAAGCGGAAGGCGTCGAGGGCGAGGTCGGCGGCGAGCCATATGTAGCGG
>KL569512.1:2854-6883 GCA_000715685.1 Streptomyces lilacinus
GGGGGGGAGCCATATGTAGCGGCAGCGGTGGGTGGTGAAGGTGGGGCCGAAGTGCTCGCGGTGGGAGTCGCGGATACGGCTGTTGACGCCGTCGGCGGCGATCACCAGGTCGTGGGTGCGGGCCAGGTCGGCGGCGGGCGGGGCCTCCTGTCGGAAGCGGAGGTCGACGCCGAGGGCGCGGCAGCGCTCGTGGAGGAGTTCGAGGAGACGGTGCCGGCCGAGGGCGGCGAAGCCGTGGCCGCCGGAGGTGAGGGTGCGGCCGCGGTGGACGACGTCGATGTCCTCCCAGCGCACCATCTCCCGGCGGAGGGCGGCGGAGACCTCGGGGTCGGCGCTCTCGATGCCGCCGAGGGTCTCGTCGGAGAGCACGACGCCGAAACCGAAGGTGTCGTCGGGGGCGTTGCGCTCCCAGAGGGTGACCCGGCGCTCGGGGTCGAGGCGTTTGAGCAGCGCGGCGGCGTAGAGGCCGCCGGGGCCGCCGCCGACGACGGCGACCCGCGCGGCAGTGGTCATCGTCCCTGCCACTTGGGGGGCCGCTTCTCGGTGAAGGCGGCGTGGAACTCGGCGTAGTCCGCGCTGTTCATCAGCAGTGCCTGGGTGGCGGCGTCGAGCTCGACGGCGGCCGCGAGCGGCATGTCGAGTTCGGCGGTGAGCAGGGCCTTGGTCTGGGCCTGGGCGAGGGCGGGGCCCTGGGCGAGTCGACGGGCCAGGGCCCGGGCGGCGGTGTCGGCGCCGCCTTCCTCGGTCAACTGGCTGATGAGGCCGATGCGTTCGGCCTCGGGCGCGTGGACGGGCTCGCCGAGCATCAGCAGCCGGGTGGCGTGGCCGAGGCCGACGACGCGGGGCAGGAGGTAGGCGGCGCCCATGTCGCCGCCGGAGAGGCCGACCCTGGTGAAGAGGAACTCGAAGCGCGCGGTGGGGTCGGCGACGCGGAAGTCGGCGGCGAGCGCGAGGACGGCGCCCGCGCCGGCCGCGGCCCCGTGCACGGCGACGACGACGGGGAACGGGCACTCCCGCAGGGCCCGTACGACCTGTCCCGTCATGCGGTTGAAGTCCAGAAGTCCGGCGGTGTCCATGGCGAGGGTGGCGCCGATGATCTCGTCGACGTCGCCGCCGGAGCAGAAGCTCCGCCCCTCGCCGCCGAGCACGAGGGCCCGTACGGAGCCGTCGCGGGCCAGCTCGGGGAGGAGGTCGCGCAGGTCGGCGTAGGCGCCGAAGGTGAGGGCGTTGAGCCGGTGGGGGCGGGCGAGGGTGACGGTGGCGACCCCGGAGTCGAGGGTCAGGCGCAGGTGCCGCCACTCCTCGGTACGGGACGCGGAGCCGGTGAACGGACTCATGAGCGCGGCCTCCTTCAGCCGGGGGGCTGGTGCCTGCCCGGTGAAGCTATCACCGTTGCGTGACTGTCGTCACGGGTACGCGATAGAACGGCCGCGGCTTGGAACGACCGTCGCCCCCCGACCCCTTCCACCGTCGCCTCCTCAACTGCCCAGCGTCGCCACCAGAACCGCCTTGATGGTGTGCATCCTGTTCTCGGCCTGGTCGAAGACGAGGGAGTGCACCGACTCGAAGACCTCGTCGGTCACTTCGAGGGAGGTCAGCCCGTGGCGCTCGTGGATCTCGCGGGCGACCGAGGTGCCGAGGTCGTGGAAGGCCGGCAGGCAGTGCAGGAACTTCACGGCCGGGTTCCCGGTGGCGCGCAGCACGTCCATGGTGACGGCGTACGGCTTGAGCAGGGCGATCCGGGCGTCCCAGACCTCCTTGGGCTCGCCCATCGACACCCAGACGTCGGTGGCGACGAAGTCCGCGCCGCGTACGCCCTCGGCGACGTCGTCGGTGAGCGTGATCCGGGCGCCACTGGCCTCGGCCAGCCGGCGCGCCTCGGCGACGACCTCGGGGGCCGGCCACAGCTCCTCGGGCGCCACGATGCGGACGTCCATGCCGAGGAGGGCGCCGGTGACGAGGTAGGAGTTGCCCATGTTGTAGCGGGCGTCGCCGAGGTAGGCGTAGGCGACGTGTTCGAGCGGCTTGGCGGTGTGCTCGGTCATGGTGAGCACGTCGGCCAGCATCTGGGTCGGGTGCCACTCGTCGGTGAGGCCGTTGTAGACCGGCACGCCGGCGTACGCGGCGAGCTCCTCGACGGTGTCCTGGCCGTGACCCCGGTACTGGATGGCATCGAACATCCGGCCAAGGACGCGGGCGGTGTCCCGGACGGACTCCTTGTGGCCGATCTGGGAACCGACCGGGTCCAGGTACGTGGTGTGGGCGCCCTGATCGGCGGCGGCGACCTCGAAGGAGCAGCGGGTGCGGGTGGAGGTCTTCTCGAAGACCAGCGCGATGTTGCGACCCCCGAGGCGGCGCTCCTCGGTGCCCGCCCGCTTGGCGGACTTGAGCTCGGCGGCCAGCTCGATCAGGCCGTGGAACTCGTCGGCGGTGAGGTCCGTCTCCTTGAGGAGATGGCGGCCCTTGAGGTCTGTCGCCATGGGGCAAGGCTCCTAGCTCGGTGAACAATACCCGGTAAAATCGGAAGTGTATACGATACCCCACATGAATATGCGACTCCTCCTCGCTGCTCGCTAGGCGCCCGGCACGGGGTCCCGCTCCACGGGACAGCTCATGCAGCGCGGCCCGCCCCGGCCCCGGCCCAGCTCGCTGCCCGGGATGGTGATCACCTCGATGCCGTTCTTGCGCAGAAACGTATTGGTCGTGGCGTTCCGCTCGTAGGCGACCACCACCCCCGGCTCTATCGCCAGGACGTTGCAACCGTCGTCCCACTGCTCCCGCTCGGCGGCGTGCACGTCCTGCGTGGCGGTGAGCACCCGGATGCCGTCGAGGCCGAGGGCGGCGGCGATCGCGCGGTGCATGTGCTCCGGCGGGTGGTCGGTGACCTTGAGGTCGCGCTCCCCGACGCCCGGCTCGATGGTGTACGAGCGGAGCATGCCGAGGCCGGCGTACTGGGTGAACGTGTCCCCGTCCACCATGGTCATCACGGTGTCCAGGTGCATGAACGCGCGCCCCTTGGGCATGTCCAGCGCCACGATCGTGCGGGCCGAGCCGGCCGAGAACAGCCGGTGGGCCAGCATTTCCACCGCCTGCGGAGTGGTCCGCTCGCTCATCCCTATCAGCACGGCGCCCTCGCCGATGACGAGCACGTCGCCGCCCTCGATGGTGGAGGGGTAGGCCGACTGGCCCTCGCTCCAGACGTGGAAGCCGCCGCGCGCGAAGAGGGGGTGGTGGCGGTAGACCGCCTCGTAGTGCACCGTCTCGTGCCAACGGGCCGGCCAGCGCATCGCGTTGACGCACACCCCGTCGTAGATCCAGGCAGAGGTGTCGCGGGTGAAGAGGTGGTTGGGCAGCGGATCGAGCAGGAAGTCGTCCAGGTCCATGACGTGGAAGCGGACGGAGACCGGCTCGCTGTGCCGCTCGAGGAACTCCCGCTTGGTCATGCCGCCGATGAACCAGGACGTGAGCTCCCCCACCGGCATGCCGGCGAACGCGGCCCGCAGGTGGTCGGTGGCCAGCGGGCCGTACTCCTTCTCGTCGAAGACCCGGTCCAGGACCATCGCCCGGGCCTCCGGCACGCGCAGGCTCTCCTCCAGCAGGTCCTGGAAGAGGTGCACCTCCACGCCGCGCTCGCGCAGCACGTCCGCGAAACCGTCGTGCTCGGCGCGGGCCCGCCGCACCCAGAGCACGTCGTCGAAGAGGAGAGCGTCCTTGTTGGTCGGCGTGAGCCGCTTCAGCTCCAGGTCGGGGCGGTGCAGGATGACGCGGCGCAGCCGCCCGGCCTCGGAATCGACATGGAATCCCATCCCCCCATCCTGACCTGTGCGGGCCCTGATCACTCGGCATGCGGGGCACCGAGTGCCCCGCATGCCGGGTGATCCGGCTGGTCCGGCGGCCGGCCACCGGGGCCGGAGCCGGGGGCCGGACCGCCGCCGGAGCCGGGGGCCGGATCGCCGCCGGAGCTAGAGCCTCGGGTCCACCGGCTCGGACTCCAGGGCGAGGACCGCGAAGACCGCCTCGTGGACCCGC
>KL569512.1:7131-7409 GCA_000715685.1 Streptomyces lilacinus
GTGTATAAGAGACAGATCCAGCGCCTCCAGGCCCAGGGCGTACTCGCGCAGGGCGAGCGAGCGCTTGTGGCCGAGGTGGCGTATGCGCAGCCGGTCCAGGTTCTCCGGGCGGGTGTACTCGGGGCCGTAGATGATCCGCAGGTACTCCCGGCCGCGGCACTTGATGCCGGGCTGGAGCGGCTTGCCGTTCTCGCCGCGCACGTACGCCGCGAGGGGCTTGACGACCATGCCCTCGCCGCCGGCGGCGGTGAGCTCCAGCCACCAGCGCGTACCGGCGG
>KL569512.1:7633-13291 GCA_000715685.1 Streptomyces lilacinus
GAGGCCTCGTCCTCGGTGTCGACGACGAGCCGGCGGGTGGTCGCGAGCAGGCCCTCCGGGCCGCCGCCGTCCCGGGCGACGATCCGGTCGATCAGGGCGAGCTGCTCGTCGTGCGGGAGCGCGGCCAGGCTGCGGCCCTCGACCGCCAGGATCTGGAACGGCGCCATGCGGATGCCGTCCAGCCCGTCCCCCTCCGCGCCGCCGACGCTCCAGCAGTAGCGGCGGTACGCCTCGGTGAAGGCCTCGGCGTCCTCAGCCCGGCCGCGCTGGCGGTCGAGCAGGTCGGCCACGTCCACCCCGCGGGCGGCGGCGGACTCCAGGGCGGCCAGCGCGTCCGGGAAGACCGCCCCGGAGGCGGCGCCCACGGCCGCGTACTGGTGGCGCAGCAGGCCCTGGGCCTTGAGGGACCAGGGCATCAGCTCCGTGTCCAGCAGCAGCCAGTCGGTGTCCAGCTCCTCCCACAGGCCCGCCTCGCCGACGCACCGGCCCAGCCGCTCCAGCACGCGGGCGGTCAGGGCGGAGTCGTCGAAGAAGGGCCGGCCCGTGCGGGTGTGGATCGTGCCGGGCACGCCGTCGACCGTGCCGAAGCGCTCGCGGGCCACGTCGGCGTCCCGGCAGACCAGGACCACCGCGCGGGAGCCCATGTGCTTCTCCTCGCAGATCACCTGGCGCACGCCGTCCGCGCGGTAGGCGGCGAAGGCCTCCGCCGGGTGCTCCAGATGGCCCTCCTCGCGGGAGGTGGCGCAGGGCGCCATCGTCGGCGGGAGGTAGACCAGCTGGCGCGGGTCGACGGCGAAGCGGCTCATGACCTCCAGGGCGGCCGCGGCGTTCTCCTCCTTCACCGCGACGCGGCCCAGGTGCCGGGTCTCCACCACCCGGCGCCCCGCCACGTCGGCGAGGTCGAGCGGCCGGCCGTCGGCGCCGCCGGGCGCGTCCGACGCCAGCGGCCGCACCGGCTCGTACCAGACCTGCTCGGCGGGGACGTCGACGAGCTCGCGCTCGGGCCAGCGCAGGGCGGTCAGCTTGCCGCCGAAGACGGCACCGGTGTCCAGGCAGATGGTGTTGTTCAGCCAGACGGCCGAGGGCGTGGGGGTGTGGCCGTAGACGACGGCGGCCCGGCCGCGGTAGTCCTCCGCCCACGGGTAGCGCACGGGCAGGCCGAACTCGTCGGTCTCGCCCGTGGTGTCGCCGTACAGGGCGTGCGAGCGGACCCGGCCGGAGGTGCGGCCGTGGTACTTCTCGGGCAGGCCGGCGTGGCAGACGACCAGGGCGCCCCCGTCGAGGACGTAGTGGCTGACCAGCGACTCGATGAACTCCTTGGCCTTCTCGCGGAAGGCCGGGTCCTCGCGCTCCAGCTGCTCGACGGTCTCGGCCAGGCCGTGGGCGACCTTGACCTGGCGGCCGTTCAGGTAGCGGCCGAGCTTGTTCTCGTGGTTGCCGGGGACGCACAGGGCGTGGCCGGCGGCGACCATGCCCATGGCCAGGCGCAGCACGCCGGGGCTGTCGGGGCCCCGGTCGACGAGGTCGCCGACGAAGACGACGGTGCGCCCCTCGGGGTGGGCGGCGTCCACGGGCCGGCCGGCGTCGTCGCGCACGAGGGCGTAGCCGAGGGAGGTGAGCAGGCTCTCCAGCTCGGAGCGGCAGCCGTGGATGTCGCCGATGATGTCGAAGGGGCCGGTGAGGTGGCGCAGGTCGTTGAACCGGCGCTGCCGGACGACCTCCGCCGACTCCACCTGGTCGGTGCCGCGCAGGACGTGCACGGTGCGGAAGCCCTCGCGCTCGAGGTGGCGCAGGGAGCGGCGCAGCTCGCGCTGGTGGCGCTGGATGACGCGGCGCGGGAGGGCGGCGCGGTCGGGGCGGGCGGCGTTGCGCTCGGCGCAGACGCCCTCGGGGACGTCGAGGACGATCGCGACGGGCAGCACGTCGTGCTCGCGCGCCAGGCCGACGAGCTGCTTGCGGGCGTCGGACTGGACGTTGGTGGCGTCGACGACGGTCAGCCGGCCGGCGGCCAGGCGCTTGCCGACGATGTAGTTCAGGACGTCGAAGGCGTCCTTGCTGGCGCTCTGGTCGTTCTCGTCGTCGCTGACCAGGCCGCGGCAGAAGTCGGAGGAGACGGTCTCGGTGGGCTTGAAGTGCCGGGCGGCGAAGGTGGACTTGCCGGAGCCGGTGGCGCCGACGAGGACCACGAGCGACAGGTCGGGCACGGCGAGGGGCGTGCGGGCACCGGGGGTGGTCATGCGGCCTTCGCCTCCTTCGTGGTCTCGTTCTTGCTGTTCTTGTCCGAGGTGCTGTTCATGTCGGTCTTGGTGAAGACGGCCATCTGGGTCGGCGGGCCCACCTCGGGGTCGTCGGGGCCGACGGGGGCGAACTCCACCGCGTAGCCGTGGCGCTCGGCGACCTGCTCCGCCCAGGCACGGAACTCGGCGCGGTCCCATTCGAAGCGGTGGTCGCCGTGGCGCACGTGGCCGGCGGGGAGGGACTCCCAGCGGACGTTGTACTCCACGTTGGGCGTGGTCACGACGACCGTCCCGGGGCGGGCCGCGCCGAACACCGCGTACTCCAGGGCCGGCAGCCGGGGCAGGTCGACGTGCTCTATGACCTCGCTGAGCACGGCCGCGTCGTACCCGGCGAGGCGGCGGTCGGTGTACGCGAGGGAGCCCTGGAGGAGGGTGACGCGTGCCGACTGGCGCTCGGGCATCCGGTCCAGGCGCAGCCGGCGCGAGGCCTCCTTCAGCGCGCGCATCGACACGTCGACGCCCACGATCTCGGTGAACCGCACGTCCTTGAGGAGCTCGCCGACCAGCTGGCCCTGCCCGCAGCCGAGGTCGAGCACACGCGCGGCGCCCGCCCGGCGCAGGGCGTCGAGGATCGCCGTGCGGCGCTGAACGGCCAGCGGCACGGGCTTGTCCTGGGTGTCCGCGGCCTCGTCGACGGCGTTGTCGAGCTCCTCCGCGCGGGTGTCGTCGGCCTCGGCGAGCCGGGCCAGGGCGAGGCGGTCCAGGGCGTCGCGGGTGAGGCCCCAGCGGCGGGCGAGGTAGCGGCTGGTGATGAGCCGCTGCTCGGGGTGGCTCTCCAGCCAGCCCTCGCCGAAGCGCAGGAGCTTCTCCACCTCGTCGGGCGAAACCCAGTAGTGCTTGGCGTCGTCCAGCACGGGCAGCAGCACGTACAGGTGGCGCAGCGCGTCCGCGAGCCGCAGCTCGCCCTCGAGCTCCAGCGCGACGTACCGCGACTCGCCCCACTCGGGGAAGCGCTCGTCCAGGGCCACCGGGCGGGCGGCCACCTTCCAGCCCAGCGGGGCGAAGAGGCGCTCCACGAGCGCGGCGCCGCCCCGGGCGGGCAGCGAGGGCACCGTGATGCGCAACGGCCAGGTCCGGTCGGCCAGTTCGGGCCGGGCGGCGCACTGTCCCTTGACGGCGCTGGAGAAGACGTTGCCGATGGCGACGGCCAGCAGCGAGGACGCGGCGTACGGCCGGTCGTTGACGTACTGCGCCAGCGCCGAGTCGGGGGCGCCGCCGCGGCCCTTGTCCCTGCCCCGGCGGACCAGCGCCACGGGATCCACCTCGAGGAGCAGCGCCGCCGTGCAGCGCTCCGCGCTCGCCTCGGGGTAGAGGACGTGCGCGGTGCCGTGGGAGGTGGAGAACCGCTGCGCCTTGTCAGGGTGCTTGTGCAGCAGGAATCCGAGGTCGGTGGCGGGGCGCCCGGCGGCGCCGGAGGTACTGATCGTCAGGAACACGCGGTCGATTATCCCGGTCCGCTTGACCGGATTCCTACTGCTTTTCCGCGGGCCCGACGAGGGCGGCGAGCTCGGCGATCCGCTCCGGGCCGACCCGGCAGCAGCCGCCGATGAGCCGGGCGCCGGCGGCTCGCCAGACGGCGACCCGGCCGGGGTCGAAGGTGGTACGGCCCTTCCAGTCCCCTGTGCGCGCATCCCAGTCCTCCCCGCTGTTCGGATAGACCACGACCGGTTTTCCGGTGGCCCGGGCCGCGAGCTCCACGGCCCGGTCCGCGTCCTGCGGCGCGCAGCAGTTGACCCCGACGGCGACGACCTGGTCGTTGTCCGCGGCCACCGCGAACGCCTCGGTCAGCGGCTGTCCCGCCCGCGTGCTCTCCCCCGCCACGCTGTACGACAGCCACACCGGCACCTCGCAGTCCCGCGCCGCCCGCAGCAGCGCCCGGGCCTCGTCGACGTCCGGCACCGTCTCCAGCGCCAGGACGTCCGGCGCGGCCGCGGCCAGGGCCTCCACCCGGGGCCGGTGGAACCGCTCCAACTGCGCCACGCTCAGCCCGTACCGCCCGCGGTACTCGCTGCCGTCCGCGAGCATCGCGCCGTACGGCCCGACGGACGCGGCGACCCAGACCTCCCGCTCGGCCCGGTCGGCCGCCCGGCGCGCCAGCTCCACGCTCCGTCGCAGCAGCGCCTCGGACTCCCGGCGTCCCAGGCCGCGCCGGGCGAAGCCCTCGAAGGTGGCCTGGTAGCTGGAGGTGATGAGCACCCGCGCCCCGGCCTCGACGTAGGCCGTGTGGGCGGCCTCGATCTGTGCGGGGTCGTCGGCGAGCAGCCGGGCGGACCACAGCTCGTCCGACAGGTCGCAGCCCTGCGCCACCAGCTGGTTGGACAGCCCGCCGTCGAGGACCAGCGGGCCGCGGGCGAGCGCGGTGGCGAACGGCGTGGTGGACACGGTCATCACGAGTGCTCCTGGGTCGGCGGTGCGGCACGGCGCGGCTACCACTGGTGCGGGTGCCGCGGGTTGATGGGTGGGCCAGCCCGGCTGGGACTGGACCTGGGAGGAGATCAGCTCCAGGCGGTCGAGGTCGTCGAGGCCATGTCGCTCATCCTGCCCGATCGAACATCCGTCAACAGATCACCTCGGCCGCCGTCGCGCCCACTCCGGCCGGGTGAATTTCCGCTGCTCCGACCGGCCCGCGGCGCACCCGCCAGTGTCCGGCGCGCCCGGTGTTCGTTGGCTCGGGCGGAGCCGGACCGCCCGGCCCGCGCACCGGTGTTCGCCGCCGGGGGCGACGATCGCGATGCCGCCTGCCCGCACCGGGCGGGCGAGGGCCGAGGAGGCCACCATGACCCAGGAAGCCGTGCCCGACGAGGCCGTGCCCGCCCAGGCCGCTTCCCCGCAGCAGGGCGCGCCCAAGGGCCTGCTGCAACAGATGGAGGAGCTGATGGCGGCGCTCAACGCCGATCTCACACAGCTCGACGCCGACCTTCAGGCCTCGGACAGGCCGTACGCGGCCGAGGAGACCTCGCCCCGGGACGGCACCGGCACGAGCACCGGCACCGGCACGGACCCCGCGCACCGCACGGACCGTACGGACCGCACCGACTGACGTACACCCACCCGCTCCTCCCGCGCTCCTCATGCCGCACCGCCGTGCGTGCGCAAGGAGAGTCGTCTGAGCAGTCCGCCGATGCGGTCGCTCGTCTCGTCGGCGGCGTCGATCGCCTCTATGCACTGCCAGTACACGGCGTCCTCGTCGCAGGCGCCGGCGACACCCACCAGGGCTATGCCGACCTCGCCGAAGAGCTCGGCGAGAGCCGTCAACGCCGCCCATGGATCGCGCACTTCGGTGAGCTGCGCGGCCCGTAAGCCTCCGGCCCGCAGCGCGCTCTGGCGCAGCGCGCCGGAGGCGTGGCAGCCGGCCTCGCTC
>KL569512.1:13582-14874 GCA_000715685.1 Streptomyces lilacinus
ATCTACACGCCTCCCTCGCGCCATCAGAGATGTGTATAAGAGACAGTGCCATGCCTCGACGACGATGTCCCGCACCGCTCTGGCCTGCGCCAACGCGTGCCTCGTGGCCGCGATGAGCCGCACAGCATCCATATCCGTCCCCATACTTTTCCGTCCGCCCACTCTCACTACCCAGAGTGATGACTAACCGCCGGAAAAGCCAGGGGGATTCGGAAATCTGTGGATACAAGATGCGGTGTGGACAACCTCATCACTCCGGAGAGTGACGATCTCCGCGCTCCCCTCCCCGACTGTCCGCCGCGCCCGGTGCCGGAAATCGCCGCTCATTTCGGTCGATCTTCGCCGACAGCGCCGCCAGCGCGTCGATCCCCAGCACCTCGCAGAACTGCAGCAGGTACGCCAGCACGTCCGCGACCTCGTCCTCCACGCGCGCGGCCGTCTCCGGCGCCTCCATGACGCGCGACGACTGTTCGGGCGTCAGCCACTGGAAGATCTCGACGAGTTCGGAGGCCTCGACGCTGAGGGCCGCGGCCAGGTTCTTGGGCGTATGGAAGGGCTGCCAGTCGCGCGCCGCGGCGAAGGCGGCCAGCCGGCGCTGCAGCGCCCGTACATCCAGGTCGGAAGTACCGGAAGAGTCGGTTTCAGAAGCTTCGCTCACTCCCCCAGGTCTACCACCGACACACCCTCCACCTCGCCCGCCGCTTCCGCTGTCGCACCCCTCACCGTCCCCACCAGCCTGATGTGCCCCCGCTCGCACATCCGCGCCGCGAGCCCCAGCAGTTCCCGCGCCTGCCGGGTGTCGAGACACCGGTCGAAGCCGTCCGCGAGCACGGTCAGCACCTGACGGGCCGGGAGCACCTCGGCCGGCTGGTCCATCTCCAGCACTCCGGGACCGGTCAGCAGCACCAGGCACAGCGCCAGGTACCGCAACTCCCCGTCCCCCAGCCGGTCCAGGGACGTCACGCCTCCTGCCTGCCGCGCCACCACGGCCCGTACGTACCCGCCCCCCAGGGCCTCCACGGTCAGCCCGCCCACCGGGCCGCGGCACCCCGCGTCGGCCGCCGCGACCAGCGCGGCGTGCCGGGTGACGCACTCGCTGCGGGTGCGGCCCAGCACCGCGGCAACGTTGTCGCACGCGCCGCGCAGCCGCCCGTCGCGCGCGGCGACGGGGGTGCGCATCAGCTCGGGACGGGGGTCGCAGGCGAAGACCGAGCGCAGGGCGACCACGGTCTGCTCGGCGGCCTCGAGCACCAGCCGCTGCCCGGCCGTCTTGCCCTGTCTCTTATACACAT
>KL569512.1:15168-16812 GCA_000715685.1 Streptomyces lilacinus
GCAGCGCGGTGCCCAGCCGGTCGTCGGGCAGGGGCGCGCGGGTGACGGGCACCGTGCCCGCCGTGTGCCAGGACGCCTCGACCCGGGGCAGGCCCGGGTCGCGCAGGGCGGTGGAGAGCAGCGTGCGCCCGGACCCCGTCAGGCGCTCGCCGACCACGCGCAGTTCGGGCTCGGCCTGGACGGCCACGTCCAGCCGGACCGGCCCGGCGGGCCCCTCCACCGTGCAGCCGATCCGGAAGCCCCGCCGCCCCTGCGCGTCCGGCCTCGCCTGCTGCGGCACGCACGCGCCGGCCCCGCCGGTCACGAGCCCGAACGCCTCGTCGAGACTGTCGCCTCCCGCAAGCCGGGCCAGGGCCTCGTAGGCCTGCAGCGCGCTGGACTTGCCGCTGCCGCTCGCGCCCCGGAAGAGGGTCAGCGGGCCGAGCGGGAAGACGGCGTTGCGGTGGGATTTGAAGGCGGAGAGCCGCAGTTCGGTCACGGCGGGGCGCTGGGGCGGGTGGGCGGCGTCCATGCCCCCGGACCGTATGCGGCGCCCCCTCAGCCAAACCGTTTCAGCTGATCACTCTTCCTACGATCGGGGTACCCCGACGCCACCTCCGTCCCTTCGGGCGCGAGCAGAAAGACATTGGTGTCGACTCGGTGCATACCGCTGCCGAGCCCGAAGACGACACCGCTGGCGAAGTCCAGGATGCGTTTGGCCACGTCGAGGTCGGCGCTGGTGAGGTCCAGCAGCACCGGGACGCGGGCCATCAGGTGCTCGGCGACCACGCGCGCGTCGGAGAAGATCTGCACGCGCAGCACGACCATCCGCCGCTGGTTCTCCTCGGTCTCCTCCTTGGGCAGGGCACGGTGGTCGGGCCAGGACGGCCATGTCTTGTGCCCCCGCAGCGGCACGACCTCGGCCAGTCCCTCCCATTGCTCGTCGGTGGCCTCGGTTCGGTTCACCGGATCACCCCTCCGGGGAACGTGCTGGCTATGTACATCCCGCGATTCTAGGGATAAAAACCCCCGTTAGGCCCAATGACACGCAGTCCCCCCACGACTCGGGGCGGCCCTCGAGCGCCGGGACGCGCACGACCGGTCATGTACGGGACGAGACGTCTCGGCTCGACTGCTCGCTACACTGCTCCTATGGCCAACAAGACAGCACCCGACGCCGCGCGGCGCAGCCAGCGCTCGCGCCAGGCGATCTGCGAAGCCGCCCTGGCGCTCGTCGGCGAGACCGGCTACGACAAGCTCACGATCGAGGGGATCGCGGCCCGGGCGGGGGTCGGCAAGCAGACCATCTACCGCTGGTGGCCGTCCAAGGGGGCCGTGCTGCTCGACGCGTTCACCGAGGGCGCGGCGGTCGGCGAGGGGGTCCTGCCGGACACCGGGGACCTGGCGGCGGATCTCAAGGCGGTGCTGCGGGCGACCGTCGACGAGTTCAACGACGAGGCGTTCGAGGCGCCTTACCGGGCGCTGTACGTGGCGATGGTGAACGACACCGAGGTCTCCGCCGGCTTCGCGAGCAAGGTGATGGAGCCGGGCACCCAGGCCTACGTCGACCGGATCCGCGCCGCCCAGGAGCAGGGCGAGGTCGCCGGGGACGTCGATCCCCGGCTCGCCGCCGAGCTGCTCCTCGGGCCCTGTCTCTTATACACA
>KL569512.1:17042-20169 GCA_000715685.1 Streptomyces lilacinus
GCGCTGGCTGATGCGGCTCCAGCCGCTGACGTACGAGTTCGTCGACGGCCTGGTCGATCTCGCCGTCGCCGGGATGCGGCCCCGCTCCTGAGGCAACGGCTCGTCAGACCATCTTGAGTCCGCCGTCCACGTGGAGGACCGTGCCGGTGGTGTGGGTGTTGCGGGGGCTCGCCAGGTAGGCCACGGCGTCGGCGACCGCCTCCGGCTCGGCGAAGGCGCCGACGATCTGGCGCTTCAGCAGTTCGGGCGCCGCCGCGTCGAGGAGGGCCTCGGTCATGTCCGTCCTGACGATGCCGGGGGCGACCGCGTTGACGAGGATGCCCCGGGAGCCGAGTTCCACGGCCATGGCCCTGGTGAAGGCCTCGAGGCCGCCCTTCGAGGCCGCGTAGCCGGCCTGGCCCGGACCGGGCCGACTCGCCGCCGCGGACGAGACGTTGACGATGCGGCCGTAGCGCTGTCGCATCATGGTCAGGGCGACGGCCCGGGTCAGGAGCATGGGGCCGACGAGGTTGGTGGCCAGCACGCGGCCGATGTCGGCCGGGTCCATGCTCACCAGCAGGCCCTCGCCGCCGATGCCCGCGTTGTTCACGAGGACGTCGACGCGGCCGAAGGCGTCGCGCACCTCGCCGACGAGGCGCTGCGGCACCTCGGGGTCGGCCAGGTCGCCCTGGAAGAGCCGGACCTGCCGGCCCAGGCCGGCGATGTGGGCCGCGACGGCCTCGGCCTCGGCGGCCGAGCCGCGGTGGGTGAGCGCGATGTCGCAACCCGCCTCCGCCAGTCGTACGGCCACGGCCCGGCCGATGCCCCTGCTGCCGCCCGTGACGAGGGCGACCTGTCCTGCGCATTCCATGCTGTTTCCCCAGATGTTCGTGCTGTGTGGAAGAGGTGGCGGCCGGGGCACCCACCGTGCCCCGGCCGCGACCGGGTCAGTACGGGCCGACGAAGCCGGCCATGACGTCCCGCATCCGCGGCACCACGCCGTCCGTGGCCCGCAGGACCTCCAGGCACGCCCGCGTGATCGACTCGGCGCCGGGGTTGAAGGCGTTCTCCAGCGGCCAGGACACCGGCGCCGGGCAGTCCGGCGGCGTGACCCGCCGGACCGGGGCGCGCAGCGCCTCCGGCACGTTCTCCGCGACCACGGCCGCGACCTCCGCCGAGAACCCGTAGCGGGCCCAGCTGGTGTCGGCGACGACCAGGTGGCCGGTCTTGGCGACGGACGCGCAGATCATCTCGTCGTCCAGCGGGCGGATGCTGCGCACGTCCACCACCTCGGCGCTGACGCCCTGCTCGGCGAGGGCGGCGGCGGCGCGCTCCGCCTCGTGGACCATCAGCGAGGCGGCGACGATGGTGATGTCGTCGCCGGCGCGGGCGATGCGGCCCTTGCCGAACGGCACCGCGACGGGCTCCTCGGGGACCTCGCCCTCGAGCTCGTACAGTCCGCGGTTCTCGAGCAGGATGACGGGCGTGTCACCGGTGAGGGCGCTGACCAGCAGGCCCTTGGCGTCCGCGGGCGAGGCCGGGGTGGCCACGTACAGGCCCGGGAAGTGGCCGAAAAGCGACTGCAGGCTCTGCGAGTGGGTGGCCCCCTGGCCCCAGCCGCGGCCGACGACCCCGCGCATCACGACGGGCGCGCTGCCCTTGTTGCCGTACATGTAGCGCCACTTGGCGGCCAGGTTGAAGATGCCGTCCATGGCCAGGAACATGAAGTCGTCCCGGGTGTGGACGACCAGGGGGCGCACGCCCATGGAGGCCGCGCCGACGGCGATGCCGGCGAAGGCGTTCTCACCGTTGGGGATGTCCATCACCCGGGTGGGGCCGAAGCGTGCGAAGGCGTCGCCGGTGGTGCCGTACACCCCCTTGTAGTCGTCGACGCCCTGACCGGCGACCACGATGCCGGGGTCGACCTCCATGCACTGGACCGTGGCCTCGCTGATGGCCTGGCAGTAGGTGAGTTTCCGCATTCTCCGCTTCCCTGTGTGTCTTCGTCCGTGCGCCGTCGCCCCGGGCGCGTGTCAGTTGCCGTACGTCCCGCTGAGCAGGTCCTCGACGCGGGGGTACGGGCTCGCCTTGGCGACCGCGATCGCCTCGCGCACCTCGGCGCGGAACTCCGCGTCCCACGCGGCGACCGCCTCGTCCACGCCCGGGTCGTCGGCCCGCAGGGCCGCCGTGGCGCGGCGCACCGGGCAGCGCTCCATCCAGGACTCCACCTCGGCCCGGGAGCGGCCGCCGAGCTCGTAGTCCCAGTTCGGGCCGACGTGCTCGCGCCAGCGGTAGGTGTCCAGCTCCAGGAAGTACGGGCCGTCGCCCGCGCGGCAGTGGCGCGCGGCCTCGCGGGTCGCCTCGTGCACCGCGACGACGTCGTTGCCGTCCACCCGCTCGGCCCGGATGCCGTAGCCCCGGGCGCGGTCGGTGATGCTGGTGCCCTCCGGCTGGCGGGCGGCCAGCGGCGAGGTGAGCGAGTACTGGTTGTTCTCGCAGACGTAGATCACCGGGAGCCGGTGCAGGGCCGCGAAGTTCAGCGACTCGTGGAAGACGCCCTCCTCCGAGGCGCCGTCGCCGAAGAAGGTGGCCGCGACGCGGGGCGCGCCCTCCCGGGCGAAGGCCCAGGCGGCGCCGGTGGCCACCGCGATCATCTCGCCGAGGATGGCGGAGGAGGCACCGAAGCCCGCGGCGGCGTCGGTGAGGTGGACCGATCCCCCGCGACCGGCCGCGCAGCCGTTCTCCTTGCCGTACAGCTCGGCGACCATGGCGGTCAGGTCGCCGCCCTTGGCGAGGTAGTGGGCGTGACAGCGGTGGCCGCTGTAGACGACGTCGTCGCGGCGGAGGGCGGCGCAGACGCCGACGGCTGCGGCCTCCTGGCCGATGGAGAAGTGCACGGGCGTGCGCATCTCCTGCTCGTCGCGGTAGACGTCGGCGATGACTTCCTCGGCGCACCGGATGCGCACCATGTCGCGCAGCAAATCGTGCGGCAACTGCTGGGGATCCATGGGGGATTCCTCGTTCATTCCTCGTTCTCGGACGTTCTCGTGAGGGAGGTGGGCGGCGGTGGTCATCGCGGCGTCACCGCGACCGTGCCGGTGAGCTTGATGTCGGCGGCGGACGCACCGATCTGGACGGTTCGCGCGCC
>KL569512.1:20433-22490 GCA_000715685.1 Streptomyces lilacinus
CTGTGTCCCAGTGCCGCAGCTGCTGCTCGTCGACGGCGATCGTGACGCGCTTGCGCTCGCCGGGCTTCAGGGCGACCTTGGTGAAGCCCACGAGCTTCTTCCGCACCTGCGGCGCCTTGGTGTCGGGGCTCGCGCCGAGGTAGGCCTGGACGGTCTCCCGGCCCTCGCGGTCACCGGTGTTGCGCACGGTGACCGTGGCCTCGAGGCCGCCGGCGGTGCGCCGCACGGACAGGTCGTCGTAGGCGAAGGAGGTGTAGGTGAGGCCGTGCCCGAAGGGGAAGAGGGGCTTGACTCCGGTCTCGTCGTACCAGCGGTAGCCGACGCGCAGGCCCTCGGAGTAGGTCTCCTTGCCGTCGACGCCGGGGTAGCGGTGGGGGTCGCCGGCCATGGGGTGGCCGGTCTCCGTGGCCGGGAAGGTCTGGGTCAGCCGGCCGCTGGGGTCGGTGTCGCCGAAGAGCAGCGAGGCCGTGGCCTCGGCGCCCTCCTGGCCGGGGTACCACATCTCCAGGACCGCGGCGGTCGCCGGCAGCCACGGCATGAGGACGGACGAGCCGGTGTTGAGCACCACGACGGTGTTGGGGTTGGCCTTGGCGACGGCGGCGATGAGCTCGTTCTGCCGGCCCGGGAGGGACAGCGACTGCCGGTCGACGCCCTCGGAGCTGTCGTCCTGCGCGAAGACGACGGCCGTACGGGCCTTGGCGGCCGCGGCCACGGCCCGGTCGAAGTCGGCCTCGGCGTCCTCGGGGGTGACCCAGGTGAGGTCGACGGACAGCGGGGTGTCCTCGAAGGCCCAGCCGTTCATCTTCACCGGGTGGGTGCCCTTGGTGAGGTGCATGGTGGTGGTGACGGTGCCGAAGGCCTCGGCGCCGAGGACGGCGGGCTGGGTGCCGACGGCGAGGTTGGCGACGCCGCCGGTGGCCTTGAAGGCGATCTTGTAGTCGCCGTCGGCGGGGACGGTGAGGGTTCCCTCGTAGAAGGTGCCCTTGCCGAACGGGTCGAGCTGCTTGCCGTTCGTGAAGGCGGGCGCGAGGGAGGTGGCCGGCAGGGGCTTGCCGACCAGGTCCTCGCCGGGCTCGTAGACGACGGTCGCGTCCTTGCCGGCGCGCTGCCGGATGGCGTCCACGGGGGCGGTGGCGCGGTCGGGGACGACGTGGGCGCTGCCGTTGCCGGTGATCTTGGGGTACTTGGCGCTGTTGCCGATCACCGCGATGCTGCCGGCGGCCGCGCCGGTCAGCGGGAGGGCGCGGCGCTCGTTGCGGAGCAGCACGCCGCCGTTCTCCGCGATCGTACGGGCCGCGGCGCGGCCGGCGGCGGGGTCGCGGTCGGGGCGGGCGGAGGCGGCGGCCTTGCCGTCGAGGAGGCCGAAGCGTTCCATCTGGCCGACGATGCGGATGACGGACCGGTCGAGCGTCGCGACGGGGATGCTGCCGTCCTTGACGGCCGCCTTGAGCGCGGCGTCGAAGTACTTGGAGTCCGGGACGGGTTCGCCCAGGTTGAGGTCGATGCCCAGCTCCTGGTCGAGGCCCTTGGTGATGTCGGAGGTGGCGTGGGTCGCCAGCCAGTCGGACATCACCCAGCCGCGGAACTTCCACTGCTCGCGCAGTACGTCCTGCAGCAGGTGGTCGTTGCTGCAGGAGTGCTTGCCGTTGACGCTGTTGTACGCGCACATGACGGAGGCGGCGCCCGCGTCGACGGCGCTGCGGAAGGCGGGGAGCTCCATCTCCTGGAGCGTCTGCTCGTCGACGGTGGCGTCGATCGTGTTGCGCTCGTGCTCCTGGTTGTTGGCGGCGAAGTGCTTGACCGTGGCCATCAGGCCCTGGTCCTGGATGCCGCGCACCTCGCCGGCGACCATGCGGGAGGAGAGCAGCGGGTCCTCGCTGAACGTCTCGAAGTTCCGGCCGGCGTAGGGCACCCGGATGATGTTGGTCATGGGGGCGAGGACGTTGTCCTGGCCCAGCGCCCGGCCCTCGCGGCCGAGCACCGTGCCGTACTGCCCCGCGAGCTTCTCGTCGAAGGTGGAGGCCACCGCCACCGGGGTGGGCCTGTCTCTTATACAC
>KL569512.1:22776-23658 GCA_000715685.1 Streptomyces lilacinus
GCCCGGCAGGTAGCCGATGCCCTTGACCGTGGCCCCGCCCTTGGGGCCGGTGGTCCAGTGCACGAACGAGACCTTCTCGTCGAGCGTCATCCTCGCCACGAGGTCACGCACTCGCTGGGAGCCCTCGGGGGCGGTGGGGGCGGCGTCCGCGACGGGGGCGGTGAGCAGGCCGCCCACGCAGACGGCGGCCAGGGTGTGGGTCAGGAGGCGGCCGGTGCGGCCCCGCGCGCGGGGTCCGGCGGCCTTCCCGCGAAACAACACGGTCAGGGACTTCCTTTCGAATCTGATGACGTGCTTGCGCATACGGCCGCCCGTCACAGGGGCAGCGTCCATTCGTCGCCGTAGCGCATGAGGTTGTGCTGGCTGCCGCCGTCGGCGGTGAGGGTGCTGCCGGTGACGTAGCGGGAGGCGGTGGAGGCCAGGAACAGCGCGGGGCCCGCCATGTCCTCGACCTCGCCCATCCGCTCGAGCGGGATGCGGCGGGCCAGCTTCTCGAAGTGGGCCTCGCCGATGTCGTGACCGCCCATCATCTCGGTCCGGACGGTTCCGGGGGCCAGGGCGTTGACGCGGACGCCGAAGCGGCCCCACTCCACGGCGGCGCCCTTCGTGTACATCGCGAGGGCGGCCTTGGTCATCGCGTACGGCACGTTGCCGGGCGCGGGCACGGTCTCGTGCATGGAGGTGACGTTGATGACGGAGGCGTCGCCGTTCGCGTCGGCGGCGGCGCGCAGCAGCGGCAGCAGCTCGGAGGTGAGCTGCAGCGGCGCCCGCAGGTTGATCTGCCAGGTCGTGTCGATCGCGGGCAGGTCGAGCTGCTCGAGGGGCTGCACGGTGGCGGTGCCGGCGTTGTTGACGAGGACGTCGAGCCGCTCCTCGGCGGGC
>KL569512.1:23927-24733 GCA_000715685.1 Streptomyces lilacinus
CCGCGCCCTGCCGGGCCAGCTCGCTCACCCGGCGGGGTCGGACAGGTCGGCGGCGACGAAGCGCGCGCCCAGCTCGTCGGCGAGCCGGGTGCCCGCAGCCTCGTCCCTGCCGTGCAGCCACAGCCGCGCGCCCGCGGCGGCGAAGGCGACGGCGACGGCGCGGCCGATGCCCTTGGTGGAGCCGGTGACGAGCGCGACCCGGCCGGCCAGGGAGAAGGAAGGGGACGGTTGGGGTGTCATGGAAGGGGTCCTGGTCCTTGGGAGAGAGTGGCTCAACGGGTGCGCTTCAACGGGTGTGCCCGTAGCGGGCGGTGAGCCGCTCGAGCGTGGGGACGATGTCGGCCGGCGCGGGGTCGGAGCGCATCTCGGCCCGCAGCTTCCGCGCGCCCTCCGCGATCGAGGGGTCCTCCAGGACGCGGACGACCGCCTCGCGCAGCGTGGCCGCGTCGAGGTCCTCGGGCCGGAGGGAGATGCCGGCGCCGAGCCGGTCGATCTGCTGTCCCTTCAGCGGGGCGTCCCACAGCGCACCGATGATGATCTGGGGGACGCCGTGGAGGACGGCCGCGCCCCACGTGCCCGCGCCACCGTGGTGGATGACGGCGGCGCAGCTCGGCAGCAGGACGTCCATGGGCACGAAGTCGACGATCCGCGCGTTGGCGGGCACGTCGGTCAGCCGTTCCCGCTGGACGCTGTCGAGCGTGGCGACGACCTCGACGTCGAGGTCGCCCAGCGCCGCCAGGAGGTCCTGGAAGGGGACGATGTCCTGCCCCTGCGTCTCGCGCCCGGAGACGCCCAGCGTCAGGCAG
>KL569512.1:25026-26524 GCA_000715685.1 Streptomyces lilacinus
GGCCCGGTGAGCCAGTCGGGGACGACGGCGGAGCCGTTGTACGGGACGAAGCGCATCGGCACCGTGCGGGTGCCCAGGTCGAGGCGGGTGCTCTCGGCGCCGGGGTCGATGACCCACTGGCCGGTGACCATCTCCTCGAGTTCCTCGTCGGTGGCCTCCACGCCGAGCCGGTCCAGCGTCCAGCCCAGCCACTCGGCCATGGGGTCCTCCTGGTGCTCGGCCGGCTGCCGCCGCTTGAGCTCCAGGAACTGCTGCCGCGAACGCCCCACCACGTCGGGCCCCCACAGCAGCCGGGCGTGGGCGGCGCCCACGGCCTTGGCGGCGACGGGGCCGGCGTAGGTGAAGGGCTCCCAGATGACGAGGTCGGGCTGCCACGCGCGGGCCAGGGCGACCATGTCGTCCATCGTGGAGTCGCCGTTGAGCGGCGCGAAGCACAGCGACGTCATGATGGTCTGCTGGCCGAGCAGGTACTCCCAGGTGAGCACCTCGGGACGGGTCTCGGTGAAGTCCAGGCCGCGCTGGTACGGGGCGAGGTCGCCGCCGATCTCGGTGAGCAGCTCCATGATGGCGCTGTCGTCGCCGACGGGCACGGCGGTGTGCCCGGAGCCGGTGATGACGTCGGTCAGGCGGGGCTGGCTGGCCACCCGGACCTCGTGCCCGGCCGCGCGCAGCGCCCAGGCCAGGGGCACGAGGTGGTAGTAGTGCGAGTTGTGCGCAAAGGACGTGATCAGTACGCGCATTGGGTCGGTGTCCCCCGGGTCGGGTCAGGCGCTGTGCGCGGTGGTGACGGTGGCTGCGGCGGTGGTCTCGCCGTACTGCGGCGCGACCGGGAAACGGGCGTGCCGGAGGGTCACGGGCGCCCGGCGCAGGCGCACGGCGGGGCCGGTGCGGCGCAGGCCGGGGGCCTCCTCGGCCAGGACCCGCAGCGCCGATCGCGCGACGGTCCGCACGAGCGGCGTGATGGGGAAGAGGGACGGCGTCGTGGTTCCCGCTGTGACGTCGAAGCCCGTACGCCCCGCCGCGGCCGCCAGGTCGCGGTGGGCGGCGGCGACGAGGACCACCACGTGCCCGTCGGCGGGGATGCGCGCCCCGGCCACCTCGACGTCCTCCTGGGCGATGCGGCTCTCCAGCCGTACGGGCGGGTGCCAGGTCAGCGTCTCCTCGACGGCGGCGCCGGCCAGTCCGGCGGGGTCCGCGCACAGGGCGGCCCACTGGCCGGGGGCGTCGAGCAGGGCCTCGACGGCGTTGCAGATCAGCGTGGTCGCGTGAACCACCGTCCGCACCGCGAGGTCGAGGGCGCCGGGTGCGACACCGTGGCGGGTCAGCAGGTCCTCGAGCCCGGCGGCCCCGGCGCGGCCGGCCAGCGCGACCCGCACCGTCTGCGGGCACAGCCGGCTGTCGAGGCCGCTGCCGCAGGCGGTGAGCGACTCCTCGAAGTCGCTGCGGGAAGCCTCCGGTGTGCCGAAGGCCTCGGCGAGGACGAGGACCGGCAGGCGCC
>KL569512.1:26793-30240 GCA_000715685.1 Streptomyces lilacinus
AAGCCGGTGTCGGCTCCCGCCAGGAGAGATCGAGCAACGGCGCTCACCGTGTCGTCGTCCGGCACGGTCACCGCCGCAGTCGCCGCCGTCGCCGCCTCGGGGCCGGTCGTCGGCAGCCCAGCCGTCGGCAGGTGCTCCTCGCGGTACCGCTGTCCGGCGCGGGTCAGGGTGCCGAAGCGGGGGTCGCCGAGGACCGCCTCGGCGACCGCGCCGCGCGCCGTCACCCAGGTGTCCAGCAGTTCGCTGCGGAAGAACGGCCCGGCGGCGCGGATCTCCTCCTCGTACGCGGTGGGGTCGTCGTGCTGGGCGCGCAGGACCAGGGCGTACGGGTCGCCCTGGTTGCCCGCGAACCAGTGGCCGGCGCGGGTCAGTTGGAGCCTGCGCCCCAGAACGGACGGCTCGGTCCGCTGTGCTGTCACGGGTGGTTCTCCTGTTGGGTCAGAGGTGAGGATGAAGCCGGACGGACGGGGGTCCGGAGGGGTCACAGGGCGCCGAGCCAGGCGTGGACGGTCGCGGCGGTGTCGCGCGCGTGCTCGGTCATCATCGTGAGGTGGGTGCCGGGGACGTCGGCGGCGGTGTGCTCGCCGCCGTCCCAGCGGGACCGCCACGCCCCCGGCTCGCCGGGCCACTCCCCCACCGGCTCCGAGGCGCGGACGAACAGGACGGGGGCCCCGGTCGGGCTCGGCTCCCACGGGAGCAGCATCTGGTTGTAGGCGCCCATGGCCGTCAGGCGGGTGTCGTCGACGGAGACGACGGACCGTTCCCTCACCCACTCGAGCATCTGGTTGCGCCACACCCCCATGGCCCCCGGCGCGCTGGGCCGGTAGACGTCCACCAGCACCAGGGCGGCGAGCTCCGCGCCGCGCTCCTCCAGGCGCAGCGCCAGCGCGTGGGCGAGGGCGCCGCCGGCGGAGTGGCCGAGGAGCGCGAAGCGCGCGCCCGAGGTGTGCCGCAGGACGGCGTCGGCCTGGGCGTCCAGCAGCACGTCGAGCGAACCGGGCAGCAGCTCACCGGGCTTGAAGCCGGGCTGGTGCAGGGCGGAGACGGTCATCCGGCCGTCGAGCGCGGCGGCGAGCGCCGAGAACTCCTCCGGCCCGGACGCCACCGCCGTTCCCGCACAGCAGATCAGCTCGAGGTCCGCGTCCCCCTTGGCGAGCGTCACGGGGCCGGGCTGCCAGGCGGCGCGCGCCGCGGCGGGGTCGTCTGCGGCCTGGTCGTCGGCCGGTTCGTAGTCGGCGGGGAACGTGGGCCGGAAGGCGGCGAGCGCCGCCAGCGTGCCCACGACCTCCTCGCCCCGGCCCAGGCGCAGGGCCCGCCCGTACATCGTCACCAGACCGCTCTCGGCCGCCGCCGTCCTGGGGGCCGCCGTGCCCGCGGGTCCCGCGGTCGCGGCGAGCTCCGCCGCCAGGTGGTCGGCGAGCGCGGCGGGGGTGGGGTGGTCGTGGACCGCCTCGGCGGGCACCGTCAGGCCGGTGGCCGTCGCGAGCGCGCTGCTCAGTTCGACGGTGGCGAGCGAGTCGAAGCCGATGTCGTCGAAGAGGGCGTCGGCCGGTACGTCCTCGAGCCCGGCGTGCCCGAGGGCGAGGGCCGCCTCCGTACGGACGAGGGTGAGCAGTTCGTCGCGGCTCATGGACGCGTCGGAGGGGGCCGCCTCGGTGATGGGAACGGGATCGGGAGCCGGCACTGCCACTGCCGAAGCTGCCGGAGCCGGCGCCGCCGCCTCCAGCCAGTAGCGCCGGTGCTGGAAGGCGTAGGTGGGCAGCGGGGTGCGGCGGGCGCCGGTGCCCTCGAAGAGGCGCGCCCAGTCCACGGCCGCGCCCCGGGCGTGCGCCGTCGCCACCGCCGTGAGCAGGGTGGCGCTCTCGGAGCGCTCCCGGCGCATCGTGGGCACCAGCGCGACCTCGCCCGCGGCCGCCTCGTCGCCCAGGCACTCCTTGGCCATACCGCACAGCACCCCGTCCGGGCCCAGCTCGACGAACGTCGTGACGCCCCGCGCGCGCAGGGCCCGTACGCCGTCGTGGAACCGCACGGTCTCCCGTACGTGGCGGACCCAGTACTCGGGGTCGGTGAGCTCGCCCGGTGCGGCGAGGCGGCCGGTCACGTCGGAGACGACGTCGATCTCCGGCTCCCGGTACGTCACGCCCCCCGCGACCTGCCGGAACGCCTCCAGCATGCCGTCCATGTGCGGGGAGTGGAAGGCGTGGCTGACCGTGAGCCGGCTGGTCTTGCCGCCGCGCTCGGCGACCCGCGCGGCGATCTCCGTCACCGCGTCCTCGTCACCCGAGACGACCACGGAGGACGGGCCGTTGACCGCGGCGACGGCGACGCGCCCCTCGTAGCCGGTAAGGAGCTCTCGTGCCTCGTCCTCGCCGACCCGGAGCGCGACCATCGCGCCGCCGGCCGGCAGGTCCTGCATCAGCCGGCCGCGGGCGGCGACCAGCGCGCAGGCGTCGGCGAGGTCGAAGACGCCCGCGACGTGCGCGGCGGCCAGTTCGCCCACCGAGTGGCCCAGCAGCGCGTCGGGCCGCGGGCCCCAGCCCTCCAGGAGCCGGAAGAGCGCCACCTCGACGGCGAACAGCGCGGGCTGGGCCCAGCGCGTGGTGTCCAGCAGCCCGGCCTCGGGCGTGCCCGCCTCGGCGAACAGCACCTCGCGCAGCGGACGGTCCAGGTGCGGGTCGAGCTCCGCCATGACCTCGTCCAGGGCGCGCGCGAACGCCGGGAAGGCGGCGTGCAGTTGGCGTGCCATGGCCGGCCGCTGGCTGCCCTGACCGGTGAAGAGGAACGCGGTCCCGCCCTCGCGCCGCGCGACGTCGCCCACCACACCGGGCACGGTGAACATCCCCTCGGCCACCGCCGTCAGGGCGTCCAGCGCGGCGGCCCGGTGGGGCGTCGCGGGGTCGGTGAGCACGACGGCGCGGTGCTCGAAGGCGCTGCGCGTGGTCGCGAGGGAGAGGCCCACGTCCACCGGTTCCACGGAGGGGTGGTGCGTCAGGTGTTCGGCCAGCCGGGCGGCCTGGTCGCGCAGCGCCGCCTCCGTACGGCCGGAGAGCACCCACGGCACCAGGGGCAGCGACGTCGTCGCGTCCGCCGAAGGCTGCTCGGCGTCGGGGGCCTGCTCGAGGACGACGTGGGCGTTGGTGCCGCTCACGCCGAAGGCGGAGACGCCGGCGCGCCGGGGCGCGCCCGTCTCCGGCCACGGCGTGGCCTCGGTCAGCAGCCGGACCCCGCCGGACGACCAGTCCACGTGCCGCGTCGGCGCGTCCACGTGGAGGGTCTTCGGCAGGACACCGTTCCGCATCGCCAGCACGGTCTTGATGACGCCGCCGACGCCGGCCGCGGCCTGCGCGTGGCCGAAGTTCGACTTCAGCGAGCCCAGCCACAGCGGCTTTTCCGGCGCGCGCCCGGCCCCGTAGGTGGCCAGCAGCGCCTGCGCCTCGATCGGGTCGC
>KL569512.1:30467-30808 GCA_000715685.1 Streptomyces lilacinus
GCGCCTCGATCGGGTCGCCGAGGCGGGTGCCCGTGCCGTGCGCCTCGACCGCGTCGATCTGGTCGGCGCCCAGCCGGGCGTCCGCCAGGGCCTGACGGACGACGCGCTGCTGGGCGGGGCCGTTGGGCGCGGACAGGCCGCTGCTCGCGCCGTCCTGGTTGACGGCCGTGCCGCGGACGACGGCGAGGATCCGCCGCCCGTTGCGCAGCGCGTCCGACAGCCGCTCCACCACCAGCACGCCGACGCCCTCGGCCCAGCCCGTGCCGTCGGCCGCGTCGGCGAACGCCTTGCAGCGGCCGTCCGCCGCGAGCCCGCGCTGGCGGGCGAACTCCACGTACGCC
>KL569512.1:31058-31678 GCA_000715685.1 Streptomyces lilacinus
CTCCACGTACGCCGTCGGGTTCGCCATCACCGCCACGCCGCCGGCCAGCGCCAGCTCGCACTCGCCGCGGCGCAGGGCCTGCACGGCCAGGTGCAGCGCCACGAGGGAGGAGGAGCAGGCCGTCTCGACGGTCATCGCCGGGCCCTCCAGGCCCAGGACGTAGCTGATCCGCCCGGACAGCACGGCGTCGGCGTTGCCGGTCAGCAGATAGCCGTCCGCACCCTCCGGCAGGCGGTCCGCGTCGGCGCCGCCGCCCTGGAGGTACCCCTGGTGCGCCGCGCCCACGAACACCCCGGCCCGGCTGCCGCGCAGCGAGCGCGGGTCCAGCTCGGCGCCCTCCAGGGCCTCCCACGAGGCCTCGAGCAGGAGACGCTGCTGCGGGTCCATGACCATCGCCTCGCGCGGGCCGATCCCGAAGAACGCCGCGTCGAAGTCGCCCGCCTCGTAGAGGAAACCGCCCTCACGGCAGTACGTGGTGCCCTTCGTCTCCGGGTCCGGGTCGTAGATGCCGGCCAGGTCCCAGCCCCGGTCGGTCGGGAACGGACCCACCGCGTCCGTCCCCGACGCGACGAGCCGCCACAGGTCCTCCGGCGACCGCACGCCCCCGGGGTAGCGGCAGG
>KL569512.1:31911-32666 GCA_000715685.1 Streptomyces lilacinus
CCGTCAGCTCGCGGTTGCGGCGCCGCAGCTCCTCGGCGCTGTCGGCGAGTTCGCGGTTCCGCCGGCGCAGGCGCTCGGCGTCCTTGACGGAGGTGCGCAGGGCTTCGAGCACCTTGTCGTGGGACAAGGACGACATGGGTGGATCTCCTTGCTGGAGCCCGGCCGGAGGACCGGCCGGGTGGGGTGGTTCAGGTGGCTGGTGGTTCCGCGGCTACGAGTCGGTGTCGCGGAGGACGAGGTTGACCAGGGCCTCGGCGTCGAGGGAGTCGAGGGAATCGAGATCGTCCTCGTCCTGGACGGTGCCGAGGTCGAGGTCGAGGTCTCGATCGAGATCGACGGCGGGATCGGGGCGCATGCCGGCGAGTTCGAGCAGGCCGTCGAGCAGGCCCGCGTCCCGCATGCGGGCGAGCGGGATGGACTGCAGGGCCTGCCGGATCTCGGCCTCCGCCGGGTCGCCCGCCGGGTTGCCGCCCCGGCCGTCGGCGGTGTCCGCCGCCAGCAGCCCGTCCAGGTGGTCGGCGGCGGCGCTGGCGTTGGGGTAGTCGAAAGCGAACGTCGACGGCAGTTTCAGCCCGACCGCGGCACCGAGCTTGGCCGCGAGCTCGACGGCGGTGACCGAGCTGAACCCGAGCTCCCGGAAACCGCTCTCCGGGTCGACGTCCTCGGCGCCGGTGTGACCGAGGACCACGGCGGCATGCCGGCGCACGAGGTCGAGCAGGAGCGCGCCTGTCTCTTATACACATCTCTGAGCGGGC
>KL569512.1:32917-34426 GCA_000715685.1 Streptomyces lilacinus
GGGCCGCGGCACCCGACTCGGCGGAGCCTTCCGCGTCGGCTTCGGCGGAGGTTCCGGCGGTCGCCGCGCCGGACAGGGCGTCGCGGACGCCCGGCAGGTCCGTGATCAACGGGCTGGGCCGGAAGGCGGTGAAACCGGGGGCGAACCGGGGCCAGTCCACGTCCGCCACGGTCACGCAGGTGTCGTCGCGGTCGAGGGCCTGCTGGAGCGCGTCGATGCCGAGGGCGGGCTCCATGGCACGCAGGCCGAGCCCGCTGAGGAACTCCTCCCCCGCGTCGCCCGCCATGCCCCCACCGCCCCACAGGCCCCAGGCGACCGAGGTCCCCGGCAGGCCGTCGGCCCGGCGCCGCCCGGCCAGCGCGTCGAGTGCCGCGTTGGCGGCGCCGTACGCGCACTGCTCGCCGCTGCCCCACACGCCGGCCCCGGAGGCGAACAGCACGAACGCGTCCAAGTCCACGTCCCGGTCGCGGGTGAGGTCGTGGAGGTGCCGGGCGCCCGCCACCTTGCCCGCGACGACGTCCGACAGCAGCGCGAGGTCCGTGTCCGCGAGGGCGGCGGAATGCGGGACACCGGCCGCGTGGAACACCGCCGAGAGCGGCGCCCTGTCGCTGTCCGACTCCTCCAGCAGCCGCCGCACCGCGTCCCGGTCGGCCACGTCGCAGGCCGCGACGGTGACGCGGGCGCCCAGTGCCTCGAGCTCGGCGGCGAGTTCGGCCGCGCCGGGCGCGCTCGGGCCCCGGCGGCTGGTGAGGACGAGGTGCTCGGCGCCGTTGCGGGCCAGCCACCGCGCGAGGTGCCCGCCCAGTGCGCCCGTACCGCCCGTGACCAGGACGGTGCCGCGCGGCGCGTACCCCGCCGTACGGGCCCGGGCGGCGGGAGCGGCATGAGCCGGGGCCAGGCGTCGCCCGTACGTACCGGAGGCGCGGACGGCCACCTGGTCCTCGTCGCCGGACGCGGACAGCGCCCACACCAGCCGCCGTGCGAGGCGATCGGTCAGGTCGGCCGTGCCGGAAAGGTCCACCAAGCCGCCCCACAGCGCGGGACGTTCCAGCGCGACGCACCGCCCCAGGCCCCAGACCTGCGCCCCGGCCACGGACGGCCGCTCCTCCGACGTCACCGCCACCGCGCCGCGCGTCACCACCCACAGCTTGGCGCTGAGGGCAGCGTCGGCATCGGCGCCGGCTTCGGCGAGTGCCTGGGCCAGCAGCATCGTCGACGCCGTACCGCAGTCGACCTCCGGGTGCCGCGGGTGCGGCCGCTCGTCCGTGCCGAGGAGGGAGAGGATGCCGGTGGCGGATACGTCAGTGAGCTGTGTGGCGAGCGTGGTGCGGTCGGTGGTGGCGGGGTCGACGGGGAGGCGGGTGACGGTGGCGCCGTGGGCGGTGAGGGCGTCGGCGATCTGGCCGGCGAGGTCCGACGCCTGCTCGGGCTCGATGAGGAGCCAGTGGGCGCCCTGCAGGGACGGCGTGCGCTCGGGAACGGTCAGAGCCTTCCACGTGACCTGGTAGC
>KL569512.1:34781-34916 GCA_000715685.1 Streptomyces lilacinus
GACCTGGTAGCGCCAGGCCTCGATGCCCTGCGGAACCACGGCAACGGCCGACGCTCCACGAGCGGTTTCGAGCCAGTAGCGGCGCCGCTGGAACGGGTACGTGGGCAGGTCGACGCGACGGGCGCCGGTGCCGGC
>KL569513.1:0-1181 GCA_000715685.1 Streptomyces lilacinus
GTCCATGGCCGCGGCCAGGGCGACGGACCGCTCGAGGGCGCCCTCGAGCACCGGCAGCCCGACCTGGAGCAGGGCCTTGAGGCCCCGGTCGGGGCGCCCGCGCAGGCGCCGCGCGGCGCGCAGCCGCTGCACGTCCGCGACGAGGTTCGGCGCGAAGGTCATGGCGACGACGACCGCCACCCCCGCCTCGTAGAGCGCGCCCGGCAGCGACTTGAGCAGCCGCGCCGGATTGGCGAGGGCGTTCGCGGCGCCCACGCAGATCAGCAGCGTGGCGAGCTTCAGGCCGTCGGCCAGGGCGAAGACCAGCCCCTCGGCGGTCACCCGACCGCCGATCCGCACCCCGCGTGCCCACTCCGGCAGCGGAACCTCCGGCAGGGTCACGACGACGTGCGTCCCGGGGATCGGCGAGCCCAGCACGACCGCGAAGACGAGCCGGATGACGATGACCGCCAGCCCCAGCTTGAGGAAGGCGCCGTACGACCGGGCCCACGGCGCGTTCGTGCGCCGCGCCGCGACGACGTACCCGGCGACGCCGATCAGCATCCCGAGCAGCAGCAGGTTCGTGGTGCGCGAGGCGGCCGTCGCCAGGCCCAGCGCCCACACCCACCACGCGCCGGCGTGCAGCGCGGTCGCGCGCTCGTTCACCCGGTCCCCCCGCCGGCTCATCCGCGACGGCGCCGTCGGGCCTGCCACACCGCCGCCGCGCCGAGGACGGCCACGACGCCGACGCCGGCGATCAGGCCCATGGACGGCCCGCTGTCGTCCCCGTCCGCTTTCTGCTTCCCGGGCTCCTCGCCGTTCACCTTCTCCCCGCAGCCCGTCCGCGGGTACCCCTCGATCGCGCACAGCAGCGCGTTGGAGTCGTAGCGCAGCGGCTTGGCGACCGCGGCCAGCGCCTCGGCCGCGCTCGCGTCGGGCGCGACCTGAGCGCACGCCGTACGGCCGGCGGGCGGGGTCTCGCCGCCGGCGGCGTCGGCGGGCGTGCCGAAGTCGAGGACGACGCCGACGCGCTTGGTGCCCTCCCGCGCGGGCGTGCCCGCGCCGCACACCGCGTCGAAGCCGGCCGCGCCGCGCGGCTTCGCCGCGTCCGCGGAGTCCTTGCTCACCGCGAAGCGGAAGCCGATGACGCTGCCGTCGCCCGGCCGGGCCGTCGCCGGGCCCTGCGTGGCGTACGCCCAGCC
>KL569513.1:1419-4357 GCA_000715685.1 Streptomyces lilacinus
GGCGGCGGCCTGCCAGAAGGACCAGTAGCGGTAGCCCTCGGCGTGGGCGGGCGCCGCGCCGAGGACGGCCAGCAGTCCGGCGAGCGCCACCGCGCCGAGCGCGCGGATCACAGCTCGCTCTTCTTCTTGCGGCCGCTGATCAGGAAGCCGACGCCGACGCTGGCGACGAAGAAGATGGCGACGAACCACCACACGCCGAGGCTGTCCTTCTTCTTCTCGTCCTTCTTCTCCAGCGCCGCCGTCGCCGACGACTCCGGCTTGGGGCCGGTCTCGTTCAGCGCGGCCACCAGGTCCGTGCCGCCGAAGGCGCGCGGGTCGGCGCCGGCGGCGTGCGCGGCCAGGACGATCTTGGCGAGCCGGCCGGGGTTGCCCTTGGCCCACTCGGCGGTCTTGGCCTGCGCGGACTGCATCCACCGCAGCGGCTTGTCCGCGGCGGCGCGGTGGCCGCCCGCGGCGAGGGCGATCGTGGCGTCGGCGGTCGTGCCGAGGTCCGGGCCCTCGGGGGCGCCGGGCATGGCGGACTTGAGGTAGCCGCCGTTGGCGTCGATCTTCTTGGCCAGGTACGCGGCCACGGCGTCCGCGGCGGCCGGCGCGTCCTTCGGCTTGGCGGCCTCGTCGCCGGCCGGGCACTCCAGCGGCTTGACGGGCTTGTCGCCCTTCCCGGCGGGCCCGACGAGGTAGCCCTTGCCGAGCGCGCCGAGCGCGGCGGCGGCCGAGGCGAGGTCGTTGGGGGCGAAGGTGCCGCGCTCGTCCTCCTTCTTGTCGCAGCCGGCCTGGAAGGACAGCAGCGCGTCGTAGGGGGTCTTGCCGCTCTTGGCGGCGACCTTCGCCGGGTCCTTGCCGACGGCGGCGAGGGCGCCGATGGCGGTGGAGGTGGAGTTGGCGTCGCTGGGGTTGCCGGGGGCCATGCCCCAGCCGCCGTCCTCGTTCTGGTGGGCGGTGAGCCAGTCGAGGCCCTTGGTCACGGTCTGGGCGCGCCCGCCGACGGCAGCGAGGGCCTGGACGGCGGTCGCGGTCGCGTCGGTGAACTCGCCGGCCTTCGCGTCGCACGCCTGACCGGTGTCGGCCCGGAACGCCGCGAAGCCGCCGTCGGCGCACTGCTGGCCCGCCAGCCAGTCCACGGCCGGCTTGGCCGGGGGGACGCCCGCCGCGTTCTGCGCGAGGAGGGCGAGCGACTGCCGGAAGACACCGTCGAACTTGGGGTCGCCCGTCCCGTACAGCCCGGGGGCCGCCGGCGAGGGCGAGCCGCCGTCGGCGAGGGCCGCGGGGGCCGCGGCCGTGCTCAGCAGGACGGCGGCGGCCAGGGCCGTGGCGGCACGGCGCGCGGGGACGGCGAGGGAGGGGGCCATGGAGTGGTTGCCTCTCGGTGGTGTCGGTGTCGGCGGTGTCGCCCGGGGCGTCGCCCGGTGTCGCTTTGGTGGGGGCTGAACACTTTATCCGGCCGTTTACGGGGCCCGGAGGGAGCCCTTTGGCAACTGAGCTGGTCGTGACACGCTTGCTCCATCGGAGAAGGAGAAAGCGTTGATACGACCTGCGCGGGGAGCGACTGGGTTCTGGGAACGGAGCGACGGACCGCTCCGACAGACGGACGTGGCGTCGTTCCGGAGCGCCTGCTTCGAAGCCGCAAGGGGAATCGGCGCTCGGGTCGATGAGCCGGCCTTCGTCGGAACGTCCAGCTTCCACGCGGTCACGATCACTGGATCCGTGGGGGCGTATGTCGTCCTGTGCCACGCCCACCTGCCCTTGGTTGCCTTCACCGATACACAGCCTGTGCCGGGACGACCGGTGTCGGGTTTCGTGGACGCGCCGGCGTGGGCGGGAAGCTTCGAAGCCGTCGGTCTTCGGGCCCTGCTCGTGGATGATCTGAGCGCGCCGATGACGAGGGTGGACGTGAGTGAGCTGCCGGAGGCAGAGCTCATTCAGATCCGTTACTGGCGCCCCGAGGTGCTGAGTGACCTGTTGTTCAACTGGTGGGACTGACGACTTCCCACCGGCGGCCGTCGGGGATGTGCCACACGGATGCGCGGCCGTCGGGTTCGCGGACGAAACCGAACTGATCCTGCGCGGGCCGCCTCTTGTCGTTCCACCACTGCCACGCTGCCTCGACCCGCTGCCACAGATCGGGTGCGCCACCGTAAGTCACGACGCCGGTGGCGTCGCCGGTGAGGGGAGCCCGGGCCCAGGAGCCGTCGGTGTGCTGGAGCTGCAGCGACATGACGCTGGCGTCATCGAGGTGGTAGACGAGTCTCGTTTCGGGCAGGTGGAACGCCAGCAGAAGCCGGAACGGGTAGTACGTTCGGATGTCGCTTGCCGTGACGGTGACGGGAAGCGAGCCGGACTCGGGGGCCGCGGCAGCGTGCTGGGGAGCCGGGTAAACGCGGGCGTCGGTGCGTGCGGCCATGAAGCGGCCGGTGGTCGCGGTGAACGCTCCGCGGGCGCGGCCTTCTCCATCGGCGGGTGAGTCGGACGAGTCCACCCTCGATCCCGAGTGCGATGTCGGTGTGGATGACTGATCCGGGCTTCGTCTGCCGAATCCCGGCCCGGGGAACGGCCGGCACCGAGCAGGTGGCGATGATCCGGTCGAACGGGGCGTCGCCCGGGTGGCCGTTCCGCCCATCCGCGACGGCGAGCCGCGGCGCGTATCCGATCTGAGCGAGTCGGCTCCGTGCGGCGCCGACGAGGGCGGGGTCGATGTCGACGGAGTGCACGGCGTGGTCGCCGAGGCGGGCGCATAGCAAGGCAGCGTTGTAGCCGGTGCCCGTACCGATTTCGAGCACGCGATGACCGTCTTCGACAGCGAGTTCCTCCAGCATGCCGGCCATGAGGCGGGGGAGGGTGCTGGAGGAAGTGGGGACTCCGGTCCATGCCGTGTCGTCGACCCGCTCGGCGGTGTCCGGGTCGAGGGCCGTGACGAGGGTCGCGTCGCGGTACACCTGGG
>KL569513.1:4614-8151 GCA_000715685.1 Streptomyces lilacinus
CCTTGCCAGCCCGCTCAGAGATGTGTATAAGAGACACGGTGATGCCCTTGTCGTTGGTCTCCTGCGCGTACCACTCCGGCACGAAGACGTGTCGGGGCACGGTGGCGAACGCTTCGGCCCACTGGGTGGACCGGATGGCACCGGCATTCCTGAGCTCGTCGGCGAGCGCGGCCATGTACGGCCGGGCGGCGTCGAGGGTGGGGTCGGTCACGCGGTGACTCCTGTCAGTTCATCGGCGATGGCTTCCGCGATGGGCAGCCCGGTGGCGGCCTGTATCCAGTCCCACTGCCCGCACGGGTTCGCTTCCAGGAACGTCCACTCCCCGTCGGGCGACACGATGAAGTCGAGTGCGGCGAACCGGAGCTGGAGACACGCCATCAAGCGTCGCACCGCCTCGGCGACGTCAATTGGCGTTTCGGTCGCTCGGTAGGTCAGTGAGCGGTAGTCGCTGCGCCAGTCCGTATGTGCCTTGGCGCTGCCGGCGTGGACTTCGGCGGCGAGCAGTCGGTCGCCGGCCACCGTGAGTCGTACCTCGTGCGCCTTGTCGACCCATGCCTGGAAGAGGTGGGCGGTTGTCTCGATGCCGCGTAGGTCGGCGAGGTCGTGCTCGGTGAGCTTGCGCGTGTAGACGGCCTTGAGCTCGTCGGCTTCGATGAACACGGGAGAGGCGACGGGTTTGCAGATGAGTGGGCCGGCGATGTCGCCGGCGAAGGCGCGTACGGCGTCGGAGCCGTTGCGGAAACTCGGCGGTGTCCATGCGGAACACCTCCACCCCCCGATCCGCGAGCACCTTCACGACGCGGTCGGTCGGCCAGTCGTCGCGGGCGGCGATCACAAGGATGGGAGCCATGGGGGCGGCCGCTCAGTCCTTGGGGCCCTCGTCGAGGGGCGGGGGATTGTTCGGGTCGCCGTCCGGAACGGTGGGGCTGTGCGTCTGCATGTAGGGCAGGGGGCCGTCGTACAGCCCGACGGACATCTGGGTCTGCTCGTCGTACGTCGTGGGCGGCTTGACGAGGGCCTGGGTGGCGTCGGGGACCTGTGCGAAACGCAGGATCCAGGGGCGGGTCGTGGCGTTGGTGGGGATCTCGCTGCTGTACGCGAGCCGTCCCCCTTCCGCTACGAGCGGGAAGGCTTCCCGTGGGTGCGCGACAGTGGTCACAGCCGGTCCTCTCGTTGGTGTCGGTCGATTAGACAGGGATGGCCCGGGCGATCCCCTGCGGACGCCCGGCGGAGTGCGTCTACGAGGTGTGGGCGCTCGTCCTGGACGAGGTGCTGCTGCCACGCTCGAGGGCCGTTCGGACCAGGTGCCGGTGGTCGGGCCGCATGCGGGACGGGAGGGCCGTGAGGGGAACGAAATCGAATGCGCGGAACTCGGGGTACGGCTTCCCCGCCGGCCGCGGGGGAAGGTTGATGCGGGCGATGCGCCGCTGGCTGATGGCGGCGCAGTTGATCAGGTACTCGCCGTTGTGCATCGCCATCTCTTCCCCGGTGGGGTCCACGGGGACTCGGAGGATGCGGCGAGCGTGGTAGGCGACTGCATCGGGCCGCGTCTCGTGTGCGCCGACTTCACCGCCGGGCAGGACCCATTGGTGTTGCTCGCTGCTCATCAGGACGAGCAGCCGGCCGGCCGGATCAGTGATGTGTGCGTACACGAACACCCGTCATCGCCTCTTCGCGTAGAACGTCCGCGCCCCCTCCCCCTCGGAGTAACAGGGGAAGGGGCTCCTCGAGGAAGCACTCCCCGAACGGCGCTCAAAGCGCGGGGAGTTGCACGTCGTTCCGCCCTGGGGTGGCGTGCCGGAACGACGATGCAGGGACGGTAGCGCCGCACAAGAGCGACGACAAGGGTGTTCCGGAGCACCGTTGTCGATTGGCATATGACAAGGCCCCCGGCGACGGGGTAAGGGGGCTGGTGAGCTGCAGGTTGGGAGGGTCACCCCGTCAAGCGGTCGAATCCCCCTGCTTTCACTCGATGGAGGAGGGTGGCAAGCTTGTCGTGACTTATTTCCGCTACCGCGTTCGGGTTGTCGCTCTCTCGTATGACGATCCGGCCGTTCCACTCGGCGACCTCGACGCAGTCCTCCCCTCCTGCTCCGGAGAACGAGGACTTCTGCCATCGGATTCTTGTGTTCATTCTGCGGTCTCTCACAGGTCTCGGGCGATATGACGAATGAATTGCCTCGACTCTTCGGTGTCGAGTGCGGCCTGTTCCGCGATGGCGATCAATTTTCGATACCGCTGCAGCTCTGCCTCGGTGTTGAGGAATCGCCCGCCGAACGGCATGTCGATACGCACGGTGTCCAGTTGGGGAACGGGGCCACCTGCGTAAAGCACGGGGTGTGTGACCTCGATGAAATCCTCGCTGGTGAAGGGGATGACTTTTACGGTCACGTGGGTGTGGTTGGAGACTTCCATGAGCCGCTCGAGTTGCGCGCGCGCAACTTTGCGGCCGCCGAAGCGCATCCGCAGTGCGGCTTCATGGATGATGACGTCGATCGGCGGCGGCGTCTCGGTCTGCATGACGCCTTGTCGGCGCATGCGGTGCTCGACGCGCACCTCAATCTCGTCAGGCGGAAGCTTGAGATGCGCGGCGCTGAAGAGTGCTCGGGCGTACTCCTCGGTCTGGAGTAGGCCCGGAATGGTGACACTCTGCACCGATGTGAGCGAAACGGCATGGTGTTCGAGCTCTGCAATATCGAGAAAGCCGGGTGCAAGGACGCCCCGGTATTCGTCCCACCAGAACTGCCCTCGATGTTCGCGCGCCATGGCGCAGAGTGCGTCGACGAGCGCGGCGTCGTCGCACATGTAGAACACCGCGAGGCGGCGGATCCGCTCTTCGCTGACGCCGATCCGGCCGGCCTCGATGTTGCTGATCTTGGCTTGATCGGTCGAGAGCAGCCCGGCGGTCTCGCGTGCGGTCTTGCCCGCGCGCTCGCGCAACTTGCGCAGCTCGATGCCTAGTCGCGCTTGGCGCGCCGTCGGGTTGTCCCGTGGTGGCATGAGTCCCTTCCTCCGGTCGAGGGGAGTGTCCTGCTAACCGTGTCACGGGTCCACCTGGCAACACCAGGCTTCTGGAAAAGCTTGCTCCGGAGAACGGTTGCCACTACCTTCCAATCAGCACCGCGCAGTACGCCGGGAAGACCCGAAGTGCAGCCATTCGCACGCCTGTTGGGGTGCTCTGGAGGATGGCCAACGCCACGGACGGCGGTGCGCGTGAAGACACTCGTTGGGAGATTCCGTGAGTACACCCATGCTCAGCAGTCCCCGCACCACCCACGACAACGTGCCGCCCGAGACCTACCGCTTCATCGCGCCGGTGACCCTGGCGACGGCAAGGATCGCCCGCGACGCCGTGGGGGCGGTCCTCGTGGCGACCCAGTACCCGCACCTCGTCGACGACGCGCGCGTATGCGTGTCCGACGCCGTGACACACATGATTCCGCGCACCCTGGGCCCCCTCTCGATCGACATCGCCCTGTGGCCCTCGCGTCTGCTCGTCTCCGTGGGAACCGACGGCATCGATCGGCTCGCCAGGAC
>KL569513.1:8428-8810 GCA_000715685.1 Streptomyces lilacinus
GTATAAGAGACAGGTCGAGAGGCGTCCGCGGCTGCGGCTTCTGCGGCGGCTCGCCGATGCGTCCGGAGAAACGTGGACGTGGGGGCCCGAGCGCGAACTCATCGCCAAACAGGTGTGGTTCGAGCTGCGGAGCGCGCGGCGTCCATAGGGGCCGGCCGGCCGTACACCGCCATTGCCGTCCCCCCGAGGAGCTGCTATCTGGTCAAGGCAAGTACGTACCTGATGCAGCGTCAGAATCCCGCGCCCGACCCCGGGGAGGCACCCGCGATGGACGGCAGCACAAGCAACGGCCCCGCAAGCAACGACATCGTCGAGTACGGGCACCTCGTCATCGGCGGCGCGCCGGCCGTGCCCGCCGAATGGACCGGCGCCGTCATCGAGG
>KL569513.1:9015-11552 GCA_000715685.1 Streptomyces lilacinus
TGTGTATAAGAGACAGCGCCGAAAGGACCGGCGCCGTCATCGAGGTGGTCTCGCCCCACACCGAGGCCGTCATCGGCCGCGTCCCGCACGCCTCGCGTGCCGACGTCGACCGGGCCGTGGCGGCAGCCCGGGAGTCGTTCGACTCCGGGGTGTGGTCCGGGCTGCCGCTGGCCGAGCGGATCGCCGTGGTCACCCGGATCAAGGACGGGCTTGCCGCCCGGCACGACGAGATCGCGCGGATCATCTCCGCCCAGAACGGCTCCCCCTACGCGTGGAGCGTCCTCGCCCAGGCGCTCGGCGCGGTGATGGTCTGGGACGCCGCCATAACGATCGCCCGCGACTTCCCGCACGAGGAGCGGCGCGCCGGCATGCTGGGCCCGCTGCTGGTGCGGCGCGAGCCGGTGGGGGTCGTCGCGGCCGTCGTGCCGTGGAACGTGCCGCAGTTCGTCGCCGCCGCCAAGCTCGCCCCGGCGCTGCTGGCCGGCTGCTCGGTGGTGCTCAAGCCCTCGCCGGAGACGCCGCTCGACGCGTACGTCCTCGCCGAGATCGCCGCCGGGGCGGGGCTGCCGGCCGGGGTGCTGTCGATCCTGCCCGCCGGTCGGGAGGTCGGCGAGTACCTCGTCGGCCACCCCGGCGTCGACAAGGTCTCCTTCACCGGCTCGGTCGCCGCCGGCAAACGGGTGATGGAGGTCGCCGCCCGGCACCTGACCCGGGTCACCCTCGAGCTCGGCGGCAAGTCCGCCGCGATCGTCCTGCCCGACGCCGACCTGGACGCCGCCGTCGCCGGCATCGTCCCCGCCGCCTGGATGAACAACGGCCAGGCGTGCGTCGCCCAGACCCGCGTCCTCGCGCCCCGCTCCCGCTACGCCGAGCTCGCCGAGCGCCTCGCCGCCGCTGCCTCCGCGCTCGTCGTCGGCGACCCCCTCGACCCCGCCACCCAGGTCGGCCCGCTCGTGGCCCGCCGGCAGCGCGAGCGGTCGCTGGAGTACATCGCGCTCGGGCAGCGCGAGGGCGCCAAGGTGCTGGCGGGCGGCGGCAGACCGGCCGGGCTGCCGACGGGCTGGTACGTCGAGCCGACGCTCTTCGGTGACGTCGGCAACACCATGCGCGTCGCCCGCGAGGAGATCTTCGGCCCGGTCGTGTGCCTGCTGCCGTACGACGACGAGGAGGAGGCCGTCCGCATCGCCGACGACTCCGACTACGGGCTCTCCGGCAGCGTCTGGACGCGCGACGTCGAGCGCGGCGTCGACATCGCGCGCCGGGTGCGCACGGGCACGTACTCCGTGAACACCTTCAGCCTCGACATGGTCGGCCCCTTCGGCGGCTACAAGGACTCCGGCCTGGGCCGGGAGTTCGGGCCCGAGGGGTACGCGGAGTACCTGGAGCAGAAGACGATCCACCTGCCCAAGGGCTACCTGCCCAAGGGCTGCGACGACGGGGGCGCGCGGTGAGCGCCGGCGCGCGCTGGCGCGTGTCGGTCGACCGGACGCGGTGCGTCGGCTCGGGCCTGTGCGCGGGCGCGGCGCCCGGCGCGTTCCGGCTCGACGGGGCGCGGCGCTCGCACCCGGTGGCGGAGGAGACCGAGCCGTCCGAGGCGGTGCTGGACGCCGCCGAGAGCTGCCCGGTCGAGGCGGTCGCCATCCGCCTGGCCGGCACCGGGCAACCCATCTTCCCGCCCCCCGACTGAGGGGGCATCTGCCGCCCGCTGGACGGCGTCCTGAAGGCGTTCGACCTGGTCCGGACATATGTTTACGCGTGCGTTCCGCACGGGATGTTCATGACACTCGTGACTGTCCCGGCCCCCCGGCGCGTGGAAATCTCGTTCCGTCGCAGCAGAGGGGGGCCGATGGAGAAGCGGTACGAGGTCTACTGCCTGGCCGACGGGACGTTCTACGAGATCCCGGACCGGCCGGCCGACCCGGCGGGCGGCCGGGGGAGGCCCGCGCTCTTCGAGACGGCCCGCCGCCCCGTGCCCGAGGGCTGGCGGAGCGCACGCGCCGGCGACTGGCTCAACCTCACGCCCGCCGACACCGCCGGGCGGCCCGCGCAGGGCTGGAAGGTCCACGTGTCCGCCACCGCCGAGAGCGCGGAGAAGACCGCGGCCACCGTGTGGGACTACTGCGTCGCCCGGGACATACCGTTCAAGTTCGTCCCGGCGCCGCACCTGTTGCACCTGCGCAACAGCAAGTACGCGGCCCGCGACGCCAGCGGCAAGTTCGTCACGATCTACCCGGCCGACGAGGAGCAGCTGCACTCGGTCCTCACCGAGCTCCACGAGCTCCTCGGCGGCACCCCGGGCCCGTACGTCCTCACCGACCTGCGCTGGCACGACGGCCCGCTCTACGTACGCTACGGCGCCTTCGCCCGCCGCTACTGCGCCGACGCCCAGGGCACCCTCGTCCCCGCGATCGAGGACCCGAGCGGCACCCTCGTGCCCGACCCGCGCAACCCCGCCTTCCAGGTGCCCGAGTGGGTCACCCTGCCCGCCTTCCTCGAGCCCCACCTCGCCGCCCGCAACGCCACCACCGTCGGCGACC
>KL569513.1:11876-11989 GCA_000715685.1 Streptomyces lilacinus
CCTGCCCTACCGCATCGAGAAGGCCCTGCACTTCTCCAACGGCGGCGGCGTCTCCGCGGCACCGACACCCGCGACGGCAGCCCCGTCGTCCTCAAGGAGGGCCGGCCGCACGC
>KL569513.1:12242-14049 GCA_000715685.1 Streptomyces lilacinus
CCCCGTCGTCCTCAAGGAGGGCCGGCCGCACGCCGGGCTCGCCGCCGACGGCGCCGACGCCATCGCCCGCCTCGAGCGGGAGAAGGACGCGCTGGAGCGGCTCGCCGGGCTCGGCGTGGCCCCGGGCTTCCGCGACTGGTTCGCCGTCGGCGACCACCGCTTCCTCGTCATGGACTTCGTCGAGGGCCGCCCGCTCAACTCCTTCTTCGCCGAGCGCCATCCGCTGCTCGCCACCGACCCCGACCCCGGCGCGCTGGCCGGCTACACCGCGTGGGCGCTGCGCGTCCACCGGGCCGTCGAGCGGGCGGTCGAAGCGGTGCACGCCAGGGGCGTGGTCTTCAACGACCTGCACATGTTCAACATCCTCGTCGCACCCGACGAGGAGTCCGTGACGCTCATCGACTTCGAGGCCGCCGCGCCCGTCGCCGAGGCGGGCCGGCAGGTCGTCGCCCACCCCGGTTTCGTCGCCCCGCCGGACCGCACCGGCACCGACGTCGACCGCTACGCGCTCGCGTGCCTGCGCCTCGCGCTGTTCCTGCCCGTCACCACGCTCTTCGGCATCGACCGCGCGAAGGCCGCGCACCTGGCCGGCATCATCGCCGAACAGTTCCCCGTGCCCCGGGGGTTCCTCGACGAGGCGGTCGCCGAGATCACGCGGGACGTCGGTACGGTCAGGCAGGACGCCGGTACGGGCACGCGGGACGTCGGTACGACTCCGCAGCGCAGGAGTGCTCCGGCCACCGACCTCGGCGACCTGCCCGACCCCGGCGACTGGCCGGCCGCCCGCGACTCCATGGTCCGCGCGATCCTCGCCTCCGCCACGCCCGACCGCGACGACCGACTCGTCCCCGGCGACATCGCACAGTTCACCGACGGCGGCGGGCTGGGCCTCGCGCACGGCGCCGCCGGCGTGCTGCACGCCCTCGCCGAAGTCGGCGCCGAGCGCTGGGAAGAGGGCGAGCGGTGGCTGCTCGACCACACCGACCCCGTACCGCCCGGCACCCCGCTCGGCCTCTACGACGGCCTCGCCGGCGTCGCCCACACCCTGCACGGCCTCGGCCACACCCAGCGCGCCCTCGACCTCACCGAAACCCTGCTCGCCGAGCAGTGGCAACGCCTGGGACCCGGCCTGCGCGGCGGCCTCGCCGGCGTGGGCCTCGTCCTCGACGACCTCGCCGAGGCCACCGGCGACCGCGCCCTGCGCGAGGCCGCCCTCGAGGCCGCGCGGCTGCTCGCCGCCCGGCTGTCGACAGGAGGGCGCCGCCGCGCCGGGCTGATGCACGGCACGACCGGCGCCGCCCTGCTCTTCCTCAGACTCCACGAACGCACCGGCGCACCCGACCTCCTCGACCTCGCGGCCGCGGCCCTGCGGGACGACCTCACCCGGTGCGTCCGTACCCCCATCGGCTCCCTCGACGTCGACGAGGGCTGGCGCACCATGCCCTACCTCGGCGACGGCAGCGTCGGCATCGGAGCGGTGCTCGACGACTACCTCGCCCACCGCCCCGCCCACACCGACACCGATCTCGTCGAGGCCCGCGACCGCATCCTCACCGCCGCCCGGTCCCGCTTCTACGCCCAACCCGGCCTCTTCCAGGGCCGCGCCGGGATGATCTGGCACCTCGGCCGCACCACGGCGCCGGGCGTCACCGAGCAGGACATCGCCGCGCAGGTCTCCGCCCTGTCCTGGTACGCGATGCCCTACCGCGGCGAACTGGCCTTCCCCGGCCATCAGATGATGCGTCTGTCCATGGACCTCGCCACCGGAACGGCCGGCTGTCTCCTCGCGCTCGGCGCCGCCCTCGAC
>KL569513.1:14367-15260 GCA_000715685.1 Streptomyces lilacinus
CGCCACGACGTGGAGCCGTGACCGCACCACCCGTAACACCCGTACCACCACGTCCCAACCGTCCCCATGAAAGGAAGAACCATGGCGCTTCTCGACCTGCAGAGCCTGGAGTCCGACGAGCTGCACGGCGGCGGCCACGGCGGCAGCAACGCCAGCCTGCTGCTCTGCTGGAGCACGGCCAGCGTCGCGCTCTGCCTGTGACTGTGACGAACTAATTGACCTGGTGGGCCCTCCCCGGCGGGAGGGCCCACCGGCACGTGAGGACACGTGACGAAGGGAGGGCTCTGTCGCATGGCTGCCGCCGCCACGGTCCCGCGCCACGCCGCGCCGAGCGCACGGGACGGCGACCGGCTCCTCTCCGCCGCACTCCGGCACAGCGCCGGCCGCACCCTCGCCATCGCCCTCGTCGCCACCGCGAGCACCGGCGCGGCCCTGCTCCTGCCCGCCGTGCTCGGCCACACCCTCGACCTGCTCCTCGCCCGGCGCGGCGACACCGGCCGGTGGGTGCTGCTGTGCGCGGTGCTGATCTGCGTCCCCGCCGTGCTGGACGCGCTCGACGAACTCCTCACCGCCGGCACGACCGCCCGCACCACCGCCTGGCTGCGGCACCGCGCCCTCGGCGACGTCCTCGCCGCCGGCCCCCGGGCCGCCGCCCGGATCCCCGCCGGCGACCTCGTCACCCGCCTCGTCGGCAACGCCGCCCATGCCGCCACCGCGCCCGCCTCGCTCGCCGGCACCCTCGCCGCCCTCGCCGGGCCCCTCGGCGGCATCGTCGCCCTGGGCGTCATCGACCCCTGGCTCGCCGCGGCCTTCCTCGCCGGGGCACCCCTGCTGGCCCTCCTGCTCCGAGCCTTCGCCCGCGCCGCCGGCGACAGCCTGTCTCTTATACACAT
>KL569513.1:15591-16155 GCA_000715685.1 Streptomyces lilacinus
TCCAGGGCCGCTCGACCGCCCAGGCCGCCACGCTCGTGCCGCTGCTGCAGATCGCCGTCCTCGCCGTCGCCGGGCTCCAACTCTCCCGCGGCCGGCTCAGCGTCGGCGACCTGCTGGCCGCCTCCCGCTACGCCGCGCTCGCCACCGGCGTCGGCATGCTCGTCGGCCACCTCAACGCGCTGGTCCACAGCCGCACCGCCGCCCGGCGCCTGGCCGAGGTGCGGGCCCTGCCGCGCGTCGCGTACGGCACGCGACGGCTGCCGGCCGACGGCGCCGGCACGCTCCGGCTGCGCGGCGTGCGCGCGGGCGGGCTGCGCGGCATCGACCTCGACGTGCCGGGCGGCACGACGCTGGCCGTCGTCGGCCGCTCGGGCAGCGGCAAGTCCGTGCTCGCCGCCCTCGCCGGCCGCCTCGCCGACCCCGACGCCGGCGAGATCACCCTCGACGGCGTCCCGCTGCCCGACCTCGCCCACGAGGAGCTGCGCCGCGCCGTCGCCTACGCCTTCGCGCGCCCCGCGCTGCTCGGCGGCACCATCGGCGGCACGATCGCCTTCGGCTCCTTCG
>KL569513.1:16443-17039 GCA_000715685.1 Streptomyces lilacinus
CGCGGACGCCTTCGTACGACGCCTGCCGGCCGGCTACGACACGCCGTGCGCGGCCGCGCCGCTCTCGGGCGGCGAGGCCCAACGCCTCGGCCTCGCCCGGGCCTTCGCCCACGCGGGCCGCCTGCTCGTTCTCGACGACGCGACGTCCAGCCTCGACTCGGTGACGGAGCGTCAGGTGGCCACCGCGCTCTTGAGCGACGTCGCCGCCCCCACCCGCCTGATCATCGCCCACCGCCCGACGACGGCCGCCCGCGCGGACCGCGTGGCCTGGCTGGAGGCGGGGCGCGTACGGGGGGTGGGGACGCACGAGTCGCTGTGGCGGCGCGAGCCGGATTATCGGGCGGTGTTCGCGGGGTGACCGCGCTGCGTCGGCGGCCGGTTCGGCACCGCCGGGTACGTGGGCGGGTGGCTGGTCGCCGTTGCGGCGGGAGGGGGCCCCAGTCCCGCCCTTTCACCGTTTCCGGGGGGCAGGCCCCCAGCCCCCCGGCCCGGGGCCCGGGGCCCGGGGCTCCGCCCCGAGCCCGGCCCCAACCGCCCCGCCGAAGGCTGGGGCCAGGGGGCCCGGGGCGGAGCCCCGGTTACGGGAAGGGGCGGGA
>KL569513.1:17342-17594 GCA_000715685.1 Streptomyces lilacinus
GGGGACCGGGCCCCCACGCGGCGGAGCCGCAATCGGCACCGCCCCACCGGCCCGGCGGTGCCGAACGCACCCGCACCGGAAGGAAAAACCCCGCATGATCCTCCGGCACCGCCGCCCCCTCGCCCGCCTCGCCGCCTGGTCCCTCGTCGAGGCGGTGCAGACGTTCACCACCGGCTACGCCCTCGCCCGCGCCCTCGACGCCGGCCTCCTCGCCGGCCGACCCGCCGCGGGAGCGGCGTGGCTGGGGGGGCG
>KL569513.1:17791-22512 GCA_000715685.1 Streptomyces lilacinus
CGCCGCGGTGGCCGTCGTCGTGGGGGCGTACGGCACCGGCCGTACGTACCGCGGCGTCGCCGACCTCGTCGAGCCCCTGCGCGACACGCTCGTCCGCCGCGTCGTCGACCGCGCCCTGCGCGACGCCGACGGCGCCGCCGTGTCCCGCCTCACCCACCAGGTGGAGATCGCCCGCGACACCTTCGCCGGCCTCCTGATGGTGGCGCGTTCCTTCGTCTTCACCGCCGCCGGCGCCCTCACCGGCCTCTTCCTCCTCGCGCCCGCCCTCCTGGCGGTCGTCGTGCCCCCGCTCCTCCTCGGCCTCGGGCTCTTCGTGCTGACGCTGCGGCCGCTGGCCCGCCGCCAGGAGGCGTACCTGGTGGCCGACGAGGCCCTGGCCCAGTCGGCGGACGCCGTCTGCGCGGGCCTGCGGGACGTCGCCGCGGGCGGTGCTGAGGGAGTCGTACGGGCGGAGACGGGCGCGCTCGTCGACGAGGGGCTGCGCACCGCGAACGCCCTGGCCCGGTGGTCCGTCTCGCGCGTCGTCGCCCTGGCGGTCGCCGGCCGCCTGCCCGTCGTACCGCTGCTCGTCGCCGCCCCGTGGCTGCTGGACCACGGCGTCACACCGGGCGCGCTCGTGGGCGCCCTCGCCTATCTGACCCAGTCGCTGCTGCCCGCCCTGCAGAACCTCGTGCACGGGCTGGGGACGAGCGGGTCGCGGCTGGCGGTCGTCCTCCGCCGGCTTTCAGCCACCAGCACGACCACGCCCGCCGCGCCCGAATCCGTACTCCGAGAAGCCACCGGCCCCGCCCTCGAGCTGCGCCACGTCACTTTCGGCTACGGTCCGCACGCCGAACCCGTCCTCCACGGGCTCGACCTGACCCTGCCCCCCGGCGGCCGGCTCGCCGTCGTCGGCCCGAGCGGCGTCGGCAAGTCGACGCTCGCCGCCCTGGTCGCGGGCCTGCTCGAGCCGTGGTCCGGCGAGGTCCGGGTGGGCGGCGCGCCCGCGCGGGCCGGAGGAGCGGCGGCGCGGCGGGTGCTCATCCCGCAGGAGGCGTACGTCTTCTCCGGCACCGTCGGTGAGAACCTCCGCTACCTGCGCCCGGAGCCGGTCGACGACCGCGAGGTCCTGGCGGCCGCCGACGCCGTCGGCGCGGCCGCCCTCGTACGGCGGCTGGGCGGCCCGGCCGCCCCCCTCGTGCCGGACGAACTCTCCGCGGGGGAGCGGCAGCTGATCGCGCTGACCCGCGCGTACCTCTCGCCGGCGCCCCTCGCGCTGCTCGACGAGGCGACCTGTCATCTGGACCCGGCCGCCGAGGCGCGCGCGGAGCGCGCGTTCGCGGCGCGCCCCGGCGGGAGCCTCGTGGTGGTCGCGCACCGCGCGGGCTCGGCCCGCCGCGCGGATCGCGTGCTGGTGATGGACGGCCCCGGTACGACGGCGGGGACGCACGCGGAGCTGTTGGCGCGCTCCGCGCTGTACCGGGACCTGATGGGCGAGGCCCTCGAGGGTGCGGGCGGCCGCTCAGACCCAGCCGGCGCAGCGGGAGATGCGGATGGCGTCGACACGGTTGCGGGCGCCGGTCTTGCGGGTGATGGCGGCCATGTAGTTGCGCACGGTCCCGTTCGAAAGGTGCAGGCTGCGCGCGATCTCGCCGACGGACGCGCCCTCGGCGGCCAGTGACAGCACGCTCAGCTCGCGGCGGGTCAGCGGGATCTCGGCGGCCTCGAGGAAGCCGAAGCCGAGGGTCTCGTCGATGTAGCGTTCGCCCTTCGCCACATGGCGTATGCCCTCCACCAGCCGGTCCGGTGAAGCGTTTTTGCTCAGGTACCCCAAGGCCCCCATCTCGTAGGCCCGACGCAGCGGCCCCGGCCGTCCGGCGGTCGCCAGAGCCAGCAGCGCGCCCCTTTCGTCCCCCTCGCTACATCGCCCGCCCGCCGCCTCCCTGATGTCCCCGCATCCCTCGCCCGCCTCGGGGCTGTCCATGTCGGCCACGTACACCTCCGGCCGCAGGGCCCGGGACGTGGCGACGGCGCCCTTCCAGGACGCCGAGGACACTTCGAGGTCCGGCTCTCTGCCGATCCACGCTGCCAGCGCCGTGCGCAGCAGATAGGTGTCGTGTATCAGAAGAACCCGTGTCACGTTTCGCCTCTCCCGCTCGATGTAGCGAACCACGTGGCGAACCACGTGGCGAACAACTTCGGGCACGTCGATAAATTCATACCGGCGGATCCGCTGCTGCGGGTGCAGTTACCCGCTACGTGGGGGGCGTAAGGGCGTGGGGGGCAGGCCGTGTCCGCGTCGACCGGGCGCCATGGGCGCCAAGGGCGGCGCGCGAGCGCCGTGCGTCCTAGCGGGCGTCGGCGGTGGGCGCCGGCCCGGCCGCGGGGTCGATGAGGCGGCAGACGGTCTCGAGGTCGATCCGCACCTGGGCGATGGAGGCCCGCCCCGACAGCCAGGTGATCAGCGCGGAGTGCCAGGTGTGCTCGATGACGCGGACGGCCGACAGCTGGGCGGGGGTGGGCGGGCCGGTCAGTCCCATGGCGTCCAGGACGATCGCCGTGGTCAGCCGGGAGACGGTGTCGACCTCGGCGCTCACCGAGCGGTCGGCGAAGGTCAGGGCGCGCACCATGGCGTCCGCCAGGTGCGGCTCGCGCTGCATCGCGCGGAACGCCCGCATCAGGGTCTGCGCCACGCGGGCGGCGGCGTCCTCGTCGGTCGGCGGGCGCTTGCGCAGGGTCTCGTGCAGCTGCTCCAGCTGGTCGTGCATGACGGCGACGAGCAGGTGGATCTTCGAGGGGAAGTAGCGGTAGAGCGTGCCGAGCGCCACGCCGGCGCACTCGGCTACCTCGCGCATCTGGACGGCGTCGAAGCCGCCGCCGCTCGCCAGCCGCGTGGTCGCCTGCAGGATCCGGTCCCTCCTGGCCTCCTGACGTGCCGTCAGGACAGCTCCGCCGGCCGCGGTGGGCGCGGCATGGGCGGATACGGATTCCGACGTCCTGGATTCCGTAGTCATATGTCCCGTTCCATGGTGTCTCGTGGCAATCCGTCCAGCGGGATGTGCGGGGGCCCGGACGGCACAGCATGGCAGGGGTCGGGCCGTGGCGCGAATCACCCGGCGCCGCTCTTTCGGTCCTCTGACATCCCGGTAGATTCAGCTTCCGACGACCCAGTCTGAAACTTGTTCTAGATTAGCGCGACCCGTTACGCTCCGGCGGAACAGCCAGCGAGAAGGAGGCCGGAGTGACCGCTGAGGCCACGGAGGCATCGGTCACGCGCGTTCGCGGCAGCCTCCCGGTCGGGGGCGGCGACAGCGGCAACGACGAACGGCCCCTGCGCATCGCGCTGCTCACCTACAAGGGCAACCCCTTCTGCGGCGGCCAGGGCGTCTACGTCCGCCACCTCTCCCGCGAGCTGGCCCGCCTCGGCCACTCCGTCGAGGTCATCGGCGCCCAGCCGTACCCCGTCCTCGACGAGGGCGTGCCGCTGACCGAACTGCCCAGCCTCGACCTCTACCGGCAGCCCGACCCCTTCCGCACCCCAAGCGCGACGAGTACCGCGACTGGATCGACCTGCTCGAGGTCGGCCACATGTGGGCCGGCCGCTTCCCCGAGCCGCTCACCTTCTCGCTGCGCGCCCGCCGGCACCTGGCCGCGCGGCGCGGCGAGTTCGACGTCATCCATGACAACCAGACCCTCGGCTACGGGCTCCTCGGCGGCCCCGGCGTCCTCGGCGCCCCGCTGGTCACCACCGTCCACCACCCCATCACCGTCGACCGGCAGCTGGAGCTCGACGCCGCGCGGGACTGGAAGCGACGGGCGTCGGTCAAGCGCTGGTACGGCTTCACGGGCATGCAGAAACGTGTCGCCCGGCGACTGCCCTCCGTGCTCACCGTCTCCGGGTCCTCCCGGCAGGAGATCGTCGACCACCTCGGGGTGCGCCGCGACCGGGTGCACGTCGTGCACATCGGCGCCGACACCGAGCTCTTCTCGCCGGACCCGGCCGTCGCCGAGGTCCCCGGGCGGATCGTCACCACCTCCAGCGCGGACGTCCCGCTGAAGGGCCTGGTCTTCCTGGTGGAGGCGCTGGCCAAGGCACGGGCCGAGCACCCCGGCGCCCACCTCGTCGTCGTCGGCAAGCGGGCCGAGGACGGCCCGGTCGCGGCGGCGATCCGGCGCCACGGCCTGGAGGACGCGGTCGAGTTCGTCAAGGGCATCACGGACGCCGAACTCGTCGACCTCATACGGTCGGCGCAGGTCGCGTGCGTGCCCTCGCTCTACGAGGGCTTCTCCCTGCCCGCCGCCGAGGCCATGGCCACGGGCACCCCGCTGGTCGCCACCACGGGCGGGGCGATCCCCGAGGTCGCCGGGCCCGACGGCGAGACCTGCCTCGCGGTGCCGCCGGGCGATGCCGGGGCGCTGGCCGCCGGGCTGTGCCGGCTGCTGGGCGACGAGGAGCTGCGGCTCCGCCTTGGCGCGGCGGGGCGCGAGCGCGTACTGGCCAAGTTCACGTGGCGGCAGGCGGCGATCGGTACGGCGGAGCACTACCGCGCCGCGATCGCTCGCCAGGGGCGGGCCGCGGGCCGGTTCGGCACCGCCGCTCGCGTTGCCGGTGGCTGATCGCCGTTGCGGCGGGAGGGCCCTTTCACCGTTTCCTGGGGGCTCCACCCCCAGGCCCCAGCCCCGGGGGTCCGGGGGCTTGCCCCCGGTTTTCGGGAAGGAGCGGGACCGGGGCTCCACTCCCC
>KL569513.1:22757-25709 GCA_000715685.1 Streptomyces lilacinus
GAGCGGGACCGGGGCTCCACTCCCCGCCGCGACGGCGAGCAACCTCAGTCGCCCTGCTCGGCGGTGCCGAACAGTCCGCACCCCGCAATGACCACCCATCCCGCCGGACGAAAGCAATAACGTGCTGACCGTCGATTTCTCCCGCTTCCCGCTCGCCGCAGGCGACCGCGTCCTCGATCTGGGCTGCGGTGCCGGGCGGCACGCCTTCGAGTGCTACCGGCGCGGGGCGCAGGTCGTCGCCCTGGACCGCAACGGGGACGAGATCCGCGAGGTCGCGAAGTGGTTCGCGGCCATGAAGGAGGCCGGCGAGGCCCCCGCCGGGGCGACCGCGACCGCCATGGAGGGCGACGCGCTCGCCCTGCCGTTCCCCGACGCCAGCTTCGACGTCGTCATCATCTCCGAGGTCATGGAGCACATCCCGGACGACAAGGGCGTCCTCGCCGAGATGGTGCGCGTCCTCAAGCCCGGCGGCCGCATAGCCATCACCGTGCCGCGCTACGGCCCGGAGAAGATCTGCTGGGCGCTCAGCGACGCGTACCACGAGGTCGAGGGCGGCCACATCCGCATCTACAAGGCCGACGAACTGCTCGCCAAGATGCGCGAGGTCGGCCTCGCCCCCTACGGCACCCACCACGCCCACGGCCTGCACAGCCCGTACTGGTGGCTCAAGTGCGCCTTCGGCGTCGACAACGACAAGGCGCTGCCCGTGCGCGCGTACCACAAGCTGCTGGTCTGGGACATCATGAAGAAACCCGCCGCCACCCGCGTCGCCGAGCAGCTCCTCAACCCCGTCATCGGCAAGAGCTTCGTCGCCTACGCGACCAAGCCGCACCTGCCCGAGAGCGCCGCCAAGTGACCTCTTCCAGCCGGGGGCCCGGCCGCACCGAACGCCTCGTCCTGCCCGGGGTGCTCACCGCCGAGCAGGCGGCCCGCACCGTCGCCGGCATCGCCGCCGCGCAGCGCGCCGACGGCGCCATACCGTGGTTCCGGGGCCACCACCTCGACCCCTGGGACCACGTCGAGGCCGCCATGGCCCTCGACGCGGCCGGCGAGCACGCCCGCGCCGAGGCCGCCTACCGCTGGCTCGCCGAGCACCAGAACCCCGACGGCTCCTGGTACGCCGCGTACGCCGACGGCGCCGCCGACGAGCCCACCGACCGCGCGCGGGAGACGAACTTCGTCGCCTACGCCGCCGTCGGCGTCTGGCACCACTACCTCGCCACCGGCGACGACGCCTTCCTCGACCGCATGTGGCCGACGGTCTTCGCCGCGATCGAGTACGTGCTGCGCCTCCAGCAGCCCGGCGGCCAGATCGGCTGGAAGACGGAGGAGGACGGCACCGAGCGCACCGACGCGCTGCTCACCGGCTGCTCCTCCATCCACCAGGCACTGCGCTGCGCCCTGGCCATCGCCGAGCACCGCGAGGAGCCGCAGCCGGACTGGGAGCTGGCCGCCGGCCTGCTCGCGCACGCCATACGCCACCACCCGGAACGGTTCCTCGACAAGAGCCGCTACTCCATGGACTGGTACTACCCGGTGCTGGGCGGCGCCCTGACCGGCGCGGCCGCCAAGGAGCGGATCGAGGGGCGCTGGGACGACTTCGTCGTGCCCGGCCTCGGCGTGCGCTGCGTCGTGCCCAACCCGTGGGTGACCGGCGGCGAGAGCTGCGAACTCGCCCTCGCGCTGTGGGTCATGGGCGAGTCGGACCGCGCGGTGGAGATCCTCCAGTGGATCCAGCACCTGCGCGCCGAGAACGGCATGTACTGGACCGGCTACGTCTTCGAGGACCGGGCGGTGTGGCCCGAGGAGCTCACCACGTGGACGGCCGGCTCCCTGCTGCTGGCCGTGGCGGCGCTGGGCGGCGACGAGGCGACCACGGCGGTCTTCGGCGGGGAGCTGCTGCCCTCGGGGCTGGAGCCGGACTGCCCCTGCGGGGCGGTCGACTGACGCGGAGGGCGGACGGCGGAGGGCGGAGGGCGGACGGCGGCCGGGACAAACGGACGAGAATCATCCGCCCAACTGGCCGCCCTCGGCAGATGCGTTGTCAGTGGTGACATCTAAAGTGGCGTCATGACCCTTTTCAGCCACGAGCGTTACTGTACGGAGATCCTCGACCAGACCCGGCAGATGCGCGACCTGCTGCGCGATGCCGACCTCACCGCCACCGTCCCCACCTGCCCCGACTGGACCCTCGCCCAGCTCGTGCTGCACGTCAGCAGCGCGCACCGGGGCATCACGGAGGTGGTGCGCCTGCGGCTCCAGGAGTTCGTGCCGCCCAAGGACGACGGCTCCGGCGTCGCCGACGCGGAGTCCTTCGACGCCGAGGCCCTCGACGCGTGGTTGGCCGAGGGCGCCGAGAAGCTCGTGGAGGTGCTGCGCGAGGCGGGTCCGGACGCCGACGTGTGGACGTTCGGCCGGGAGAAGAAGTCCGCCTTCTGGGCCCGCCGCATGACGCACGAGACGGTCATGCACCGCGCGGACGTCGCCGCGACCGTCGGCGCGGAGTTCACCGTCGCCCAGGACGTCGCCGCCGACTGCCTCGACGAGTGGCTCGAGATCGTCAACTCGCCGCTCGCCATCGCCTGGAAGCCCGTCCTCAAGGAGCTCACGGGCCCGGGCCGCACGCTCCACCTGCACGCCACGGACACCCCGGCGGAGCTGAACGCCGAGTGGTTCATCGACGCGAGCGGCGAGGAGGTCGAGTGGCGGCGCGCCCACGAGAAGGCGGCCGTCGCCGTCCGCGGCCCGATGACCGACGTCCTGAACGTCTTCTACCGCCGCCTGCCGGCCGACACGGACCGGGTCGAGGTCGTCGGCGACCGCGCGGTGCTGGACCACTGGCTGGAGCGGGCCAGCTTCTGATGGGATCTCCCTCATGAGATCACGGTCGACCGGGCGCCCGCTGTCGGGCCGCCGCGCCCTGCCCGCCGCGCTGACGCTGCTGCTCGCCAC
>KL569513.1:25932-31563 GCA_000715685.1 Streptomyces lilacinus
CTCGCCACGGCGTGCGGCGGCGCCGGCGGCGGGCAAGGGCCCCACCCCGGCGCCGCGGGCGTCCACGACCCGCTCTTCCCCGGGCTGGGCAACGGCGGCTACGACGTCGGCCACTACGCCCTCGCCCTCGACTACGAGCCGGGCCGCCGGCACCTCGCCGCCACTGCCGTCATCACCGCCGACGCGCGCGAGAACCTCACCTCCTTCAACCTCGACCTCAAGGGCCTCACCGTCCGCGGCGTGACCGTCGACGGCGCCCCCGCCCGCGCCGCCCGCCGGGGCACCGAGCTGACGGTCACCCCGGCGAAGCCGCTGAAGAAGAACGCCGAGTTCACGACCGTCGTCACCTACGACGGCGAGCCCGAGGAGGTCACGGACCCGGACGGCTCCACGGAGGGCTGGGTCCGCACCGACGACGGCGCCGCCGCGCTCGGTGAGCCCATGGGCGCGATGGCCTGGTTCCCCGGCAACCACCACCCGTCCGACAAGGCCACCTACGACGTCACCGTCACCGTGCCCGACGGATACACCGCCGTCGGCCCGGGCGAGCTCCGGGGGGCCGAGCGCAAGCCCGGTGGCCGCACCGCCTTCGCCTGGCACAGCGGCCGACAGACGGCCGGATACGTCGCCGGCCTCGCCGTGGGGAAGTTCCTGGTGACGACCGGCAAGACGCGACAGGGCCTGCCCGTGTACGTCGCCGCCCATCCCGCCGAGGCCGAGGCCGGCAAGAAGGTCGCGGCGCTCCTGCCCGACGTCGTCGACTGGGCGAGCGGCCTCTTCGGCCCGTACCCCTTCTCCTCCACCGGCGCCGTCGTCGACCACAACCCCCGCCTCGGCTACGAGCTGGAGACCCAGCCCAAGCCGTACTTCCACGGCGCCCCCAGCGACAAGGTCGTCGTCCACGAGCTGGCTCACCAGTGGTTCGGCAACTCGGTGACGCCGAAGACCTGGAAGGACATGTGGCTCAACGAGGGCTTCGCCACGTACGCCGAGTGGCTGTGGGAGGAGCAGCACGGCGGCCGCACCGCCCGGCAGATCTTCGACGACTTCTACGACGGCAAGGACCCCGACGCGAAGGGCATCTGGGACTTCCTCCCGGACGAGCCCACCGCCAAGACCGTCTCCGACCCGCCCGTCTACGGACGCGGGGCGATGGTCGTGCACCGGCTCCGCGAGAAGCTCGGCGACCGCGAGTTCTTCAACCTGCTCCGCGACTGGACCACGATGTGGCGCGGGCAGAACGTCGACACCGACATGTTCGTCGAGTTCGCCGAGGACCGGGGGAGCGGGGACGTGAGCGAGGTCTTCGACACCTGGCTCCACGAGGAGGGCAAGCCACCGCTGAAGGGCCGGTCGTGGGGAGGCGGCCGACCGACGGAAGGCGGCTGACAGGGCCAGCTCCGCCAGCACGGTCAGCGTTTCCTCGTCCCGTGCCATGACGAGCAGGTCGGTGACCGGGCCCGCGCGCCACAGCTCCAGCCGCTCGGCGACGCGCTCGCGCGGGCCGACCAGCGAGATCTCGTCGGCGAAGGCGTCCGGCACGGCCGCGACCGCCTCCTCGCGCCGCCCCGAGAGGAACAGCTCCCGCACGCGCCGCGCCTCCTCCGCGTACCCCATGCGTCCCATGAGGTCGGCGTGGAAGTTGCGGGCGGCGTGGCCCATGCCGCCGACGTAGAGGGCCAGCATCGCCTTCACCGGCCGCAGCCCCTCCGCGACGTCCGCGCAGATCCGCACCCGGGCCAGGGGGGCGACCATGAAGCCCTCGGGCGTGCCGGCGAGGGCGGCCGCGTGGAGGTCGGTGCGCGTCGGCGACCAGTACAGCGGCAGCCAGCCGTCGGCGATGCGCGCGGTCTGGGCGACGTTGCGCGGGCCCTCGGCGCCGAGCAGCACCGGCAGCCCGGGGCGCAGCGGATGCGTCATGGACCGCAGCGGTCTGCCGAGCCCCGTCGCGCCGGGCCCGGCGTACGGGAGGGGGTGGTGGCGGCCGTCCAGCACCACCGGGGCCTCGCGGCGCAGCACCTGCCGGACGACGTCCACGTACTCCCGGGTGGCCGTCAGCGGGCTGTCCGGGAACGGGCGTCCGTACCACCCCTCCACCACCTGCGGCCCCGACAGTCCCAGCCCCAGCAGCATCCGCCCGCCGGAGAGGTGGTCCAGCGTCAGGGCGTGCATGGCCGTCGCAGTGGGCGAGCGGGCGGCCATCTGCGCCACCGCCGTGCCGAGTCGGATGCGGCGCGTGTGGGCGGCGATCCACGTGAGCGGGGTGAAGGCGTCCGAGCCCCAGGACTCCGCGGTCCACACGGAGTGGTAGCCGAGCCGCTCGGCGTGCCGGGCGAGCGCGAGGTGGTGCGGGGCGGGACCGCGGCCCCAGTAGCCGAGGGCGAGACCGAGCCGCATGCCGCCGCCTCCCACATCTGACTGACCGTCAGGCGACTGTAGGGAGAGGCGCGCCGGCACACAAGACGCTGTCTCTTATACAATGTGTATAAGAGACAGTGCCCGAGGTGTCCTGCAGCAGGCCGCGGCGGCCGTCCTGCGTCTGCGCGACGAGCGCCTGACCGCGCTGGTCGACCGCGAGGTACCAGTTGCCGGGCACGAGCTCGGCGATCTGGTTCGGCGAGCCGTCCTCCGCGAACACCGGCCGGTTGACCGGCACCGCGAACCAGAACGGCGCGAAGTCGCCACCGGCGGGCGCGGCCGGCTGGGCGGCGGCGGGCTGCGCGGCGGCCGGCTGGCCGGCCTGCTGACCCGTCTCGTGCGGCTGGCCGTGCACCGGCTGCGGCTGGCCCGCCTGCGGCTGACCCGGCTGGGCGCCGTAGGGCTGGGGCTGACCCGGCGCACCGTACGGCGACGCGCCGGCGGGCTGCTGCATGCCGCCCGGGCCGGGGTAGCCGTAGCCCTGGCCCGGAGCGCCGTACGGCGCCGGGGCGGCCGGGCGCGGGGCGCCCATCAGCGGGGCCTTGAGGGCCGGCGTGCGCGGGGTGAGCAGCGCGACGGCGGCGAGCGCCAGGTTGGCGATCAGCGCCAGGATCTGGCCGACGCCGGGCGAGACCACGTCCGAGTCCGGACCGCCGAAAATCGTCCACAGCGAGGACCAGCCGGCGAACACGGCGAGCGCGGCGCCCCACTGGTCCAGGCTCAGCCCGACGAGCTTGCGGCCCTCGGGCTGGAAGCGCGCGGCGACGATGAGCGCGGCGGCGATGATCCCGGCGAGGAAAATCGACGGCAGAACGGGGAAGAGTTCAGGCTTCCAGCCGGTCGGCTCCTTCGGGCAGCGCATCGCACCGAGGGGCGAGTCGCCGCAGTCATAGGAACGGAAGCTGAGGAACGAGGCGATGAACAGCAACACCGCTGCTCCGATCACCCCGCCGTCGCCTCGAGTGAGGGAGCGGATGTTCACCTAAAATCCTTTGTCAGTGCTGTCAGTAATCGTCGCTGTCGCCGGTACGCGGGGTGCCTTCGGCCGCGAGGGCGCGGGGGTGGCGGCCACCCATCGTACGGGGCAGGCGTCGCCGAGGTCGCCCGGGCGTCCTCTTCGTATCACCGTCGTGACACGCCCGTGGCCTGGTCGTACGCCCACTCGCCGGCCGCACCCGCACCCGGGCTCCCTACCCGCGCAGGAAGTCGGTGATGCCGTCCGCGATCCCCTGCGCCGCCTTTTCGCGCCACCCGTCGTCGGTGAGCCGCGCCGCGTCCTGCGGGTCGCGCATATTGCCGCATTCGATGAAAACCTTGGGAATGACCGAGAGGTTGAGCCCGCCCAGATCCCCGCGCGTGTCCAGGCCCGTGCCCCCGCCGATGTAATTGGAGGGCGCGCTCCCGGTCTGCCGCACGAAATTGCCCGCGATGCGCGCGCCCAACTCCTTCGACGGCCCCACGATGGCGGAGGTGTCCGCCCGACCGCCGCGCACGGCCGCGGGCAGGATCACGTGGAAGCCGCGATCCCCGACGCCCGCCCCGTCCGCGTGGATCGAGACGCCGGCGTCGCCGTGGGCCTTGTTCCCGATCTCCGCCCGCTCGGTGACGCACGGCCCGTACGGCCGGTCGCCGTCGTGCGTCAGCACGACCGAGGCCCCGCGCGAGCGCAGGATCGTCCGCAGCCGGTGCGCCACGTCGAGGCTGAAGGTGGCCTCGGCGTAGCCGGAGTTGGTCTCGGTGCCGGTGGTGTCGCACTCCTTGTGGCCGGTGCCGATGTCGACCTGACGGTTGATCTCGGCGGTGTGCTGCGCGTTGTGGATGTTGTGGCCGGGGTCGACGACGACGACCTTGCCCTTGAGGGGACCGTCGCCGGTGGGCGCCTCCGCCGGCGGGGCCGAGGAGGCCGGCGCGGCGGACGAGGGCGCGGCGGACGGGGGTGCGGTGGACGGGGAACCGGCGGGCGACGGCGCCTTCGCGGTCGCGGTCGAGGACGCGGCGCCCACGGGCCGCGCGTCCTCCCCGCTCCTGTCGTCCGGGCCGTCGCCGCCCGCGCACCCGGCGAGCCCGCCGGCGAGCACCAGCACGCCCAGCCCCGCGAGGAGACGCCGGGTCGTCGAGGTCATGAGGGGAACTCCGCTGCTGGACACACTGCCGTTGGACACGCGGGCGATGCTAGCGCCGCCGCTCAGATCCCGAGACCCGTACGCCGCAGTACGCGCAGCGAGTGCGTCACAGAGACCTCGGTGAACGCGCCGGACTCCAGCGCCCTGCGGTACACGCGGTACGGGGCCTGCCCACCGTCGGCCGGGTCGGGGAAGACGTCGTGGATCACCAGCAACCCGCCGGGCGCGACGTGCGGCGCCCACCCCTCGTAGTCGGCCGTCGCGTGCTCGTCGGTGTGCCCGCCGTCGATGAACACCAGCCCCAGCGGCGTCCCCCACACCGCCGCGACCTGCGGCGACCGCCCGACGACGGCGACGACGTGCTCCTCCAGGCCCGCGCGGTAGAGGGTGCGCCGGAACGTCGGCAGCGTGTCCATCCGGCCCACGCCGGGCGCGTCGTCCACGACCTCCGGGTCGTGGTACTCCCACCCCGGCTGCTGCTCCTCGCTCCCGCGGTGGTGGTCCACGGTCACGGCCACGACCCCCGCCTCGCGCGCGGCCGCGGCCAGCAGAAGCGTCGACCGCCCGCAGTACGTCCCCACTTCGAGCAACGGCCGCCCCAGCCCCGCCGCCTCCTCCGCGGCCGCGAAGAGGGCGAGCCCCTCCTCCACCGGCATGAACCCCTTCGCCGCCTCGAACGCGGCGAGTGTCTCGGGCTTGGGCGCCATGGCAGTCCTGTCCTCGGGGCGAGTGCGTGTACGAATGCATGTGCGACATGCGGGGCCCATGCTGCCGTATGTACGTCGGGACCGGCGGAGTGGGGCCCTCGCACCGCGCCGCCGAAGAAAAACGTTTGACGCCGGTCCGTGTCCGGCGATCGGATGGCGGCCCATGAGCACAGGGCAGACGCATCCCGTCGACGACGACCTCGTACGACGGCTGATCGCCGGACAGTTCCCGCAGTGGGCGGGACTGGTGGTGGATCGGTTTCCGTCCGGCGGCACGGTCAACGCCATGTACCGGCTGGGCGACGACATGGTCGTACGACTGCCGCTGGTGAAGGGCGGAGCCGAGGACGTCCCGACGGAACGGGAGCTGTCTCTTATACACA
>KL569513.1:31842-32591 GCA_000715685.1 Streptomyces lilacinus
CGCCCCGACTGCCCACGGCCGTCCCCGAGGTCCTCGGCGCCGGGGAGCCCGCCGAGGGGTATCCGTGGCCGTGGTCGGTGTACCGGTGGCTGGCCGGGGAGAACCCCGAGGCGGGCGCGCTGAGCGAGCCCGTGCCGCTGGCCGAGGACCTGGCCGCGTTCGTGACGGCGATGCGCGGCATCACCCTGCCGGGTGCGCCGACGGCCCACCGCGGCGGCCCGCTCGCCTCGCTCGACGCGGACACCCGGGCGGCCATCGAGCACTTGCGCGGCATTCCGGAGGAGGGCGTCGACTGCGACGCCGCGACCGCCGCATGGGAGGCGGCGCTACGGGCTCCGACCTGGGACGGCCCGCCGGTGTGGCTGCACGCCGACCTGATGCCGGGCAATCTGCTGGTGGAGGGCGGCCGGCTGACCTCGGTGATCGACTTCGGCTGCGCGGGAGTGGGCGACCCGGCCTGCGACCTGTTCCCGGCGTGGAACCTGCTGCCGGCCGACGCGCGGCAGGTCTTCCGCGAGGCGCTGGCCGTGGACGACGCGACCTGGACCCGCGGCCGCGGCCGGACCCTCTCGCAGGCGCTGATCGCCCTGCCGTACTACCGCGGGACGAACCCGACGATGGCACGCAACGCCCGGCACGTGATCCGGGCGGTGCTGGGGGAGGGCTGAGGCGCCCCCAGGCCCCCGGACCGCGCTCCGCGTGAATCCGGCCCGTCCGGCGCTTGAGGACCGGGGTCCGGGGCGGAGCCC
>KL569513.1:32846-36932 GCA_000715685.1 Streptomyces lilacinus
CTTGAGGACCGGGGTCCGGGGCGGAGCCCCCCCACGCGGCGGAGCCGCACATCGAAACTGTCGGGAAGGGGCGGGTCAGGGGCCAAATCCCCGCGTGCTGCGGCGGTACTCCTGGTACAGCTCGAGCAGAATCGGGTAGCTGTGGTCGGGGCCGTCGCCGAGCGGGCAGACGATGCCGTGGGCGAAGAGGCAATCCGCGTCGGCCGGCATCCCCATGCCGGCGTCCTTGACGACGTAGCCGTCCGAGCCGACGAACCATCGTTCGTTCTCCGGCACGTCCCACATGGACACCTCGTGCCCGTCGAGAGCCACCCAATAATGGGCGTCGATCGGAAATCGTGCCCACGGGAGCCCGCACCTGTCGCAGTTCGGCCCCAGCGCCTTCTTCTGCAAGGCCCCGCACTCCATGGCACGAGTGAACGGCTCCTTGGCCAACGCCCCCTGAAAGTCCTCCACCCTCGCAGCGTCCGAGGACTGGCACCTTCCGCCCAGACGGCCCGCCGGTCATCCCCGCGCGGCAGCTCCGCTGCCCCCGGTGCCGGGGGTGGCAGGCGTGCCGCCCCCGGCACCGGCACCGCGCCCACGCGACGGCCGGTCGGGCCGTCTTGACGACGGCACCGGCACCGGCACCGTCAGGCCCCTACAGCCAGCCGTTCTGCCGAGCCGCCCGCACGGCCTCCATCCGGTTGCGCGTCTGCGTCTTGCCGATCGCCGCCGAGAGATAGTTCCGTACCGTCGCCGGCGACAGGTGGACCCGCGCCGCGATGTCCGCGACCGTCGCGCCGTCGACGGCGGCGGTCAGGACGTCCCGCTCGCGCTGGGTCAGCGGGTTCGGGCCGGCGCTGAGCGCGGCCGCCGCCAGGGCCGGGTCGATGACGCGTTCGCCGGCCAGGACGCGGCGGATGGCCGCCGCGAGGTCCTCGACGGGGCCGTCCTTGACGAGGAAGCCCGACGCGCCCGCCTCCATGGCCCGCCGCAGATAGCCGGGGCGGCCGAACGTGGTGAGTATCAGCACCCGGCACCCCGGCAGGCGCGAGCGGAGGTCGGCGGCGGCGTCGAGGCCGCTGCGGCCCGGGAGTTCGATGTCCAGCAGGGCGACGTCGGGGCGCTTCTCCAGGGCCGTGGGCACGATCTCGTCGCCGTTGCCCACCTGGGCGACGATCTCGATGTCGTCCTCGAGCCCGAGCAGCAGCGCCAGCGCGCCCCGCATCATGCCCTGGTCCTCCGCCAGCAGGACCTTGATCTGCTCGCTGCTCACGCGGCCCGCTCCTCCTCGTTGTCGTCCACCGGCAGCTCGGCCACGAGCCGGAATCCCCGCTTCGGATCGGGGCCGGACGTCAGGAACCCGCCCGCCGCCGCCAGTCGTTCGGTCAGTCCCTTCAGGCCCGTGCCCGGCGTCCCGGTGACCGGCGTCCCCGCGTCCGAGCCTACGCCGCGGCCGTCGTCGCTGATCTCCAGATGAACCCGGTCCTGTTCGCCCCGCACCTCGATCACGCACCGCTCGGCCCCGCTGTGCCGTACGACGTTGGTGACCCCCTCGCGCACCACCCACCCCAGCAGCGCCGCCGTCTGGGGCGGCAGCGGCGGTCCGAACTGGCGGATCTCGGCGGTGATGCCCGACGCGTCGAGGAGCGAGCGGGCCCGGTCCAGCTCCGTGGTGAGGCTGCCCTCGCGATAGCCGGTGACGGCCTCGCGGATCTCGGTGAGCGCCTGGCGGCCCACGGCCTCGATGTCGGCGGCCTGGCCCATCGCCGCGTCCAGGTCGCGCGGCGCGAGCCGGCGCACGGCCTCCGCCTTGACGACGATGACCGACATGGTGTGGCCGAGCAGGTCGTGGAGGTCGCGGGAGAAGCGCAGCCGTTCGCGCTCGACGGCCGCGCGGGCCAGTTCCTCGCGGGTCGCGCGCAGTTCGGCGATGGTCTCGAAGAGCCGCAGGACCGCGGCCGTGACGAGGCCGGAGAGCACCGTGCCGTAGCCGGTGCCCATGGACTCCTCCCAGCTGCCGTGGAAGCCCGCGATCACCCCCGCCGACCCGGCGAGGCCGAGCACCGCGAGGCCGAGCGCCCGCTCGCCGCGCAGGACGATGCCGGCGGCGAGGGACAGGATCGGGAAGCACAGGAGCCAGTCGCCGCCGTAGCCGATGGTGAGCGCGTAGGTGACCGCGGCCAGGCCGAGCAGCAGCAGGCGCGGCGTACGCGTGCCGAGGCGCTCGCGGTCCAGGCCGAACACGACCGTGGCGACGTAGAGGGCGGCGAAGGCGACGACGCCCGCCCCGCCCAGCCACGGCCACGGCAGCTCGCCGGTGACGAGGTCCTGCACGTCGCCGGACAGCATGAACAGCCAGGGCAGAAAGGCGAATTTGCCCGGTGGCTTGTGTCGTTCCGGGTCGTCCCCGTTCCCGTGCCTCTTTCTCATGCCGTAAATCCTATGAAGAGCCGTGGTGGGCAGGTCAGAAGCGAATGTCCCGGGCCACCCGTGACATTTGTCTTCACACACCATCCGGGATCGGCTATACATGGGCCGTCGAATAGAACGCGTTCTACCCATCGGTACTCGGTACTCGGTACTCGGCTCATCGGTACTCGGCGCGAAGGAGCACACACCTCCATGCCCATCGACCCCGCCAGGGCCACCGCCGCCCCGCCGCGCACCACCCCGCTCGCCTGGGACCACAAGGACGTCATCCTCTACCACCTGGGCCTCGGCGCGGGCATCCCGGCCACCGACCCCGAGGAGCTGCGCTACACCCTGGAGAGCAGGCTCCACGTCCTGCCCAGCTTCGCGACGGTCGCGGGTGGCGGCCGGGCCGTGTCCGGCGGCCTGTCCTTCCCCGGCATCGACGTCGAGCTCGCCGCCGTACTGCACGGCGGACAGACCGTCACCCTCCACCGCCCCCTGCCCGTACGCGCTGCGGACGTCACCCAGACCTCGCGCGTCGCGGCCGTGTACGACAAGGGGAAGGCCGCCGTCATCGTGCTGCGCGCGGACGTCGCGGACGCCGACGGCCCCCTGTGGACCAGCAGCAGCGAGATCTTCGTCAAGGGAGAGGGCGGCTTCGGCGGCGAACGCGGCACCACGAGCCGCCTCGAGACCCCCGACCGGGCCCCCGACGCCACCGTCGACCGGGCCGTCCGCGAGGACCAGGCCCTCCTCTACCGCCTCTCCGGCGACTGGAACCCCCTGCACGCCGACCCCGAGTTCGCCAAGCTCGCCGGCTTCGACAAACCGATCCTGCACGGCCTGTGCTCGTACGGCATCGCCCTCAAGGCCGTCGTCGACACCGCGCTCGGCGGCGACGTGGCCCGCGTCCGCTCGTACGCCACGCGCTTCGCCGGCGTCCTCTACCCCGGCGAGACCCTGCGCGTGCGCATGTGGCGCGACACCCCGGCACCCGGGCGCGTCCAGCTCACCGCGACCGCCGTCGAGCGCGACGACGCGCCGGTGCTCACGGACACGGTCGTCGAGCACGCCTGACGTCCGGCACGCCTGACTTCTGGTACGCCCGACCTCTGGAGGGAGCCCCGCCATGCGCGCCGCCATACTGCACAAGACCGGGCAGGAGACGCTCGAGGTCCTCGACGACGTCGAGACCACCGGCTTCGGCCCGGGCAAGGTCAGGATCCGCGTACGGGCGGCCGGACTGTGCCATTCCGACCTCTCCGCGATGTCCGGCGTCCTGCCGCAGAACGCCCCCTTCGTGCCCGGCCACGAGGGCGCGGGCGACGTCGTCGAGGTCGGCGAGGGCGTCACCGGCGTGCGCCCCGGCGACCGGGTGCTCGTCCGCTGGCTGCCCGCCTGCGGCGACTGCCCCGCCTGCCGGCGCGGGCAGGGCCGGCTGTGCCTCGTCGGCTTCCGCGCCGCCGGCACCCCCAACTTCCGGCGCGGCACCACCGGCGTCCACGGCTTCAGCGGCACCGGCACCTTCGCCGAGGAGCTCGTCGTCGACGCCCACTGCGCCGTGCCCGTCCCCGAGGACGTGCCGTACGAGGTGGCCGCGCTCATCGGCTGCGGAGTCACCACGGGCCTGGGCGCGGCCCTGAACACCGCGCGCGTGGAGGCCGGTTCCTCGGTCGCCGTCATCGGCTG
>KL569513.1:37228-37923 GCA_000715685.1 Streptomyces lilacinus
CGCCGTCATCGGCTGCGGCGGCGTCGGCATCTCCGTCGTCCAGGGCGCGCGCGTGGCCGGCGCCGCGCAGATCGTCGCCGTCGACCCCGTCGAGTCCCGCCGCGAGGCCGCGCTGCGCCTCGGCGCGACCGAGGCCGTCGCCCCGGAGGGGCTGGCCGACGCGCGCGCCCGCGTAACCGGCCGCGAGGGCTTCGACTACGTCTTCGAGGTCGTCGGCAAGTCCGCCACCGCCCGCACCGCGTACGAGGCGACGCGGCGCGGCGGCACGCTGTGCGTCGTCGGGGCGGGCGCCGCGGACGACCACCTCAGCGTCAACATGCTCGAGCTGTTCTTCGACGAGAAGAAGATCCTGCCGTCGCTCTACGGCGGCGGCGACATCCAGCGCTCCTACGAACGCGCCATCGCCCTGTGGCGCGCCGGCCGCGTCGACCTCGAGGGCATGATCACCCACCGCGTGCCGCTCGCCCGCATCAACGACGCCATCGACCAGATGCGGACGGGGGAGGCGCTGCGGACGTGGGTGACGCTGTGACCGCGCTGCACGGCAGAACCGCCGTCGTCACCGGCGCCGGTCGCGGCCTCGGCCGCGCCGAGGCCCTCGAACTCGCCCGCCTCGGCGCGAACGTCGTCGTCAACGACTACGGCCGGCCCGGCCGCGACGGCTCCGGCGAGGCCTCCGCCGCCCCGGCCGAGGT
>KL569513.1:38164-38504 GCA_000715685.1 Streptomyces lilacinus
AGATGTGTATAAGAGACAGCGGCCGGGCCGTGGCCCACACCGGCGACGTGGCCGACTTCGCCCAGGCCCGGGCGCTGGTGGCGCTGGCCGTGGACACGTACGGGTCGCTGGACGTCCTGGTCAACAACGCGGGCATCCTGCGCGACCGGATGGTCTTCTCCATGACGGAGGAGGAATGGGACACGGTCATCCGCGTCCACCTCAAAGGCCACTTCAACACCATCCGCTTCGCGGCGGCCCACTGGAGGGAGCGCTTCAAGGCGACGGGCGGCGCCGATCGCGTCTACGGCCGCATCGTGAACACTGTCGTCCGAGTCCTTCCTCGCCGGCTCGGCAGGCC
>KL569513.1:38751-39189 GCA_000715685.1 Streptomyces lilacinus
TGTATAAGAGACAGAAGGGGGGCATTGTGGGCCTCACGACGTCGACGGCGGCGGCACTGCGCAAGTACGGCGTCACGGTGAACGCGATCTGTCCGCGAGCGCGGACGCGCATGACGGAGGACGTCTTCGCCTCCGTCCCCCGTACCGGGACCGATCCTCTGGCGGCGGAGCACGTCGCCCCTCTGGTGGCGTACCTCGCGTCGCCGGCGGCGGCGGGGGTGAGCGGGCAGGTGTTCGTCGTGCACGGCGGCATGGTGGCCGTCATGGAACGCCCACGCGTGGCGGCGAAGTTCGACACGAAGGGGGAGGCGTTCACGGTCGCGGAACTGGATGCGGCCCTGACCCCTTATTACGCGGAACGGGACGCGGACGAGGGCTTCGCGGTCCCGGAGGTCCTGGGCCTGCGCCACGGCGTTTGAGGACCGGGGTCCGGGGCGG
>KL569513.1:39465-41465 GCA_000715685.1 Streptomyces lilacinus
CCGGCCGTTCGCGAGGCCGACGTCAGTCGGCCTCGCGCCGGTGCTTGCCGTGCGCGGCGCCCCCGACCCCCTGGTGGTCGTGGGGCGACGCCGGGCCGCGGTGCCTGCCGGTGCCGGCGGCGGCGGCCTGGGCGGACGCCTCTCGCGGGCGCGCCTCGGTCGTGTCGGTTCGGACATCGGACATGGGGAAAGTCACTCCGTCGGATGGGGAAGCGTGTGCTCTGCGCATCGGGGGGCGCGCAAGCGTCAACACGCTTTCAGCACGTCAACACGCTTACCATGCCGGGCCGTTGGACCCGCACCGTGCGACCCCCGCCCCCGAAGTCTAACGGGACCTTGATCACCCAGCCACCCGCATCCGCCGGTGTGTCCGATGATGTGTCCGACCCGTCCCCCGTTATGACGTACGCGCACACGGCGCCTGCTGCAGCGGCACGGGCCGGGGCGCCGGCACGGGCGCCAGGGCCGTCACCGCCGAGAGCGCGGCGGCGTCGACGTCGGCGTCGTCCTCGTCGTCATCCGCCGGCGACAGCGGCTCCGCGGCATCCTCGTCGCGCCCCTCCTCGACCGCCCCGACCGCCCCGGCCGCCGGCGCCGCCGCCTCCGCCGGCAACCGCAGCCGCGCCAGCCCGCACGGCACGCTCGCCGTCACGAACGGCAGCTTGAGCTCCCCGCCCGCCGTCCACAGCCCGGCCCCCGTCAACCACCCGGTCGGCCCGGGGAACTGCCGCAGCCGCTTGGTCGCCGGACTCCACACCCCCACCCAACTGCCCGCGCCCGCTCCCGCGCCCTCCCGGTCCACCCGGAAGGCCACCGAGCACTCCTCGGGCGCCAGCCCCTGCCCGGGCTGCGCCGCGAACGGCGTCACCTTCGCGTCCGCCGGCAGCAGGCACTCGGGGAACCGCACCGGCCGGGCCGAGCCGAGGACGCCCCACCCGACCCGGTCCTCGCCGGGCGCGTCGGAGCGGACGAGCAGCAGGCCGCTGTCCGGCTCGGCCAGCAGCAGCCGGTCGTTGCTCTTCTCGGTGATCTGCAGCAGCGGGGAGGTCTCGCCGCCCCGGCCGAGGTCGACGACGACGGCCTTGGTCAGCCCCTCCAGCTCCCGGTCGAGCGCCAGCAGCCGCCCCGAGCGGTCCAGCCAGGCGCCGCCCTCGCACCGCCCGGGCACCGTGGCCAGCAGCTCGGGCCCGCTCGCGCAGCCGTGGACGCGCCAGAGCGTGGTGTGCTCCTCGCCGTGCACGAGGGCGTACGCGGACGAGCCGTCGGGCGCGGGCGGCAGCAGGGAGAGGCGCGGGCACTCGATGGCGCCGAGCGGCAGCTCGCCGGTGCCGGGCCCCGCGGGGTACAGCAGCGACAGCGCGTACCGCTCGGCGACGCGACGGCGGATCAGGACCCGGCCGTCGGCGAGCGGCAGTACCTCGCTGTCCGGTTCCTCGGGCTGGCTGCCGGGCAGCGACACCGCGTACGGCTCGGGGCCGTCGAGGGTCCAGCGCTCCGGAAACCAGCCATCCGTGCCACGGCCGAGAGCCAGCCACGCCGCGTAGGAACCGTCCGCCGTGACGGTGAAAGCGGGGCGTCTCATGTCCGCGGGCGGCGCGCTCAGGGGGGAACCGTGAGCGGTGCTCTGGGGACCATGGGGAGCACAGACCGTCATGAGAAACGTCACCTCCGGCACAGAACGTAGTTATCGCGGTTCCTGCTGAACCCTGCGACCCCCGTGGCTTCACGCGTACGGGTGGTGAGTTTTCGGTTTGCCGGTGATGCGGGGGGTGGGTGTGCTTCCCGAGGGGCGACTGATTAAGGTAAGGCGAACCTAAGTGGCCCTGGGGGGTGGCTGACCAGGCCCTCTTGACGTGGGCCGGGGCGGTCACCCCTCAGTCGTGCCCGCTTCCGTACCCGCACCCCGTCCCCGTACGCACCCCCAGGAGTCCCCGATGTCCTTCCGCCGCCGCGGCACCGCCGCCGCAGCCCTCTCCCTGGCCGCCGCGCTCGCACTGGCG
>KL569513.1:41711-44803 GCA_000715685.1 Streptomyces lilacinus
CCTGCGGCTCGTCAGGCAACGGCGGCGGCGCGGCGGCCGGCAAGGACGGCGGCGCGGGCTCGAAGTCCGTGGCCCAGGGCGGCAAGGACTTCGGCAAGGCCGCCGAGCAGACCGCGAAGATGGGCACCGACGCCGCGCCCGGACAGTTCCCGCGCACGATCACCCACGCCCTCGGCACCACGGAGATCAAGAAGCGCCCCGAGCGCGTCGTCGTCCTCGACGTCGGCGAGCTCGACAACGTCGTCTCGCTCGGCATCAAGCCCGTCGGCTGGGCCCCCAGCGAGGGCAGCCAGCAGATCCCCGGCTACCTGAAGAAGGACGTCGGCGGGCCCAAGAGCGTCGGCACCGTCAACAACCTCGACCTCGAGGCGATCAACGAGCTCAAGCCGGACCTCATCCTCGGCAGCAAGCTGCGCGCCGAGAAGCACTACAAGGACCTCTCCAAGATCGCCCCCACCGTCTTCTCCATCCGCCCCGGCTTCACGTGGAAGGAGAACTACCTCCTCAACGCCGCCGCCCTCGACAAGACGGCCGACGCGAAGAAGCAGCTCGAGGCCTACGAGGCCAAGGCGAAGAAGCTGGGCGCCGACCTCGGCGACCGCAAGCCGACGATCAGCATGGTCCGCTACCTGCCGCAGTTCATCCGGCTCTACGCCCAGCAGTCCTTCATCGGCACCGTCCTCAAGGACGCCGGCCTGCCCCGCCCCGAGAACCAGCGGGTCGACACCCTCGCCGTGGAGATCAGCCCGGAGAACATCGACAAGGCCGACGCCGACTGGATCTTCACCGGCGTCTACGGCGACGTGGACAAGACCAAGCGCGACTCCGCCGAGGACAACCCGCTCTGGAAGAGCCTCAAGGCCGTCAAGGACGGCCACGCCAAGGACGTCCCCGACGAGACCTGGTACCTCGGCCTCGGCGTCACGGCCGCCAACAGCGTCCTGGACGACCTGCGCGGCTTCCTCGTGAAGTGAGGGACCTCCGCGTGACGTGAGGGATCGCGACGGCACGCGTCAGTGAAGTACGGGCACGGGGGCAGGTAGCCTTTCCCCGTGCCCGTACTGTCTGAAGTCATCTCCGCCCTCGAAGCCCTCTGGCCCCCGGAGCGGGCCGAGCAGTGGGACGCCGTCGGTACGGTCTGCGGCGACCCCGACGCCCCCGTCGGCCGGGTTCTCTTCGCCGTCGACCCCGTGCAGGAGGTCGTGGACGAGGCCGTGGAGCTCGGTGCCGACCTGCTCGTCACCCACCACCCGCTCTACCTCCGCGGGACGACGACGGTCTCCGCCGGCACCTTCAAGGGCCGCGCCGTGCACACCCTGATCAAGCACGACATCGCCCTGCACGTCGCGCACACCAACGCCGACCGCGCCGACCCCGGCGTCTCCGACGCCCTCGCCGGCGCCCTCGACCTGCGCGTCACCGGCCCCCTCGTGCCCGACCCGAGCGACCCCGCCGGCCGCCGGGGCCTGGGCCGGATCTGCGAGCTCGACCCGCCGATGCGCCTCGCCGAGCTCGCCGAGCGCGCCGCCAAGCGACTGCCCGCCACCGCGCAGGGCATCCGCGTCGCCGGCGACCCCGAGCGCACGATCCGTACCCTTCGCCGAGGTCCGCGCCGCCGGCGTCGACGCCTACGTCACCGCCGACCTGCGCCACCACCCCGCCTCCGAGGCCCAGCAGCAGAGCCCGCTCGCGCTGGTCGACGCGGCGCACTGGGCCACCGAGTGGCCCTGGACCGAGCAGGCCGCGGCCCAGCTCGACGAGATCTCCGACCGCCACGGCTGGGGCCTGCGCACCCACGTATCCCGTAAGGTCACCGACCCCTGGACCGCCCACGCGGCGTCGTCCGCCCACCACCACTCATCAGGAGCCCCCAAATAAACGCCGCGCCCGCCGACCAGATCCGCCTTCTCGATCTCCAGGCCCTGGACGTCCGCCTCACCCAGCTCGCCCACAAGCGCAAGAGCCTCCCCGAGCACACCGAGATCGTCTCCCTCGAGGGCGACCTCACCCAGCACCGCGACCTCCTCGTCGCCGCGCAGACCGAGGAGAGCGACTGCGCCCGCGAGCAGGCCAAGGCCGAGCAGGACGTCGACCAGGTCCGCCAGCGCGCCGCCCGCGACCAGCAGCGCCTCGACTCCGGCGCCGGCATGACCCCCAAGGACCTGGACCACCTCCAGCACGAGGTCGCCTCCCTCGCCAAGCGCCAGGGCGACCTGGAGGACGTCGTCCTCGAGGTCATGGAGCGCCGCGAGGCCGCCCAGGAGCGGGTGAAGGAGCTGTCCGGCCGCGTCGAGTCGGTCCAGGCCAAGGTCAACGACGCCGTGGCCCGCCGCGACGCCGCCACCGCGGAGATCGACGGCGAGATCGCCGGCGTCACCAAGGAGCGCGAGCTCGTCGCCGCCTCCATCCCCGCCGACCTGATCAAGCTCTACGACAAGCTGCGCGCCCAGTCCGGCGGCGTCGGCGCCGCCCGCCTCTACCAGCGCCGCTGCGAGGGCTGCCGGCTGGAGCTGAACATCACCGAGCTCAACGAGGTCCGGGCCGCCGCCGCGGACGCCGTCGTGCGCTGCGAGAACTGCCGCCGCATCCTCGTCCGCACGCCCGAGTCGGGCCTGTAGACGGCGATGGCGAATCGCTTCGTCGTCGAGGCGGACGGCGGGTCCCGGGGCAACCCGGGACCCGCCGGCTACGGCGCCGTCGTCCTCGACGCCACGACGGGTGAGGCGTTGGCCGAGGCCGCCGAGTACATCGGCACGGCGACCAACAACGTCGCCGAGTACAAGGGCCTGATCGCCGGCCTCGAGGCCGCGAGGGCCATCGACCCGGACGCGACGATCCGGGTCCGCATGGACTCCAAGCTCGTCGTCGAGCAGATGTCCGGCCGCTGGAAGATCAAGCACCCGGACATGAAGCCGCTGGCCGCCGAGGCCCAGCGGATCTTCCCCGCCGGCCGGGTCGCGTACGAGTGGATCCCGCGCGAGAAGAACGAGCACGCCGACCGGCTGGCCAACGAGGCCATGGACGCCGGCAAGGCGGGCCGGCAGTGGGAGCCGGGCCGCTCGGCGGCCGGGCTCGCCGTCGCAGCGGAAGCC
>KL569513.1:45057-45767 GCA_000715685.1 Streptomyces lilacinus
GTGTATAAGAGACAGGCCCAAGGCCGCCCCCGTCGGCTGGGGCGCCGCGGCCGACATGGGCGCGCCCACGACCTTCGTCCTGCTCCGGCACGGCGAGACGGCCCTGACGCCGGAGAAGCGTTTCTCCGGCAGCGGCGGCACGGACCCCGAGCTGTCGCCCGCCGGTCGCCGCCAGGCCGAGGCGGTCGCCGCCGCCCTGGCGGCCCGCGGCACCATCCAGGCCGTCGTCAGCTCCCCGATGCGGCGCTGCCGCGAGACCGCGGAGGCCGTGGCGGCCCGCCTGGGCCTGGACGTACGCGTCGAGGAGGGCCTGCGCGAGGCCGACTTCGGCGCGTGGGAGGGCCTGACCTTCGCCGAGGTCCGGGAGCGCCACCCGGAGGACCTCGACGCCTGGCTCGCCTCCACCAAGGCCGCCCCGACGGGCGGCGGCGAGAGCTTCGCGGCGGTGGCGCGGCGGGTCTCCCTGTCGCGGGACAAGCTCCTCGCGCGCTACGCGGGACGCACGGTGCTGCTGGTCACGCACGTGACGCCGGTCAAGACGCTCGTACGGCTGGCGCTGGGCGCCCCGCCGGAGTCCCTCTTCCGGATGGAGCTCTCCGCGGCCTCGCTGTCCGCGGTGGCGTACTACGCCGACGGCAACACGTCGCTGCGCCTGCTGAACGACACGTCGCACCTGCGGTAGTGGAGCTGTGGCCCGCGTACGGCAGGGG
>KL569513.1:45918-49529 GCA_000715685.1 Streptomyces lilacinus
CTCCTGCCGTACGCGGGCCGTACGAGTCTCTGTCGTGCGAGCCGTCAGACGGCCTGCTTGTCCGCCACGGTGTCGCGTCCCGCCACTCCCGCAGCTCCCGCCGCGACGTTCGACGCCGCCCGCCGGCCGGCGAGGCCCAGGAGGCCCACGACGACGAGGGCGGTGAGTGAGGTGCCGGCGACCATCCACATGGCGGCCTGCGTGCCCTGGGTGAACATGGTGTCGAAGACCTCGGTGACGGCGTCGCCGTTCAGCGAGGTGTGCCGCTGGATCAGCTCGGCCGCACGCTCGGGGTCGGCGACCACGTCGCGTACCCAGTCGCCGGCGGGGGCCCGGTGCTCGGCGAGCGCGGCGGTGAGACTGCCCTCGGCCCGGGCCCGGTAGAGGACGATGCCGGCGGCCAGGCCGATGGCCCCGCCGAGGTTGTGGAAGGTCCATGAGGAGCCCATCGCCAGGCCGGCCTGGCGTTCGGGCACCGAGGAGAGCGCGGAGACCGTGGCCGGGCCGAGGACGCAGGCCCAGCCGATGCCCATCGCCACCAGCGCGACCGCGACGGAGCCGAGGGAGCTGCCGGAGCTCAGCCGGGTGAGCAGCAGCGCGGAGACGGTGAACGCCGTGAAGCCGACGACCAGCAGCCTGCGCGGCCCGAAGCGGTCGGTGAGGCGGCCGACGAAGGGGGAGAGCGCCGCCATCACGGCGGTGCACGGCAGGAGCAGGGCACCGGTGGCGTAGCCGCCGAAGCCGTGCACCTCGTGCAGGTACAGCGGCATCAGGAAGAGCACCGTCGTGTAGAAGCAGGCCAGCGCGAAGTCGGAGACGATCGCGGTCAGGAACGCCCGCCGCCGGAACAGTCGGAAGCTGATGATGGGGTCGGCGGCGCGGCGCTCCACCGCGTGGAAGACGACCAGGACGACGAGGGCGCCGCCCAGCAGACCGAGGGTGCGGCCGCTGGTCCAGCCCCAGCTGCCGCCGAGGGTGAAGGCCAGCACGACGGCCGGGATGCCCAGGCTGATGAGGACGAGCCCGGCCCGGTCGACGCCGGGGCCGGCCTGCTCGTCGCGGGACTCCTGGACGCTGAACGAGCACAGGGCCAGGGCGACGACGACCAGCGGGACGTTGATCCAGAAGACCCAGTGCCAGCCGAGGGCGGAGACGATGACGCCGCCGAGCAGCGGCCCGATCGCCAGACCGACGCCGTTGACGGCGTAGAGGGCGCCGATGGCGCGGCCGCGCTGGGACGCGGGGAAGGCGTTCTGCACGATGGCGCCGGTGGAGGTGTAGAGCACGGCACCGGCCGCGCCCTGGAGGAAGCGGAAGGCGATCAGCCACCCGGTGCCGGGGGCCAGGCCCGCGCCGAGCGAGGCCAGACCGAAGACGACGGTGCCGATGTAGAGGACACGCCGCCGTCCGTGGCGGTCGGCCAGCCGTCCCATCGTCACCATGAACATCGACAGCGCGACGACGAAGATGTTGACGACGAGCTGCAGATCGGTGACCGACGCGCCGAGATCGGCCTGGATCTGCGGGGCGGCGGTGTTGACGATGGTCAGGTCGATGCAGCCCAGGAAGCTGATTAAGCCGACGCCGGCGAATGCCCACCATTTACGGTCGGTTGCTGCGCTCACGGTGACACGTCCCCCGAAGGTTCTGATGGTTGGTCGTCTCCGGTCAGGGACAGCCATCAGCCCTTGCTGGGATATTCCTGCGTGAGGCCCCAGTTGCTCGCGACGGCGACGGCGACGGCGACGGCGACGGCGACGGCGACGGGGGCCTGCTTCTTGTTCTACGGAACGGTGGAGGCGACCCGGTCGCAGGTGGGGCACTCCCACCGGTCGGGCGCGCCGATGGCCGGCGGTGTCATGTCGATCTCGCACTGCGGGCAGCGCAGGGTGATGGGCTCCACGTGCCCGCACGTGCCGCACACCCAGAGCGGCCCCTCGCAGTCGTGCTGCCGCCACGCGGTCCGCAGACAGCGGGAGCACCCACGGGTGACGATCCCCGCGCCCCGACTTATGACCGGCGGCTCGGGAGTGGTGTCGGCGTATTCGATGATCTGTGCCCTGATCCGGTCGTCGGTGGTGTTGGCCATCCGGAGCAGATGTGCGACTCGCGAGCGTGCTTCGTCAACGAAATCGTTCATGGCAGGCAGCAGGCTAGCGCGCCGCCGGTCACCCACGTTCACATGTTGTCAGGGGACCGCCCGCTGGTGTCGGGCCCTGCCGCGCCACTTCCACCCGTATGGGGTGGGGGATGGATATATGCGTTGCCTCCATCGGGTACGCGGGCCCCGGCAGCGGGCGTTACAGCTCGGTCACCACGACGTCGAGCGCGCCGGGCTTGCCGCCGTCCTCCACCGCGTACCCCAGCTCGCGCAGCGCGTCCGCGAGTTCGTGCGGGGTGGCCGGCTCGCAGCCGGCGGTGAGCAGGTCGCGGACGAGCCGGCCCTTCGTCGCCTTGTTGAAGTGGCTGACGACCGACCGCTTCTCCACGCCCTTCACGATCTTCGACTGCAGCACCCGGACCGTGGCCGTGCGCCCGGCGACCTCGCCCTTCGGCTTCCAGGCCGTCGCGTACGCGGCCGAGCGCAGGTCGAGGACGAGCCCGTCGCCGGCGGCCTCCGGCATGACCTCCGCCATCGGGCCGCGCCAGTACGCGCCGAGCGCGCCCAGCGCCGGGAGCTTGACCCCCATCGAGCAGCGGTAGGAGGGGATGGCGTCACCGATCCGCACCGCACCCCACAGGCCCGAGAAGACCAGCAGCGACCGTTCCGCCGCGCGGCGGGCGGTGTCGTCGAGCGTCGCGAGCCCCAGGGCGTCGTAGAGCACGCCGGTGTAGATCTCGCCGGCGGGGCGCGTCGGGGCGGTCGGCAGGGCGGCGTTCTTGGCGATCTCGCCGCGCAGGCCGGGGCTGAGGCCGAGCACCTCGGCCGCCTTGTCCTCGTCGCCGGAGCACAGCTCCACCAGCTCGCCCAGCACCGTCTCGCGGGCCTCGCGCAGCCCGGGGAGCGACAGGTCCGCGACGTTCAGCGCGGGCCCGGAGCCACCCGTGGCCTTCCCCTCGGACGGCGGCAACAGCACGAGCACGGTCGATCTCCTCACGATCTGGGCAACCCCGGCAGCCTAACGCCGACCGCCGCGCTCGCCGTGCCGCGCACCCGTGCCGCCCCTAGGCTCGATGACATGCCCCGGCGCCCGATACACGTGACGGACACCGAGCGGGCACCGCTCCTGTCCGCCCTGCGCGAGCTGCGCGAGAGGACGCACGTGCCGGCCGGCTTTCCCCCCGCCGCCCTCCAGGAGGCGGAGGAGGCGGCGATGCGGCCCCGCACGGCCGCGTACGACGCGACGGACCTGCCGCTCTTCACCGTCGACCCGCCGGGCTCGACGGACCTGGACCAGGCGATGTTCCTGGCCCGCCGGGACGCGGGGGGCTACCGCGTGCACTACGCGATCGCCGACGTGGCCGCCTTCGTCACCCCCGGGGGCGCGCTGGACGCGGAGACGCACGCGCGCGTGATGACCCTCTACTACCCGGACGTCCGCATCCCCCTCCACCCGGACGTGCTGGGCGAGGGCGCGGCGAGCCTGCTCCCGGACCTGTCTCTTATACAC
>KL569513.1:49795-52274 GCA_000715685.1 Streptomyces lilacinus
GCTCGTCGCCACCGACGTGCGCCGCGCGACCGTCCGCAGCCGGGCGCGGCTGGACTACGCCGGCGTCCAGCGGGCCATCGACGCGGAAACTGCCGAGGAGCCGCTCTCGCTGCTGCGGGAGATCGGACTGCGGCGCGAGGAACTGGAGCGCACCCGCGGCGGCGTCTCCCTCAACGTGCCCGAGCAGGAAGTGGTGCGCCGCGAGGACGGCCGCTACGCGCTGGAGTACCGCGCCCCGCTGCCCGCCGAGGGCTGGAACGCGCAGATCTCCCTGCTCACGGGCCTGGCCGGCGCCGAGCTGATGCTCGGCGCGGGCACGGGCGTCCTGCGCACGCTGCCCGCCGCCCCCGAGGGCGCGGTCGAGCGGCTGCGGCGGGTGGCGCGGTCGCTGGGGGTGACGTGGCCGGAGACGATGCCGTACGCCGAGCTCGTCCGGGCCCTCGACCCGGCGGACACCCAGCACGCCGCCTTCCTGCAGGAGTGCACGTCCCTCCTGCGCGGCGCCGGCTACACGGTCTTCGACCGCGACCGCCCCACCGTTCACCCCCGCCCCGCCGACCCCGGCCACAGCGCGCTCGCGGCCCCGTACGCCCACTGCACCGCACCCCTGCGCCGCCTCGTCGACCGCTACAGCCTCGAACTGTGCCTGGCCGCCGCGTCCGGCACCGACCCCCCGGAGTGGGTCCGCGCGGCGCTGGACGCGCTGCCGGCCGAGATGGAACGGGGCGCCCGCCGAGCGGCGGAGGCGGAGCGCGAGTGCGTGGACCTGGTGGAGGCCGCGCTCCTGCGGGACCGCATCGGCGAGGTCTTCGACGCGTACGTCGTCGACGTCGTCCCCTCCCGCCCCACGGCCGGCACCGTCCACCTCTACGACCCCGCCGTCGTCGGCCGCATCGAGGGCGACCTCGACGGCCCGCCCCTGCCGCTGGGCCGCCGCATGCGGGTCCGCGTGATCCAGGCCGACCCGGGCCGGGACAAGGTGTGGTTCGCCCCCGCGTGAGCGGCCGGTAACATGGTCGTCACGGCGGACGAGCCGGCCGGGCGGCCGCGTGGGATCCCTAGAGGATCTCCCGAGGAACGTCCGGGCTCCACACGGCAGGGTGGTGGGTAACGCCCACCCGGGGTGACCCGCGGGACAGTGCCACAGAAAACAGACCGCCGGGGATCTTCGGATTCCCGGTAAGGGTGAAACGGTGGTGTAAGAGACCACCAGCGTCCGAGGTGACTCGGACGGCTAGGTAAACCCCACCCGGAGCAAGGTCAAGAGGGGCCGCCCACAGCGGCCCTGCGCGGATGTTCGAGGGCTGCCCGCCCGAGTCCGCGGGTAGACCGCACGAGCCTGTCGGCAACGACAGGCCTAGATGGATGGCCGCCTCCCCGGCGGGCCGCAAGGCCCTCGGGAGACAGAACCCGGCGTACAGGCCGACTCGTCCGTCGGTCATCCGAAGCGAGGGCCTCCGACCTGCATTTCCGCAGGTCGGAGGCCCTTTCGCTGTGAGTGGGGGCCGGCCGGCGGTCAGCTGGCCCCGAGTCCCGGCAGGCCGCTGATCGGCAGCTCATGGGTGGGCAGTCCGCTGAGCGGCAGCCCCTCGGTGGGCAGGCTGTCGACGGGCAGTCCGTCGGTCGGCAGCCCCTTCACGGGCAGCCCACCGAGCAGCCCCGAAACCGGGTCTCCGCCGTCCGTGGACCGCCCGCCTTCGGTGTTCGTGGGCGCTGTCTTGCTCAAGACGCCTCCCGCCAGGCCGGTGGCCTTCTGAGCGGCTCCGTCCACCGTTGCGCCCAGGCCGTTCCCGTCAAGGGCAGTCAGTCCGCCCAGGTCCGGGAGTGGCGGCACATCAGCAGCCTGGGCGGCGCTGGCCGCTCCCAACGTCACATGTGTATAAGAGACAGGCCATGAGTGCTCGTCGCATCAGGTCTCCCTCAGAAGTCACATGGTGAGCTTTTGTGACTAGAACGACCGGCTGGCCTTCGAGACACGTGGCGCGAGATGCGGGCGGCACTCCCCGCGCCCAGCAGTCGCCTACTCGTCGACCGCCCGCCGGGCCGCTGTCTTGATGTCGGCCACCTCTCGCGCGGCGGAGCGCATGGTCTCCTCGTCCGACGCCGTCCGGACGAGACGCTCGGCCTCGTGGAGCCGGCGGGCCACTGCGGGGTGACGTTCGATCTCGACTGACACCGCCCAGCGCAGCAGGAACCCGTTGACGGGGCCGACGGATTGCGTCTCCGCTGCCAGGGTGAGCACCTCGTCCCGCTCCGCGTCCAGCAGGGGGAGCTTCGAGGGGGCCACGCGTGCCATGGCATGTCTGAGAGCGGCGAGGGTTCTGTCCGGCCGGTCGATGAGCGGTTCGTCGCCGTGTTCCACCCGTGTATGTCTACACAGTAGACACGGGCAAGGGGCGGATACGGCCCCATGTCTCCGGCGCGCGGTCGGACTCGGCCATCGGCAGTCATCGGCGGCCATCGGCGGTCGCCTGCGTGG
>KL569513.1:52535-57077 GCA_000715685.1 Streptomyces lilacinus
GCCTGCGTGGCGCGACGGGCCGTCGTCTTCAACGAGCCGCAGAATTCCGGTGTTTCGTTCTCCGGACTCCGGGAGCTCACCATGGTGCTGAAGGCGTCTGCTCGGACACTCGCGCTTTCCGCGATGCTCGCCGTGCCGATGTGGGGTTATGCGCCGGCGGCGCCGGCGCCGGTCGCGCATGCCGCCGTTGCGGGGTGGCAGCAGCGGTGTTTTCCCGAGGCGGTGCTCAAGGGCAAGGGCAAGGCCGGGAAGTCGGTGCGGGTCGGGGTGTGTGTGGGGTTGGACGGGGGGTTCATGACCGTGTCCGCGCCTGCCGTCTGCGGGCGGGGTGGCTGCGACGTCTCGGGGTCGTGGCGGATGACGCGCGAGGGGCGGACGGTGGCCTCGGGGGAGCTCGGGGCGCGGGCGGGGTATCCGGGGCCGGGGACGTACGGGCTCACGGCCGTCGTGCGGGTGAGGCCCGTGGCCGCCGGCCTCGACGTGCGGGGGCGCTGGACCGGCACGGTCAGCCTCGGCTGGCCCGTGCCCGTACCGACGCACCGCGTCGACGTCGCGCCGCGCACGATCAGGGCGGGGCGGACCACGACGGTCACCTACACCGTCACCCGCTCCGGGGCCGACGGCGACAGCAACGCTCGTCTCGGCATGATCGGCCAGGAGAAGTCCGGCGTCGTGCTGAGCTCCTCCGACCGCCAGTGCGGCAATCCGCTGGCGGGCGCGTCCGCGGCGCGGCGTACGTACGTGCTGGACTGCGCGCTCGTCGACCTGCGGGCCGGCCGGCCCATGAAGATCAGGGTTCGGGTCCGGGTGGGCACGGTCTGCTCGTCCGTCGTCTCCAAGATGGGCTACTGGCTGCCCAAGGGGCAGGAGATCTACACCGGTCACATGCTGGAGGGGCCGGTCGTCCGGTGCGTGGAGGGGTGAAGGGCTGACCCACGACGTTCAGCGCGCGGATGTCGCCGCCCGCGAATAGCCTGAATGAGGGCCGCGCACGCGCGGCCGCTGATGCGAGGCTGCGGGGGACAGCCCCGTAGCCGGGGTCCGAGCAATCCGAGCAAGGGGAACCGCGCTGAAAGGGGCGGAAGATGTCCTTTCTCATGTCCGTGCTCGCCGCTTCCATGGCCGTGGCCTCGCCGTTGGGCGGTGTGCCCTGCCAAGGGGTTTTCGTCAGTGCCGAGTTCAGGGCCGCCGGTGGCCGCGGTGCGCAGGAGGCGGTGACGTTCGATACGAAGGCCGTGCCCGAGGGCGGGCGGGTGACGGTGGTGGAGCGCACCGGGCAGGACGGCACGCGCGTCGAGTTGAGGGTGCGCGGTGTGCAGGCGAACAGGACGTTCGGGGCCCATGTGCATCAGAAGGCCTGCGGGAGCACGCCCGACGCGTCGGGGCCGCACTACCAGAACGTCAAGGACCCGAAGCAGCCGTCGACGGATCCCGCCTACGCCAACTCGCGCAACGAGGTGTGGCTGGACTTCACCACCGGACGGGACGGCGACGGACACTCCGCCGCCAGCGTGACGTGGCGCTTCCGCGCCGGCGAGGCCCGTTCCGTCGTGCTCCACGAGCACGCGACCGAGACCGGCGCCGGTCACGCCGGGATGGCGGGGGCGCGGCTCGCCTGCGTCAACGTGCCACTGGAATGAAGCCGGGGGTGGAATGAAGCCGGGGGCTACTTCTCGTACGGGCTCGGGACCGGGAAGTAGCCTTCCAGGAACGGGGCGATGAGCGCGTTCGTGCGGGCGAGGTCCTTGTCCGTGGAGACCGTGTCGTTGATGCAGAACACGTCCATGTCCCGGTTCGCCAGCAGGCGGTTGAGCCTGCGCGAGGTGTTCGGGTGGGCCAGGTCCATGTAGACGTAGCGCATTTCGGACGGTACGGCCCGGGCCTGGTGGTACGCGTAGTAGTGGTGCAGGGACGAGGCCACCGACAGGTCCTGGGGGCTGCGGAAGCGCGCGGCCGCCGTGGCGGCGTGCGCCTCCGCGTACCGCTCCTCGATCTCGGTGAGCACGCTGCGGCTCAGCGCGTGCGGCACGTGCCGCATCTTCTGCGTGAAGGTGGTGGAGAAACCCTCCTCCACCAGCGCCCGGTTGTTCTTCGCGGCGGCCGCGACCGGCGGGTCGGCCGGGTGGTGCTCGCCGAGGGGGACGAGCGCGGGGGAAGGGAAGAACTTCGTCAGACCGTTGGAGAGGAAGAAGGTCTGCGGCGTCAGCGGGCTGCCGAGGAAGACGTCGTCGTTGAAGTAGAGGAAGTGCTCCGACAGGCCCTCGATGTGGTGCAGCTGGCTCTCGATGGCGTGGGAGTTGAAGGTCGGCAGGACCTGGGGGTCGGAGAAGATCTCCTTGTGGCTGACGACCTGGACGCCGGGGTGGTCGGTGTTCAGCCAGGCCGGCGTCTGGTCGTCGGTGACCAGGTAGATCTTGCGCACCCAGGGCGCGTACTGGTGTATCGAGCGCAGGGAGTACTTGAGCTCGTCGCGGCTCAGGTAGCGCGCGTCGTTCGCCGCCTCCTCGTGGCGCTGCTCGCCGCCGCCGTCGGCCTCGCGCCGGGCGCGGTCGCGGCGCTCGGCCCAGACCGGGTCGCTGCCGTCGACCCAGGTGTAGACGACGTCGACGGGGAAGGGGATGTCCTGCGGCAGCCGGATGGTGAACTCCGGCCGGGTGCGGACCGTGGCACGGGCCGGCTCGACGGCGCCGCCCAGCGGGCCGGTGAACAGCTCGATCGGCGCCTCGGCCGGCTCCGCGTCGGCCGGCACCTCCTCGACGACGCCGTTGCGGCGCGGGGCGACGAGCAGCGGGCCGTGCGGGCCCTCCTCGCGGGTCCAGAACTGGATGTCGCAGCCGTGCTCCTGGCCGAGCACGAGCGCGCCGTCGGCCGTGGTGCGGAACCACGTGACGCGGGTCGCGGCGCTGGTCTCGAGCTGGCGCCAGGTGCCGGCGACGAAGCCGGGCAGCGCCTGGCCGGGCACGTTGTCGCGGTTCACGCGCGCCACGTAGCCGGGGACGCGGCCGCACAGCCGGGCCAGCTGCTGGTGGGCGCGGCGGCGGTCGGCGGCGGCCACCGCGATCGCGGGCGTGGTGCCGGGGGCCGCGGCGCGTACGACGAAGTGGTCGATGCCGGCCTCCTCCAGCGCGGAGCAGACCAGGGCGAGGGCCTCGGCGCGGGTGCCGTGCGGGGTGAGGTCGGGGTCGACCAGGGCGATGTGGGCCTTGCCGTCGACGAGGACCACCCGCGGCGCCACCGTCTCCAGGTGGCCGGCGTAGCGGCGCTGGAGCCGCTTGCCGCGCATCTTCTGGCGGCGCTGCTGGAGGTCGAGGGAGTCGGCCATGTGCTGCATGAGCGCGCCGCGGGTGTCGACGGACACCCGCTGGGCTATCGCGCGGCGGGCGCTCTCGGGCAGGAGTCGGCGGTACGCCTTGACCAGGCCGGACTTCTCGGGGTTCGCGGGGCGGGCCGAGCTCGCGGGGCGGGGTGCCGGCACCGGTCCGGCGGCCGCGCCGGTGGCCGGCGGGGTCGACTGGTCGAGTGTCAAGATCGTTTCAACCCCTCGGTCGCGCCCCCGGTCGCGTGGAACGCCGCGCGAAATATCGACGCCGCGTTGAACAACCAGTACGACCAGTAACAACCTGTTGCGGAAAACAGAGAAGTAAGTAACTACCAGAGTTATTTAATGAGAAGCAATCTCTTTCATGGGTGTTCGTGCCCGCATAGCGGGACACGCCCCCGGCCGCCCCGACGGCGCCCGGGCCGCCCCGCCAAGGACTCCACCGCTTTCGGCGGTCCTTGGTTCCCTCGCTCCCGTGTGGGGTATTTCACCCGCCGGTAACGTGCCTGTAGAGCCGGGATGCTACGTGAAATGCCGGTCCGCTCCGGCCCGGGCCACCCGACCCGCCGTTTACCCTGAATGGGTGCACGTCCAGATCATGACTACCGCGGCCCACGCGCCGGCGGGCCGGTACGGGGTACGACCGTGACCGCGCCCCGCCACGCCCTGCGCGTGATCAAGAAGTCCGCCCGCATCGCGCTGCGCCGGAGCCCCGCCTGGAAGGTCGGGCAGACGGTGCGTGCCCGCGTGGGCACGGGCATCGCCACCGGGCGCGACACCTACGTCGACTCGGTGCTGATGCCCGCCGCCCAGGGCGCCGCGGCCCGCGTCCAGTACGCCGCCGTGCTGGACGGCCACACCCTGAACCTGCACGCCCTGCTCCCCGCCCCGGCCTTCGGCCCCGGCGACGCGCTGCCCGCCGCCCACCTCGTGCTGGTCAACGGCGCCACCCGGGTCCGTACCGAGGCCCGACTGGGCCGCGAGGCCGACGGCCGGGTCTCCGCCACCGCCACCGCGGTGCTCGGCGAGGCCATCGGCGGCCTGCGCGTCACCCCCGGCCGCTGGACCCTCTCCCTCGAGCTCGAGGGACCCCGCGCCAGCGTCCTGCTGCGCCTGCTCGGCGACGGCGCCCCCGCCTACGCCGGCCCCACCCGCGCGCTGGCCACCTGCCCGATCACCGGCCGCCGCCACCGCCTCGGCATCGGCCCCGCCGGCCAGCTGCG
>KL569513.1:57322-61086 GCA_000715685.1 Streptomyces lilacinus
CATCGGCCCCGCCGGCCAGCTGCGGCTGACCGTCGCCGCGGCCCGGCCGCGCGCCGAGGTGCTGCGCATCGACCGCTCCTTCAGCGGCCTCAGCGTGCTCTTCACCGTCTACGGCACGAAGGTCTCCGGCGACCCCGCCGGCACCGACGGCGCCGGCACCGAGGGCGTCCGCCCCGTCGTGGAGCTCGCCGAGCAGCAGAAGCGCCGCGTCGTCCGGCACGCCGCCGAGCCCCTGCCCGGCGACGACGGCGCCTGGAAGCTGACCGTGCCGCTCGCCAAGCTGCTCGACACCTCGCGCGACCAGACCTGGACCCTGCGCCTGCCCCGCGGCCCCCGCGGCGGCCGGCCCCTGGACCTCGGCCGCCGCGAGCACGACCTGCGCGCGCCGCGCCAGGTCCTCACCCCGCCCAAGTTCACCGTGAGGGCCGAGGACGGCACGTTCGTCCAGATCAAGCCCCAGTACACCCGCCGTGGCGCGCTCCAGCTCGTCTGCACACCGCGCACCCCCAGCTCCGGCTGAGGGCCACCGCCACCGGACCGCCGCACACCACGAAGGCCGCACGTGAAAATCACCTTTCTGCTGACCTCCGCCGACACGATGGGCGGGACGGAACGCGCCACCATGACCCTCGCCGAGCTGCTCGCCGAGCAGCACGACGTGGAGATCCTCAGCGTCTTCCGCACCCAGGACGAGGCGTTCTTCGACAGCGGTGCCGTGCGCGTCCGCAACCTCGTCGACACCCGGGGCGGGCAGCAGCGCCCGGTGCGCGCCGCCGCGGCCGGCGGCGCCGACCTGGCCGCAGCCCACAAGCGCCTGGCGAACACCCCCAGCGAGCTGGTCCGCCCCGAGTGGGAGGCCGCCTTCAACCGGCTCGCCGACCTCGAGCTGGCCGAGGCCCTGCACGCCGTCGACGCGGACGTGCTGATCTCCACCACCCCGGCCCTGCTCGCGTACATGGCCCAGCTCGCCCCGCGCCACGTCCTCACCGTCCACCTGGACCACCGCGTCTCCGAGCTGCGCGGCGTCTCCGGCGACCCGCTGCGGCTGTACACCTCGCACCTCGACGCCCTCGTCTCGCTGACCGACCGCACCCGCGACTGGTTCGCCGAGACCCTCGGCGCCTGCGCCCCGCGCCTGGCCACCATCGGCAACGCCCTGCCCGACGGCTTCCGCCCCCGCTCCACCCTCGAGACCCGCACCGTGGTCCTCGGCGCCCGCCTGGCCAACGAGAAGCAGGTCGAGCACGCGATACGCGCCTTCGCGACCGCGGCCGTCGACCGCCCCCGCTGGACCCTGCGCGTCCTCGGCGACGGCCCCCGCATGCGCGCCCTGAAGAACCTGATCGGCCACCTCGGCGTCGCCGATCAGGTCCAGCTCGTCGGCAGCACCCCCAACATCACCGAGGAGTGGGCCAAGGCGTCGATCGCCATGCTCACCTCCCGCGTCGAGGCCTTCGGCCTGGTGCTCGTCGAGGCCCAGGCCGCCGGCGTGCCCGTCGTCGCCTACGACTGCCCCAACGGCCCCGACGAGATCCTCGTCGACGGCGAGAACGGCCTCCTCGTCCCCCTCGGCGACGAGGGCGAGCTGGCCGAGGCCCTCGCCCGCCTGATGGACGACGACGAGCTGCGCCGCGCGATGGGCGCCGCCGCTCTGGAGAACGTCGGCCGCTTCACCCACGAGCGCGTCGGCCAGGAGTGGAACGATCTGCTCCAGGAGCTCGCCGCGTACCGCGCCGGCGGTGAGCGCACCGCCGACCAGGCCCGTCGCCGCGCCCTGCAGGCCGCCGCCGACGCCCAGGGCGGCATCGTCGGCGCCGCGATCCCGCACCCCGTCGACCGGTCGTTCTCCGACACCGCCCACAAGGCCCACGAGGTGCGCATCGAGGCGGCCCGCCCCGACGTCAAGCGCGCCGGCGGCCAGATCTGCCTGGTCCGCGAGAACACCACGCCCTTCGAGGTGATGCGGGACAACCTCGACCTCACCGTCGAGGCCCTCGAGCACCTCGGCATCGACTACGCGCTCACCCCGACCTCCCAGCTGCGGCACACGGTCGCCGTCGACGGCGACCGTCGTGACGCCCTCGTCGCCGAGCTCGCCGAGCGCTACCGCGACGAGCCCGTCTACGTCGCCGTGCTCAACGCCCGCGGCGCGGTGCTGCGCACCGTCCTCGCGGCATTCCTCACCCCCGCCCTCATCCCGGCGACCTGCAGCACGCTGCGCGTCTTCCGGCCCGTCGTCACCGGCGGCGGCCAGCTGCGCATCAGCGGCGTCTACGGCTGCAACGTCACCTTCTGGCAGGACACCGAGGACGACGAGACCACCGTCACCTTCCCCGGCGGCACCCGCTACGGCGCCACCCTGCCCCGCGCCGAGCTCGCCAAGCCCGCCCGCACCCGTATCGGTGAGCGCGACTACCGCACCCTCGAGGCGTACGCCAAGACCTTCGTCGACGAGGTCGACTTCCCCATCGACGTCGTCTACACCTGGGTCGACGGCACCGACCCCGAGTGGCTGGCCCGCAAGGAGCGGACGCAGGCCGAGCACGGCATCCTGGCCGCCGAGTCGGCCGGCAGCTCCGCCCGCTTCCGCGACCGCGACGAACTGCGCTACTCCCTGCGCTCGTTGGACCTCCACGCCCCCTGGGTGCGGAACATCTACCTGCTGACGGACGATCAGACGCCGGAGTGGCTGGACACCGACCACCCGCGCGTGCGCGTGGTCAGCCACCGCGAGGCCTTCGGCGACACCGGCCGCCTGCCCTCGTTCAACTCGCACGCCATCGAGAGCCGCATCCACCGCATCGAGGGCCTCTCCGAGTACGTCCTCTACTTCAACGACGACGTCTTCCTCGGCCGCCCGATGAAGCCCGAGTCCTTCTTCCACGGCTCCGGCGCCGCCAAGTGCTTCATGTCGCCCACCGCGGTGCCCGCCGGCGACCCCTCCCTCGACACCGACCTCGTCTTCGCCGCCGCGAAGAACAACCGGGCCCTGATCGAGAAGGAGTTCGGCAAGACCGTCGCCAACACCTTCCTCCACACCCCGCACCCGCTGCGCCGCAGCGTGCTCGCGGAGATCGAGGAGCGCTTCCCCGAGGAGGTGGCGGCCACCGCCGCCGCGCAGTTCCGCAGCCGCGACGACCTCGCCATCGCCTCCTCGCTGCACCACTGGTACGGGCTCTTCACCGGCCGCAGCATGCCCTCGGGCATCAGCTCCGCGTTCGTGAACGTCGGTCTGCGCGAGCACCACGCCCGCCTGCACCGCCTTCTGGCGACACGCTCCCACGACGTGTTCTGCATCAACGACTACCACGACGGGGACGTCCCGGAGGACGAGCAGGCCGACGCCATCGCGGTGTTCCTCGCGAGCTACTTCCCCGTCGCCTCCCAGTACGAGAAGGGCTCGGAGCGCAACCGCCGCCTCGTCCACGGGGCCGCGTGAGCGCGATGCACCACCGCAGGAGGACGGTCCTCACCGGGCTCCTCGCCCTCGCCCTGACGGGGTGCTCCTCGAGCACCCCGTCAGGCCCCGCCGTTCCGGCGCCCCGCGGCGAGGTGGCAGCCCAGCACGACGGCACCTCCGGGGCCACCACCCTGCAGGTCGTCTCCCACCCGGACGACGACCTGTACTTCATGAACCCCGAGGTCCACCAGTCCGTCGACGCCAACCACCGCGTCGTCAGCGTCTACCTCACCAGCGGCGAGGCCAACGGCCGCAACAAGGTGCCCGGTCAGGCGCGGCCCGCCCCGGACTACGCCGGCTACGC
>KL569513.1:61326-61994 GCA_000715685.1 Streptomyces lilacinus
CCCCGGACTACGCCGGCTACGCGGGCTCCCGCCAGCAGGGCCTGCGCCAGGCGTACGCCCTGATGGCCACCGGCGACGCGCACGCCACCTGGCAGCGCAGCACCCTCGAACTGCCGGGCGGCCTGCGCGCCGAGGCCGACAGCCTCGCCAACCACCCCGGCGTCACCCTGGTGTTCCTCGGCATCGCCCAGCACACCTCGGACCGGCCCGGCGCCGACGTGCGCCTGGCGGACCTGTGGGCGGCACCGGGCGTGACCGGCCGCACCCGGGTCGCCACCGGCTCCACCGTGCGCGAGGCCCACCCGGTCACCCGCGCCGGCGTCGTCGACGCCCTCGTCGCCCTGCTCGAGCGCTACCGGCCCACCCTGGTCCGCACCATGGACCTGGACCCGGACTCGCAGGTCCACGACGACCGCCACCGCGTCCACCACGACCAGCGCGGCTACTCCGACCACCCCGACCACACCGCCGTCGCCCAGTTCACCTACGCCGCCCTGCAGCGGTACCAGGGACCGGGCGCGGGCCGGCACTACACCGTCACCGCCTACCGCGGCTACTACAACGAACGCTGGCCCTTCAACCTGACGCCCGGCACCGTCCGCGGCAAGGCCGACATCCTCAACGCCTACGGCGGCTCGCCCGACTTCGGCTGCGGCTTCCCCGCCGGC
>KL569513.1:62301-63700 GCA_000715685.1 Streptomyces lilacinus
ATGTGGACCGAGACCGCCCCCGGCAGCGGCCGCTGGACCGGCCCGCAGCAGCTCGGCGGCGGCCCCCTCGTACCCCACCTCGCCGTCTCCCTCACCAAGGACGGCCGCTGGCAGCTGTTCGGCGAGCGCATCGCCGGCCTCGGCCCGGACCCCGACGGCAACCGCAGGGAGATCGTCGCCCTCGAGCAGACGCGCCCCGGCGGCCCCTTCGGCACCTGGACCTCCCTCGGCAACCCCGAGCGCGACCCCGTCCGCGGCCGGCACGTCGGCGCGCCCGTCGTCGCCCGCAACGCCGACGGCACCGCCCAGGTCTTCGTCCGCGACTGGGCCAAGGGCGTCAGCACCAGGCGGCAGCTGCCCGGCGGGGCCTGGACCGACTGGAAGGGGCTGCCCGCCGAGCGCGGCCTCGAGGTCCAGGAGGGCCTCGCCGCCGTGACCGCGGCCGACGGCCGCGTCCACCTCGTCGGCGCCGGCCACGACACCGTCCACCACTGGGTCCAGGACCGGCCCGGCGGCGAGCTCGCCCCCGCGCGCGGCCTCGCGCTGCCCGCGCCCGCCGACCCGCCCGCCCTGCTGGCCCAGCCGGACGGCTCGCTGCTGCTCCTCTACCGCGAGCCCAGGACCTCCCGCCCCCTGGCCCACCGGCTCGGCACGGACGGCGGCTGGGAGGCCCAGGACCTCGACATCGCCGGCCGCGGCCACGGCCTCATGGCCGTCGCCACCGACCCCGCCGGCTCCGGCAGCGCCCTGCTGGTCACCCGCAACGACAACGGCGGCCTCAGCACGACCTCCGTCGGACCGGGGGCCGACCCCCGGTGGAGCGACGTCGCCGGCGTCCCCCGCGGCCCCGTCGTCGGAACGCCGTCGGTGACCACCGACGCCAGGGGCCGACTCGTCGTCGCGACCCTCACGGCCGAGGGCACCCTGTGGACGAGCACGCGCGGCGCGGGAGAAGCGTCACACCCCGGATAAAGACGATGTGAGGAGGCAACCCCCCGGCGGCCCGGACCGTCACCCTGCGTGGGTAGGGTGAGTTCGATTCAGGGGCTGCCCACAGCTCCTCCACAGAAAGGACCGGGCCGTCGATGCGCCTGTTCAAGCGCAGGTTCTCCGCCTCATCGCCGCAGCAGGGCGGGGGTGTCCCCGGCGGTCGGGCGCCGCACATGCAGATCTGCGCGCACACCGACGACGACCTGTACTTCATGACGCCGGACCTGCTGCAGTCCGTGCGCGCCGGCGTCCCCGTCGTCAGCGTCTACCTGACGACCGGCGAGGCCGACGGCATCAACCTCTCCTTCAGCGACCCGGCCCGCAAGACCGCCGAGCCCGACTACCCGGGCTACACCGCCGCCCGCCAGCACGGCATCCGCGCCGCCTACGCTCTGTCTCTTATACACAT
>KL569513.1:63989-64528 GCA_000715685.1 Streptomyces lilacinus
TGTGTATAAGAGACAGCCCTCAAGGTCCGCGAGGGCGTCACCGCCGAGGTCAACACCCTCGAGGACGGCCGCATCACCCTCGTCTTCCTCAACCTGCGCACCTGCGTGGCCACGCCGGACCAGAAGATCCTGCACCTCTGGAACGACCGCATCCAGGAACTCGCCACCCTCCGCCCCACCGGCAGCCCCATCCCGGCCCGCGGCTCCGGCAAGGCCCTCACCCGCGCCGGCGTCGTCGACACCCTCGTCGACCTGCTGCAGCAGCACCAGCCCTCGGTCGTCCGCGTCATGAACCCCGACCCGGACCGCACCAGCTACGACGCCAAGACCGGCGCCATTTCGTACTGCGACAACACCGACCACACCGCCGCCGCGTTCTTCGCCCTCGCCGCACTGCGCGCGTACGAGGAGAGCGGCCCGGCCCGCCGCCCGGCCGTCGAGAGCTACCAGGGCTACTGCAACAAGCTGCGCCCGGACAACCTCAGCGCGCACGCCGCGTCCGAGAAGTTCCACTACCTCGCCGCTGTCTCTTATACACA
>KL569513.1:64784-69784 GCA_000715685.1 Streptomyces lilacinus
ATGTGTATAAGAGACAGCCCCCGGCGAGTGCGGCGACCGCCCCCTGGGCAACCGCGCCTACAACCGCTACTACGGCCAGAGCACCACCTACCGCTGGCAGCCCAGCACCAGTTGGCTGCAGCGCCGCGCCGACGGCCGCCTGACCGCCTTCGCCGTCCTCGGCGGCCGGCCCGTGGCCTGGACCCAGGAGGCGCCGGGCGCCGAGCGCTGGTCCGCCCCCGCCGACCTGGGCCGGTGGCCCGCGGACGAGGCCGGCCGCTGCCTGCCCCGCCTCGACGCCGTCCGCGACGCCGACGGCCGCATCCACGTCCTGGCCATGCGCTCCGCCGTCGGCGCCGGCCCCGAGCACCAGCAGCGCGACGTCATGCACCTCGCGCAGACCGCCCCCGACGGCGACTTCGGCACCTGGGCCAACGCCGGCAACCCCTACGGCAACACCCCCAGCGGCGCCAACAAGCGCCGCGGCATGGGCATGCCCGTGGCCGCGGTCACCGGCTCCGGCCGGGTCAAGTTCTTCCTCCGCAACTTCGGCGGCGGCCTGAGCGCCCGGACCACCGACGACAGCGGCTGGGGACCCTGGGAGGACCTGCACGGCGGCATGCTCGAGGGCTCCGCGGCCGTCACCCTCACCCGCGGCACCGTGGAGCTCTACGCCACCAGCAGCACCGGCATGCTCCGCTGGTACCAGACCGCGCCCGACGGCCCCTTCGAGCGCGACTACGGCACCCTGCTGGCCCGCCCGTCCGGCCCCGTCACCCTGGTCGAGCAGACCGACGGCGGCCTGCTGATGTTCTCCCGCCAGCCCGGCACCGGCTGGGTCCTCGCCAACCGCCAGGACGGCCCCGGCGGCGTGTGGAACGCCCAGCCCGAGATCGTCGACACCGACCCCGGCTACGGCCCGCTGGCCCACGCCGTCCTCCCCGACGGCGACCTCGCCCTCGTCCAGCGCACGGACGACGGCGGCCTGAGCATCAGCCGCCAGCCCCTGGACGGCCGCCCCGTGAGCCGCACCTGGACGCCCCTGGGCGGCGGCCCCTTCGTCCACGCCCCCTCGGTGGCGGTGGACGCCGAGGGCCGGTTGGTCGTGGCCGTGCTGGACGACGAGGCCCGCCTGCGCACGCTGACGCTGGACGCGTCGGCGGCGGAGTTCAAGGCGCCGGACGACGAGGCCTGGCACGTGGTGTGACGCCGAGGCGCGCATGACGGAGGGCCCTCCCGCGGGATGCGGGAGGGCCCTCGTGCGTGGTGACTCCGGTGTTTCGGCGTCTCTGGTGGAACGATTCGTCAGCGCTTCGTCAGCGAGCCGCGCGGCTCGGCTCGGAGCTGGCGGGCCACATCGAGCGGCTGTCGGCGAGCGCGCCCTTGCCGTCGCCCGCGTAGAGGTACACGCTGCCCACGGAGGTCAGGGTCGGCTTCCAGCGGGCGACGAGGTCGGCCTTGCCGTCGCCGTCGAAGTCGCCGGCGTGGACGAACTGCATCGTGTCCCAGCTCTTGTCGCGCCACAGGGAGCGGGCGTCGTCGAACGAGCCCCGGCCGTTGCCGGCGTAGAGGTGGAGGCCACCGTCCGTGGCGACGGCGGCGATGTCGTCGTGGCCGTCGCCGTTGAAGTCACCGGTGGCGATCTCGCGCTTGACCCAGGTCTTGTCGCGCCACATCTCGCGCTTCTGCCCGGTCAGGACGCCGTCGGCGCCGGTCGGGTACGCGTAGAGCGACTTGTCGCCCCAGATGGTGATCAGGCCGTCGCGCTTCCAGCCGTCGGCGCGGAAGCGGGCGATGTTCGGCATCTTGCCGAAGGAGGCGTCCGTCCACATCTTCTTGGCGGTGGCGAGCTTGCCGCCCGGCTGGCCGGCGTAGAGGTGGAGCTGGCCGTCGGAGTTGACGGCGGCGATGTCGGTCAGGCCGTCGCCGTTGAAGTCGCCGCCGATGATCTGGTTCTTGCCGCCCCACGTCTTGTCGTACCAGAGCTCGCGCCCGTACTCGAGGGTCCCGTCCGGGCCCGCGTAGAAGACGTGCAGGGAGCCGTCCCGGAGCACGGCGGCGAGGTCGGTGCGACCGTCGCCGTTGAAGTCGGCGCTCGCGGTGACGTCGGTGAGCTCGGTGATCTTGTGGCTCAGGCGGCGCTGCTGGATCCAGCTGTTGACGTCGTCGACGCGGGTCGCGACGGCGCCCCGGCGGGTCTCCGCCTCGTCGGAGCCCCAGCAGCCGCCTTCCCAGGAGGCGGTGTTGACGGCGACGAGCTCGACGGCGCCGTTCTTCTCGCGGAAGGCCGGGCCGCCGTGGTCGCCCTTGCAGAGGGCGGCGTCGGCGGGGGCCGTGCCGGCCATGTCGAAGGCCGTGGCCGAGACGGCGCCCACGCCGAAGGTGGCGGTGTGCAGCAGGTCGGGGGCCCACTCGTCCTTGGTGCGGCCGTAGCCGGTGACGCGCAGCTCCTCGCCCTGCCGGGGCGCGGCCGTGGCGACGGTGACGGGGGTGACGTTGGTGACGGGCTTGGCGAGGCGAACCATGACGAGGTCGCGGTCGCCGCGCGGGGAGAGCTCGACGGCCTCGACCGTGGCGCCGTCCTGGCCCGTGAGGTCGGTGCGGCCGACGGTCACCGTGGTCTTCTGCTGGGGCCTGCCGCCCGGGATGCGCCGGCCCTGCGCCGGGTCGTCGGCGAAGCAGGCGGCGGCGGTGAGCACCCAGCTCTGGTCGACCAGCGCGCCGGTGCAGGAGCGCCGGCCGTCGATGTCGATCCGCGCGGAGAAGGCGTACTGGCCGTCCTTGGCGCTGTCGCCGACGACGGCCCCGGCCGGCGCCGCGGTCAGTACACCGACGACGACGGAACCCGTGGCAAGTCCGGCCGCCCATGCGGCACGTAGGACCCTGCGAGACATTGTTGTATTCCTTACGACTTTCGGTGAACAACCGGCGCCGCGGTGGGCGGCGCCGGCCGGGACGACGTCGGCCTGTTACCTCGTGCTGCCGCTTTGGGTGCTACTTCTTGGCGACGATCTCCAGCAGGGAGAACTCGCGCCCCTGCGGGTCGGCGGTCTCGCCGACGGCGGTCCACTTGTTCTTGTCGAGGTCGAAGGACTTCTCCTGATTGTCCGTCGCCATGTTGACCTTGACCGCGTAGTCATTGCCCTTGGCGCCGTAGACCTTGGGGAGCTCCAGGCTCAGGTAGCCGGTCTTGCCGGTGACGCGGAAGCAGAATTTCCCCTGGCCGACCTTGTCGCGCTCCTGCATGCCACGGGCGTAGACCTCGATGAGGCCGGGCCGGCTGTCGCACTTGTCGAGCAGGATGTGGCCGTCGCCGCGCTTCAGCTTGATGCCGCGCTCCTCGAAGATCTTGTCCGCGTGCGGGTACGCGAAGTCCTCGACGACCGGGGGCGGCGTGTCCGCGACGGCGGCGGCGGTGCCGGTCAGTGCGGTGGCGGCCGTGACGACGCCGGTGGTCAGCATGCGAGTGAACAGCTTCATCGGTTCCTTGCCCTTGTGCTCAATGCGCCAACAAAAAGCCATGCGTTGCGCGAGTGTGCTGTGCGCGTGTGTTGAAAGAACCGCGTGCGAAAACGCGCACGCGTACCCGTCCGGCAAGGAATCGGGACGGTCGGTCTGGTACCCCCCGATGAGTGCCTGGCCTGACGGCGCGAAATGCCCCCCTGCGCTGGACCGGCGAACCATTGATATCACCTGGGCGGGGGTGTCTTGAAGTGGCTGGGAAGGACCGTAACGCCGGTCACGCCGTCGGGACGGCGTTCAACAACTTCTTTGCAATACGCATGGATTGGCCCATTCCCTTGCGGTGAGGCGCCTGCGGCCGGTGGTGGCGTGGATTCCGTTTTCTTGTCAGCGAGATGTCAGTGGTTGTGGGTGTGTGAGGGAGTTATCAAAAAAATACTCACGTGCCTGTTTCGCTATACGATCTCGCGCATGTCGGCGGCCAACTGCCGCCGCATGACGGGTTCTTAACGGACTCGGCGAGAGTTTGAGGGGATATGACCAACAACAGACCGATAGCGGGCCCGCTGTCCGCGCGCCCCGTACGGAAGAGACTCGCGGGGATCGCCGCGCTCACGCTGGCGGCGACGGTGTTCGGCACCACCGTGGCGCAGGCGGTGCCCGCGGACCCGGACGGCCCGGGCCTCCCCGCCAATGCGCGGGCGCAGGTCGTCGAGGCGTGGCAGCTGGGGGGCTCGTCCACCAAGGACGCCGCGGAGAAGGCGCTCGCCGGCTCCGACGGCGACATCGACGCCTTCCTGCGGACCGGCCTGGAGCGGGCCACCGTCGAGGACGAGCGCTTCGCCGTCCTGAAGATGCTCAGCTCCTCCGGCAAGGGCGTCCGCGACGCCGCCTCGAAGGCGCTGAGCGGCTCGGACGCGGATCTGCACGCCTTCGTGAAGTCCGGGTTCCAGGCGCCGCTGAGCGACGACCGCCGGGTCGCGGTCCTCACGGCGATGAACAACGGCGAGCGCGGGGTCCGCGCCGCGGGCCAGAAGGCGCTCGACAACGGCTCCGCCAAGGCGCTGGACGACTTCCTCACCCAGGGCCGGTTCACCGCCCAGGAGGAGGACGACCGCGTCCAGGTCCTGAAGATCATGCAGGCCGGCGGCCCCGAGGTGAAGAAGCTCGGCGACCGCGCGCTCAACGGCACGGCCCAGGACCGCCGCGAGTTCCTGGAGTCCGGGCAGTACCTGGCCCGCAGCCGGGACCAGGAGAGCGCCACCGTCGCGCAGCTGGCCCAGGTCGCCGAGCAGGCGGGCAAGCGCGCCAAGGCCGAGACCGACGCGGCCAAGGAGGCCGGCGCGCGGGCCGAGGAGGCCGCGCAGAAGGCCAAGGAGGCCGCGCAGAAGGCCGCCCAGGAGACCGAGGCCGCCAAGAACGACCTCGACAAGGCCGGGAGGGCCGCCAACCGCGCCGCCCAGGCCGCCCAGGGCGCCGCCGCCGCAGCGCGGACCGCGATCCAGGCGTCCAACACCGCGATCTCCGCCGCCCGCACGGCCGCGAACGCCGCCCAGGCT
>KL569514.1:0-729 GCA_000715685.1 Streptomyces lilacinus
CCTCGGCCAGCGCCCGCCACTCCTCGCGCGGCAGGGCCTCGCGCGGCGCGTCCGGGCGGGGCGCGACCTGTACGGCGAGGTGGTCGGCGCCCGCCGCGAGGAAAGCGTCGACGCGGGCCCGGATCGCCTCGGCGTCGCCCAGCGCGAAGAGGGCGTCGACGAGCCGGTCGCTGCCTCCGCCGGCGAAGTCCTCCTCGGCGAAGCCGAGCCGCAGCAGGTTGTTCGTGTAGTTCGGCATCGGCAGGTAGAAGTCCAGGTACGCGCGGGCCGTCGCGCGGGCGCGGTCGAGGTCCGGGTCGAGCACGACCTTGAGCTCGGGCGCGAGGACCGCGCCGTCGCCGAGACGCTCGCGGGCCTCGGCGGTGTGCTCGACGGTGACGAGATAGGGGAGGGCGCCCGCCGCGCGGTCCCGGGAGAGCTCGAGCATCTTCGGGCCGAGGGCCGCCAGCAGCCGTCGCTCGGCGGGCAGCGGCACGGGGGCGTCGTCGAGGCCGGTCAGGTACTCCTTCATTGCGGAGTACGGCCGGGCGTAGGCCTGGGCCAAGTGGGCGTGGCTGGCGCCCAGGCCCAGGCGGAAGCGCTCGCGCCGGGCCGGCTCGAGGGCGGCGTACGCGGCGGCGACCTCGGTGGCCGTGTGCTTCCAGATGCTGAGGATGCTCGTGCCCACGGTGACGCGCCCGGTCGCCGCGAGCAGGTGGTCGGCCTGGGCGACGGACTGTCTCTTATACA
>KL569514.1:976-4692 GCA_000715685.1 Streptomyces lilacinus
CCGCCGATCCAGAGCGTGCCGTAGCCGAGCTCCTCGAGTTCGGCGGCCGCCTCCTGGACCTCGCCGAGCCGCGCGGGGTCGTCGACGCGCAGTCCCGCGCTCCAGATGCCGATGGTGCCGAGGGCCGCGGCGGGCTCCGCGCACGGCGCCGGGGTGGTGTCGGGGCGTTGGGTGAGTGCCATGCCCAGGAAACCGGAGGGGGTGTCCGCTTATTCCCGGCTGCGGGGCGCGCATCGCGTGGGGATTCTCAGGCGATTCACAGAGTGCCGAAAGGGTCCTCTCACCCGCCGCTCGCACTCTTGGCAGCATGACCACCGCCGCGCCCCACAGGCGTACCCAGCTGCCGCACGACGACGGAAGTCCCGTACGCGTCCTGGTCGTCGACGACGAGGCCTCGCTCGCCGAACTGCTCTCCCTCGCCCTGCGCTACGAGGGCTGGGAGGTGCGGTCCGCCGCCGGCGGCGCCGAGGCCGTCCGGGCGGCCCGGAAGTTCCGGCCCGACGCGGTGGTCCTCGACATGATGCTCCCGGACATGGACGGCCTGGCCGTCCTCGGCCGGCTCCGCCGCGAACAGCCCGACGTGCCCGTGCTGTTCCTGACCGGCGGGGACTCCGTCGAGGACCGCGTCGCCGGGCTCACCGCCGGCGGCGACGACTGCGTCACCAAGCCGTTCGCCCTCGAGGAGGTCGTCGCCCGGCTGCGCGGGCTGCTGCGCAGGTCCCGCGCCGCGACTGCCACAACGTCGCGGGACGGGTCCGTGCTGACCGTCGGCGACCTCGTCCTCGACGAGGACAGCCGCGAGGTCTTCCGCGACGGCACCGAGATCCGGCTCACCGCCACCGAGTTCGAACTGCTGCGCTTCCTGATGCGCAATCCGCGCCGCGTGCTCAGCAAGCCGCAGATCCTCGACCGCGTCTGGTCCTACGACTTCGGCGGCCGGGCCAACGTCGTCGAGCTGTACATCTCGTATCTGCGCCGGAAGATCGACGCCGGTCGGGAGCCGATGATCCACACGCGGCGCGGCGCCGGGTACCTCATCAAGCCGGCGGTCGGGTAGGCGGCGCTCCCGGTCCTCTTTCCCTCTCCGAACCCTCTCTGAGGCTCTTCGAAATAAAGCCCTTGTACGGCGTACAGGGAGTCTTGTACGGTGTACGACGTCAGCCAGTCGTACACCGTACAAGGGGGACCCACGCATGACGGCGACGACCGCCGAAACCCCGCAGAACGCCGACGCCGGCGAGCGTCAGCCGCGCCGCAATCCCACGCGGTGGGTGGTCCTCGGCGTCATCTGCCTCGCCCAGCTCGTCGTTCTGCTGGACAACACCGTCCTGACCGTCGCGATCCCCTCCCTCACGGAGGAGATGCGGGCCTCGACCGCCGACGTCCAGTGGATGATCAACGCCTACTCGCTCGTCCAGGCCGGTCTGCTGCTGACCGCCGGCAGCGCCGCCGACCGCTACGGCCGCAAGAAGATGCTCGCCATCGGCCTCGCCCTCTTCGGCATCGGATCGCTCGTGGCCGCGCTCTCCGAGACCACCGGTCAGCTGATCGCCGCCCGTGCGGGCATGGGCATCGGCGGGGCACTGCTCATGACCACGACCCTGGCCGTCGTCGTCCAGGTCTTCGACGCCGACGAGCGGCCCAAGGCCATCGGCCTGTGGGGCGCGGTCAGTTCGCTCGGCTTCGCCGCCGGGCCGCTCATCGGCGGCGCGCTGCTCAACCACTACTGGTGGGGTTCGATCTTCCTGATCAACCTGCCGGTGGCGGTCATAGGCCTGCTCGCGGTGCTCAAGTGGGTGCCCGAGTCGAAGAACCCCTCCGGCGACCGGCCCGACCTGCTCGGTGCCCTGCTCTCCACGATCGGCATGACCGGCGTCGTCTTCGCCATCATCTCCGGCCCCGGCCACGGGTGGACCTCCGGCCGGGTGCTGGGCTCCGCGGCGGTCGGCGTGGTCACGCTCGCCCTCTTCGCCCTGTGGGAGCGCCGCTTCCCGTACCCGATGCTGGACATGCACTTCTTCCGCGACAGCCGCTTCGTGGGCGCGGTCTCGGGCGGCATCCTCGTCGCCTTCGGCATGGGCGGCTCCTTCTTCCTCCTCGGCCAGCACCTCCAGCTCGTCCTGCACTACGACCCGCTGGAGACCGGCCTGCGCATGACGCCGCTCGCCCTGGTCATCGTCGTCCTCAACTTCACGGGCGTCGGCGCCCGGCTGCTCCCGAAGATCGGTACGCCGATCGCCATCGCGGGCGGCATGGGCCTGCTCGCCGCCGGTCTCGCGTCCATCGCGATCCTGGGTGCGGACGGGTACGGGGGCATGCTGCTGGGCCTGATCCTCATGGGCATCGGCATCGCCCTGTCCATGCCGGCCATGGCCAACGCGATCATGTCCGCGATCCCGCCGGAGAAGGCGGGCGTCGGTGCCGGCGTCAACGGCACGCTCCAGGAGACCGGCAACGGCCTGGGCGTGGCGGTCCTCGGCGCCGTGCTCAACTCCCGCTTCGCGGCACTGCTCCCGGCGGTGGCGACGGGGGCGGGCTCGCTGCCCGAGGCCCTGTCCCACGCCCGTACGGGAGCGGAGCGGGTCGAGATCGGCGACGCGTTCGCCTCCGGCGTGCAGGCCAGCCAGCTGGTGGGCGCGGCGGCGGTGCTCGCGGGCGGCGTGGTGGCGGCGGTGCTGCTGCGGCGCGCGGAGCGGTCGGCGCGGTAGCGCCGGCTCGGCCTCGACCCCGGTCCCCGGGGTTGTGGGCAGTCGTTCCGCAGGGCAAGGGGCCGCTCCCTCGGTCGAGGGGGCGGCCTCACTAGCATCGAGGTAGGCAAGCGTGGAAAAGGAGAACGGCGCACATGGGTAGCGGCAGTCGTGGGGCAGGCCTGCGGACCAGTGTGTGGCTGGCCGAGAAGCAGGGCGGGACTCCCAAGCGCAAGGCGGAGGGGCACACGGGCGAGGGCGCACTCGACCGGGAGCGGATCGTCGCCGCCACGGTGCGCCTGCTGGACGCCGAGGGGCTCGCGAAGTTCTCGATGCGCCGCCTCGCGGCGGAGCTCGGCGTGACCGCGATGTCGGTCTACTGGTACGTCGCCACGAAGGACGACCTCCTCGAGTACGCCGTCGACGAGGTCTGCGGCGAGATGGCCCTGCCCGACCTGACCGACGAGAACGTGGACTGGCGCGACCAGATCCGCGACCTGGCGACCGAGTACCGCCGGACCCTCGTGGCCCATGCCTGGCTGCCCCAGCTGCTGGGCCAGTACCTCAACATCGGCCCCCACTCGATGGCGTTCGCGGACGCGACGCTCGCCGTCATCCGGCGCAGCGGCGTCCCGCCGTACGCCCTGACCGGGTCGATCTCCGCCCTCTTCCAGTTCGTCTACGGCTACGCCACGATCCAGGGGATCTACCAGGAGCGTTGCCGCGCGGCGGGCATCAGCGAGGAGGAGTACTACCAGCAGGTCGTGGACGTGGTCAGCAACCGGCTCGACTCCTCGGAGACCTACCGGGAGTCCGCGGAGCTGGTGGAGGCGCGGTCGGGGGAGAGCATCGGGGAGATCTGGGAGCACGACTTCGCGTTCGCGCTCGAGACGGTGATCGCCGGTATCGAGGTCATGCGGGATCGCTCGCGCGAGCAGCAGCCGTAAGGCTGCCGCCTCGTTTCCGGCTGACCGCCGGTGGGTTCGCCCGCGCCTGGCGGCGCGGGTGCGGTGTTGGTGCGGCCCGGTG
>KL569514.1:5009-8134 GCA_000715685.1 Streptomyces lilacinus
ACAAACACCTGCGGAACGACTGCCCACAAACAATGAAAACCCCGGTGCGGCGCGCGCAGGCCGTCCCCTGCCTTTTGTGCGCGCGCCCTCACCGGGGCCAGGGCCCGGGGACCCTCCATGCCGTTCAGGTCCCGGGCCACCGACCGCTGCACGCATCGCCTCCGCTCACTGGCGTGCGCCCCGCGGTCGGGGTCGTGTCGTCGCGTCAGTCGCGACCCTTCAGCGCGACCTCCTTGATGAAGAGCGTCACGATGAAGGCGATCAGCGCACACGGCGCCGCGTAGAGGAAGACGTCCCCGATGCCGTGCCCGTACGCGCTCTCCATCACCGTGCGGAGGGGCGCCGGCAGGGCCTTGAGGTCGGGGATGCCGCCGCCGCCCGTGCCGCCGTGGCCCATCGCCGCCGCGGCCTTCGGGCCAAGGGCGGTGAGGCCGTCCTTGACGTAGTCCGGCACCCGGTTCGCGAGCACCGCGCCGAGCGCGGAGACGCCGACCGCGCCGCCGAGGGAGCGGAAGAAGGTGACGACGGAGCTCGCGGCACCGAGGTCCTTCGGCTCGACCTGGTTCTGCGCGGCGAGCACGAGGTTCTGCATCATCATGCCGATGCCCAGGCCGGTGAGGGCCATGTAGATCGCCAGGTGCCAGTACGGCGTGTCGTAGCGCATCGTGCCGAGCAGGCCCAGGCCCGCGGTGAGCAGGACGCCGCCGCTGAGCAGCCACGCCTTCCAGCGACCGGTCTTGGTGATGATCTGGCCGGACACGGTCGACGAGACGAACAGGCCGCCGATCATCGGGATGGTCAGTACACCGGACATCGTCGGCGACTCGCCGCGCGCCAGCTGGAAGTACTGGGAGAAGAAGACCGTGCCGGCGAACATCGCGACACCCACGAAGAGGCTCGCGAGCGAGGACAGCGCGATGGTCTTGTTGCGGAACAGCCGCAGCGGAATGATCGGCTCGGAGGCCTTCGCCTCGGTGAGGACGAAGAGCGCGGCGAGCACGAGGGATCCGCTGACCATGGCCGCGGTCTGCCAGGAGAGCCAGTCGTAGTCCTTGCCCTTGCCGGCCCGGGTGACCCAGATGAGCAGGAGGGTGACGGAGGCGGTGATGAAGAAGGCGCCCAGCCAGTCGACCTTGACGTTCCGCTTCACGACGGGCAGCTTCAGCGTCTTCTGCAGCACGACGAGCGCGATGATCGCGAACGGCACGCCGACGTAGAAGCACCAGCGCCAGCCGAGCCAGTCGGTGTCGGTGATGACGCCGCCGAGGAGCGGGCCGCCGACGGTGGCGACGGCGAAGGTCGCGCCGAGGTAGCCGCTGTAACGGCCGCGCTCGCGCGGGGAGATCATGGCGGCCATGACGATCTGGGCGAGGGCGGAGAGACCGCCGACGCCGATGCCCTGGACGACGCGGCAGGCGATGAGCGTGCCGGTGTTCTGGGAGAGGCCGGCGACGACCGAGCCGGCCACGTAGACCACGAGGGCCAGTTGGACCAGCAGCTTCTTGCTGAAGAGGTCGGAGAGCTTGCCCCACAGCGGGGTGGACGCGGTCATCGCGAGCAGCGAGGCCGTGACGACCCAGGTGTAGGAGGACTGGCTGCCGTGCAGGTCGTGGATGATCTCGGGCAGCGCGTTGGAGACGATCGTCGAGGAGAGGATCGCGACGAACATGCCGAGCAGCAGCCCGGAGAGCGCCTCCATGATCTGGCGGTGCGAAACTGTCTCTTATACACGATGTGTATAAGAGACAGATCCCGAGGCGTCCCGTACACCCGCTGGTGTGGACTTGGCCATGGACTTCCTTTCTCGGTGGGGGTTCAGACCGGCGTACGGGTGGTGGTGCCGGCGTGCAGTGCGCGGGGCCGGCAGTCGCCGAAGCTCTCGCGGAGCCGCTTCATCAGGCCGATGAGGTGGCCGACGTCGTCGTCGGACCAGTCGTGGAGGCAGGCGGCGAGCGCGTGGGTGTAGCGCTCGGAGACCTCCTCCAGCAGGAGCTCGCCGCTGGGGGTCAGGCTCAGCAGCCGGGACCGCTTGTCGAGCGGGTCGGGCTGCCGGTCGATCCAACCGTGCTCGGCGGCGTGGGTGACGTGCCGGCTGGTCACCGAGGCGTCGATGGCCAGCAGCTCGCCGAGGCGGCTCATCCGCATCTCGCCGTTGCGCTTCAGCAGATTGAGCATGATCGCCGTGGCCGGGGAGCAGTCGTGGGGCAGGGCTCGGCTCAGACCGCGCTTGACGGCGCCGAGGGCACTGAGTTGCCGGGCCAGCTCTTCGTACTGTTCCTGTGCGGCCATGGGCCGGACTCCTTTTAGGTTGCTTAGGGCAACCACCATAGGAAAGATTGGTTGCTGAAGGCAAACGAAAAGTAGGTAAATCGGGTAAAGGAAGGCCCAAGCCTTGTTCGGGAGCCCGTAAAGCGGCGGCCCCGCGGCCCGGTGCGGGGTCCGCTTCGCTAGGGTCCTGGCCCATGGCGAACCCCCATCAGCCCCAGCACCCGCAGCAGAGCCCGGACGGGGCCTACGACCCCGCGGGCAGCACCCAGATGTTCCGCGCCTTCGTCGACGAGGGCGCGCCCGCCGGCCGCGGCGCCGCCGCGGCACCCGCCTCGCACGCCCGCGCCGCCGGCTCGGGCTCCGGGCGGCGCGTCGGCGTCCTCCTCGCCGTGATCGTCGGGATCGCCGTGGTCGCGGCGGCGGCGTGGCTGGCGCTCAGCTGAGTCGAACCGCCAGGTCCGGCTGAACCGTTAAGTCCAGTCGACCGCGACGTCCCGCGTCTCGACGCGCATGCCGAGCGGTACGCGCCAGGCGTCGACGCACACCGTCCAGGCCTGCTGCACCGACTGCCCCGGCTCGATCGGTGCCGGGAGCGGACGGGTGGCGGTGACCGTCGCCCAGTCGGTGTCCCACAGACCGATGACGTGGGTGCCGAGGGTGACGGTGCCCCCGGTGACCGCGGTGCCGCCCGTGTTGGTGAAGGTGAGGGCGACCCGCTCGCACCAGCGCTCGTCGCCGGGTTCGCGGCGCGGCTCGCTCACCTCGAGCGCGGCCGGTGCCGGAGTGCCGGAAGGGCCCGGGGCCGTGGGCCGCGAGGGTCGGCCGGGTGCGAGGCTGTCTCTTATACACATCTCTGA
>KL569514.1:8420-14048 GCA_000715685.1 Streptomyces lilacinus
GGCCCGGCCGTGAGTCGTGCGCGGTGCTCGTACCGTTTGTGCCGTTCGTACCGCTGGTGCCGCGGGATGTGGCAGGAGTCGAGGGAGGGGTCGCGGTCCGCGAGGGCGCGGCCCGTGGGGTCGGGGGCCGGTGCGATGCCCCGGGCGGGGGTGGCGTCGCGTCGTCCAGGGGCAGGAGCTCCACGCCGCCCGTCGGCGGCACGGCCCCGGCCGGCCGCGAGGCGCCGGGTCCGGCGGCCCCCGTGGCGACGTAGCCGTCGCGGTCGGCGCCGCAGCCGGTGGTGAGCGCGCCGAGCGCGCCCAGGCAGAGCGCGGCGGCCGAAGCGGAGACGAGCGTCTTCCGTCGCATCGGCCCAGTGTGGCTGACGGTCAGTCAGGTGTACATGTGCGAGGCGGCCTTCTTCGGGCCGCCGGTCGCGTCCGTCGCGGGGTCAGTCGGCGATGAGCCCTTCGCGCAGCTGCGCCAGGGTCCGCGTGAGCAGCCGGGAGACGTGCATCTGGGAGATGCCGACCTCCTCGCCGATCTGCGACTGCGTCATGTTGGCGAAGAACCGCAGCATGATGATCTGACGTTCCCGCTGGGGGAGCTTGGCCAGCAGGGGCTTGAGGGACTCGCGGTATTCCACGCCCTCGAGCGCCGTGTCCTCGTAGCCGAGACGGTCGGCCAGCGAGCCCTCGCCGCCGTCGTCCTCGGGGGAGGGGGAGTCGAGCGAGCTCGCGGTGTAGGCGTTGCCCACGGCGAGGCCGTCGACCACGTCCTCCTCCGACACGCCGAGGCACAGGGCGAGTTCGGGCACGGTCGGGGAGCGGTCGAGCTTCTGCGCGAGCTCGTCGCTCGCCTTGGTGAGGGCGAGGCGCAGCTCCTGCAGGCGGCGCGGCACGCGCACGGACCAGCTGGTGTCGCGGAAGAAGCGTTTGATCTCACCGACGACCGTCGGCATGGCGAACGTCGGGAATTCGACACCGCGTTCGCAGTCGAAGCGGTCGATCGCCTTGATCAGCCCGATGGTGCCGACCTGGACGATGTCCTCCATCGGTTCGTTGCGGCTGCGGAAGCGGGCCGCGGCGTACCGCACGAGGGGGAGGTTGAGCTCGATGAGGGTGTCGCGGACGTACGTACGCTCGGCGCTGTCCCGCTCGAGCGTGGCCAGCCGCAGGAAGAGGGAGCGGGAGAGGGTGCGGGTGTCGATGGCTTCGCAGTCGTTGAGCACGGCGTGCGGTGCGTCGTTGGCGAGCACCTTCGCGCTGCCCAGGTCTACGGACATGCCACCCCCTTGAGGTCGCGGACGGGTCACAGCGGCTCCCTCGGGCGAGGGCGTCAGCCTCCACCTGAATACCGGAGGCTGCGCTGTGGCAAACGCAGTTCCTGCAGAATGTCACATGTCGGCAACACGCTGTAGCGTCAAGTCGATATATCTTCCCCATGACCCCGGGGGGAGTGTCACCCGTGAGGATTAGGCGTCGATTCGATTTGCGGAACGCAGACGGGCGAAGCTCCGTGAGAGTAGCCGGGACACATGCATCTGCGACACCCCCAGCTCCGCGCTGATCTGCGACTGCGTCAAATTGCTGTAGTAGCGCAGCAGAAGGATGCGCTGTTCCCGCTCCGGAAGCTGTACGAGCAGGTGGCGGACGAGATCGCGATGTTCGACCCCCGCCAGCGCGGGGTCCTCGTAGCCGAGCCGGTCGAGCAGGCCCGGCAGGCCGTCGCCCTCCTGGGCGGCCTCGAGGGAGGTGGCGTGGTACGAGCGGCCGGCCTCGATGCAGGCGAGCACCTCGTCCTCGGCGATCTTCAGCCGATCGGCGATCTCGGCGGTGGTGGGGGACCGCCCGTGCAGCACGGTGAGGTCCTCGGTGGCGCCGTTGACCTGCACCCACAGCTCGTGGAGCCGGCGCGGCACGTGCACCGTGCGGACGTTGTCGCGGAAGTAGCGCTTGATCTCGCCCACGACGGTCGGCATGGCGAAGGTGGGGAACTGCACCCCGCGGTCGGGGTCGAAGCGGTCGATGGCGTTGATGAGTCCGATGGTGCCGACCTGGACCACGTCCTCCATCGGCTCGTTGCGGCTGCGAAAGCGCGCCGCGGCGTACCGCACGAGGGGGAGGTTGGCTTCGATCAGGGCGGCGCGCACGCGGGCGTGCTCGGGCGTGCCGGGCTCGAGGGTGACGAACTCCTTGAAGAGCACCTGGGTCAGGGCCCGGGCGTCGGCACCCCGGCCCTCACGGGCGCGGGGGGTGGTGCCGGTGGGCTCGCCGGTCTGGTCGGGGTGGTCGCTGTTGTCGCTGTGACCGGTCTGATCGCTGGGGTCGGTCTGATCGCAGCGGTCCGTGTGATCGGTGTGATCCGTGTGATCGTCCTGGCTGGTGTGAGCAGTGTGAGCGGTGCGATCGGGGTCGGCCGGACCGTCCGGACCGTCGGCGTGCGCCGGGCCAGGGGGCGCGGGCGTGTGGGCGGGCGCGGGGCCGGTGGGCGCGGGCGCGGCGCCGGGGGTTCCTGCGGCGTCCGCGGCGGCGCGCGCGGTCCCGGGCTGGTCCGCGTCGACGGGGGCCTGGGCGGCGGTGCCCGGGGTGGGCGTGGAGTCGTCCGTTTCGTCGGTGGGCTTGTCGCGCCGGAGGGGGGCTTCGGGCGCAGTACGGGCCGGCACGGTCACCACCCCTTCGCGGTCACAATCGATCAACTCATCCGGCAAAAGCGGTCATAGCATCACAAGACATGTCCAAGGTGTGCAAGCACCGCATAACGCCGTGTTGACGTCAAAAACCGCCCCCCACCACGATGGTGAGGGGCGGTGAAGTGCGCTCGCGCCGCGCTCGTGCCGTGTGCCGGCGCGGTGTCAGAACGGGTAGTCCGCGATCACCCAGGTCGCGAATTCGCGCCACTGGCCGACGCCCGCCTGGTGGGCCGGGTGGTCCAGGTACCGCTGCAGCGCGTCGGTGTCCTCGACCGAGCAGTTGATGGCGTAGTCGTAGGCGATCGGCCGGTCCGAGATGTTCCAGGCGCACTCCCAGGAGCGCAGCTCGGGGATGGCCTCCCCCAGCTCCTCGAACGCGCGCACGCCGGCCACGACGCGCGGGTCGTCGCGCTCGACGCCGTCGTTGAGCTTGAACAGAACGAGGTGGCGAATCACGGGCTGCCTTCTTCGCTTCGCTGGTCGGCCGGTCGGGGCCGGGGTCGGGTCGGTTCAGCTGATCAGCTGGGTCATGAACTCGCCGATGTTCTTGGCGGCGTCCGAGATCCCCTCGAACCCTATCTGGACGAGCTCGGCCGACCGGGCGGGGGAGTGAATGATCGTGTAGGCCACGAAAATGCCCAGGCCCCAGAGCGCGACCTTCTTTGTCTGCACCATGCCCCACTGCCTCCCCTGCCGTCCCCATGTGCGGTCGCGAGAGTCTATCCGCGCACCCGTACGAATGGAGGAATGGCCGAAAGGTATGGGCGCGTCGCATGGACAGCCGATTGGGCAGCCGGTTGGAGAACCCGGTGCGGGAGGCGGCGCGGAGGCGTGTGGAGGTCCTCACACCCTTCACGCCACCTTTAAGGACTTTCGGCCCTGCAAACCGGGCCCTTCGCCGGACCTTCGCGCCCGCGCAGGGACGGAGGATGGAGGGCGTCCGGGGATCTGGCAGGAATCTCCCGGGCAGGGATGCGGACCTCACTGCGGGGTCCGGGCCGTGATCTTCCCCCCGACCTCGGCCCGTACTTGGAGACCGCGTCCTCGTCGGGGGAGGCGGCTTGTCCTCCGGACGCCGCCTCCCCCGTCCACCGACCGCCGGAAGCCCCGGCTCCGACCATTTCGCGCACGGGTCGGAGCCGGGGCTTCCGTGCGTGGCGCACCCGCGATCTTCTGCGTGGCGCACCCGCGATCTCCTTCGTGACGCCTTCCGCGCGCCCCCTGTGCGCCCCCCGCTCGCGACCCGCGCCCGGCCGTCGCCCGGTGCCCGGATCACGGGTGGGCGTCGGAGGTGAAAACGGGCCGCCACCGGGGCACCACAAGGGCACACGATGTGCCCGATGTGGGAGGGCGGTGAGGTTCGCCATGGGCGTGCACGAGCTCGCCTTCGCCATGCGGGAGCGCGTGGTGGGGGGAGCGGTCGTCATGGAACTGGCAGGGGAGTTGGACATCCTGGCCGAGCAGGTGCTGGGACCTCGGGTGGAGGCGCTCGCCGGACGGTGCCGGGGAGACCTGGTCGTCGATCTGCGCGCGGTGACCTTCCTCGACGCGAGCGGAGTACGGCTGCTGCTGAGGGCGCGGTCCCGCGCGGCCCGCACCGGGGCGCGGTTGAGGGTCGTGCGGGGCGGCCCGATGGTGACCAAGGTGATACGGATGTCCGGCGTCGAGCCGGCGTTCCACTGGCTCGACGAGTTCCCGCCCTCGGCGGTGGGCAGCGTCTCCGCCTGACGGGCCGTAAGGGGAAGTCCGGTCCTACGTCGGCGCCTGACGGCCCGTAAGTCCCCGCTTCGGCATGGGCTTCCGCACGCCGGCCGCCGCCGTCACGGCGCGGACTCGTGCCCCGGGAACTCCTCCGCCAGCACCGCCCCCACTTCAGCCGCCTCGGCCGCGCCGCGCCGCCGCAGCACGTCGTACGCCTCCCGCAGGCAGCCCAGCGCGATGCGCGGCTCCCCGAGCGCGAGCTGCGCCCGGCCCCGGGCGGCCAGGGCCAGGCCGCGGCAGTACGGGTCCCCGAGGCCGGCCTCCATGGCCAGCGCGCGGTCGGCGGCGGTGATGGCCTCGCGGTTCCGCAGCCGGGCGAGCCGGCACAGGGCCAACCGGGCCCAGACCAGCGCCTCCCAGCGCGGATCGGTGCCCTCCGGCTCGACGGCGAGGGCTTCGCGCAGCCGGTCCGAGGCGCTCGCCGACCGGTCGGCCAGCAGGTGGACGCGGCCCGCCTCGTGCAGCACCCGGGCCAGGGTCCGGCCGGCCGGACCCCGGGCGCGGTCGCAGGCCTCGGCGACCGCGGCGAGCGCCTCCTCCGTACGGCCCAGGGCGACGAGCGCGCGGGCCGTGTGGGCCAGGGCCTCGGCCGCGCCGCTCGCCGCCCCCTCCTCGCGCAGCCGCTCCTCGGCCCGTACGAGCAGGGGCAGCGCCTCCTCGGGACGGCCCAGGTCCAGCAGGACGAGGCCGAGTTCGTGACCGGCGAGGACGGGGAGCAGGGCGTCCCCGGCGGCCTCGCCGAGGCGCAGGCTCGCGCGCAGTTCGCGTTCGGCGCGCTCGAGGGTGTCGGGTCCGGGGCGCGGGACGGCGAGCAGCCGCAGCGCGCGGGCGGCGCTCGCACCGGCGCTCTCGTCCTCGGTTCGGCGCGCCTTGTCGAGGGCGAGCCGGGCGGGCCCGGTCACGTCCTGGTGGCTCGCGGTGCCCTGGGTGAGCTCGCCCCAGACGGTCAGCAGGTCGACGGCGGGCGCGAGGGTGCCGGGGACGTCGAGGCGCAGCACCTGCAGGACGGTCGCGAGCAGGTCGGGTCCCGTGTCGTGCAGCCAGGCGCGGGCGGTGTCGGCGTCGGGCAGCGGCAGGCCGGCGGTGGCGAGGTGGTGCAGGAGGTGGCGGGGCACGAGGCTGTCGGGGCGGGCGCGGCGCAGCGCGGTGACGGCGGTGGCCAGCTGGTGGTCGAGGAGCCGCAGCAGCGCCGCGT
>KL569514.1:14305-14691 GCA_000715685.1 Streptomyces lilacinus
GAGCCGCAGCAGCGCCGCGTCGCGGACGGGCGGGCTGTCGGTGCGCGCGCTCTGCCGGCGGCCGAAGGTCCGCACCAGGGGGTGCGGGCGGTGGAGGCCCGGGCCGAGCGGCTCCAGCAGGCCCGCGGAGGCGAGTTCGGCGTTGAGGGCCTCGGCCGCGGCCGGGTCGGGCAGGTCGAGGACGGCCGCGGCGGAGGCGGTGTCGAGGCGGCCCGTGTCGGGGAGGGCCAGCAGTCGCAGCGCCCGGGCGGGTTCGGGGGCCAGGGCGTCGTAGCCGGTGCGGAGGGCGCCTCCACGGCAGCGTCGCCGCCCCGGTCGAGGTGCAGCTCGGCGAGGCGGTGCCCCTCGTCGTCGAGGCGCGCAGCGACGTCGGCGAGGGTCCAGGT
>KL569514.1:14925-19809 GCA_000715685.1 Streptomyces lilacinus
CAGCCCGCCGCAGGCGGTGACGACGGAGAGGGCGGCGTCGGAGAGGGCCGCGTCGGCGGCGCCGCCCGGGGCGCCGGTCCCGGTGACCGCGCCCAGCAGTTCCAGCGCCTCCTTCTCCTGCAGCGGCCCCACCTCCACCGTGCGCGCGCCGGGCAGGTCGAACGTGCCCGCGCGGCTGGTGATCAGCACCGCGCACCCGGGTGCCCCGGGCAGCAGCGGCAGCACCTGCTCCGCGTCGCGCGCGTCGTCGAGGAGCAGCAGCATCCGGCGCTCGGCGAGCAGGGAACGGAAGAGCGCTGCCCGGCGCTCCGTCCCGTCGGGCAGCGCGCAGTCCGGCACGCCGAGGGCGTGCAGGAGGCAGGCGAGGGCCGTGCCGCTGTCGAGGGTTTCCTCGTCCGCGCCGCGCAGGTCGAGGAAGAGCCGGCCGTCGGGCCGGCCGGCGCGCGCGGCCCGGGCGGCGTGCACGGCCAGCGCGGTCTTGCCGACGCCGCCGGGCCCGGTCAGCGCCACGACGACGGGTCCCGCCCCGGCCCGCCCTGCGAGGAGGGCGCGCAGTTCGGCGGCGAGCTCCGTCTGTCTCTTATACACAGATGTGTATAAGAGACAGGCACCTGCTCGTGCAGGCGGGTGAGTTCGGGCCCGGGTTCGGTGCCGAGCTCCTCGAGGAGGAGGCGGGTCGTCTCGCCGAAGACGGCGAGCGCCTCGGCCTGCCGCCCCGCGCGGTGCAGGGCCAGCATCAGCAGGGCGCGCGTACGTTCTCGTAGGGGGTGCTCGGCGGCCAGCGCGCGCAGCCCGGCGACCGCGTCGGCGTGCCGGCCGAGGGCGAGGGCGCAGTCGAAGAGGTCCTCCCGGGCCGTGGCGCGCAGCTCGGTGAGCCGGTCCCGTTCCCGCTCGGCGCAGGGTCCCGGCAGGCCGACCAGCGCCGTGCCGCCCTCCCACAGCGCGAGCCCCGCGGCCAGCCGTTCGCGGGCACCGGCCATGTCCCCCGCGGCGCGGGCGGAGGCGGCGGCCGCGAGGTGGTCGTCGAACACGGCGGCGTCCAGCGCCCCTTCGGGCACGCGCGCGGCCCAGCTGTCCTCGGTCGAGATCAGCACCTCGGCGTGCGTGCCGATCTGCTCCCGCAGCGCGGTGATGTACTCGTCCAGCGTGTCCGTCGCCCGCTGGGGCGGGGCGTCGCCCCACAGCGCGTCGACGAACTCGGCCGTGCCGATCGTCCTTCCGCCCCGCAGCAGCAGGATCGCCAGCGCCATGCGCTGATGCGGAGAACCGAGCGACAGGGGCTCCCCGTCGCGCTCGGCCCGCACGGGGCCGAGCAGATGAAAACGGAGGCGCTGCGTCTCGTCGTCACCGGGCACGGGCGGCTGCTCCTCGCTGCGAGGGCCGGGCTGCGGTCGCGGATCGCAAATGATCCGAAATGCACAGTACTCGTATATACCGCCGGGGCGGGGGAAGCACGGCGAGGTGCCGCCGCGAATGGGGGGTTTGGGGGCGGAGCCCCCGAGAAACGGTGAAGGGGCGGAGTTGGGGAACGACTACCCGACCCGCAGCGCACTGATCGCGGCGTTCCGCAGGCGCGTGTGGTCGGTGGACATGAAGCGGTGCAGGGTCCGCGAGCCGAAGGCGACGCGCTGGGCTGCGCGGCGTCGTTCCGTGTCGTACGCCCGCAGGGCCTCCGGCAGGGTCGCGCGGCCGTGTCGGGCGACGGCGCGGGTCAGGGCCTCGGCGTCCAGGATCGCCGTGCAGGCACCCTGGCCCAGATTGGGCGTCATGGCGTGGGCCGCGTCGCCCACCAACGCGACCTTCCCGCCGTGGACGAAGGAGCGGAGGGCGGGGAAGAGGTGTCGCATCTCGTAGCGGATCCAGGTGGCCGGGTCCGTCTCGGCGAGGATCCGGGGGATCGGCTCGTGCCAGCCCGCGAAGCGGTCGCGGAGCTCCTCGGCGGTCGTGGCCTCGGGCACGGTGGCGTACCAGTTGGTGCGCCCCGGCTCGACCGGGGTCATGCCGAAGAAGCGGCCCCTGCCCCACGTCTCGCCGTGGATCCCGCTCTCGAAGTCGGCGATGCCGATCCAGGCGACGGTGCCGATCCGCCGGGGGCCGCTGCGCCCGCCGAGGAGGGCGGTGCGCACGGCGCTGCCGATGCCGTCGGCTCCGACCACCAGGTCGTGTTCGGCGACCAGCGCCGGAACGTCGTGGGCCTCGACGCCGGCGCGGACGGTCACCTCGCCGCCGAGGGCGGCCAGCCGCGCCAGCAGGGCGTCGAGGAGGTGAGGGCGGGAGATGAGCAGTTCGGGGCGGCCCGCCCGGCGCTCGATCCGTTCGAGGGGAAGGCTCGCCAGCACCTTGCCCCGAGGGGTGCGGATCCGCGCGCTGCGGTAGGGCACCGCCCGTCGGCGGAAGGCCTCGCCCACCCCGAGTCGGTCCAGGGCCGCCTGCGCGGTGGGGTGGATGCCGAACGCGGTGCCGTAGCGCTCCGGTTCGGCCCGTCGCTCGAGCACCGACACCCGCCAGCCCGCGCCGCGCAGCCCGATCGCCGTCGCCAGCCCGCCCACCCCGGCACCGACGACCACCGCCGTTCCGGCCATGACAGCCTCCCCCCGCCCGCCCGGCCGGCCGACCCCCGGCAGCCAGCACACCGGCTGTCTACCACGCGGGGAACGGCCGTGCGAAGTGGTCGGATCCCGACACCGGCCGGTTTCCCCCTACGCTGGGGGCATGTGACGACCGGTTGGCGGAAGGAGAGTCGTGCCGTCCCTCCGCCTCGCCCGTGCCCGCTCCGGCGCCCACGCGACGGGCACCGCCTCGCCCGTCGTCCTCGCCCTGGCCGGTCCGACGGGGCCGGAGGCCGTCGGGGCCGTGGACCTGCACCTGGTCGACCGTTCCCGCGAGGACCCCTGGTCCGGCTCGGGCGGGCCGCGGGAGCTGATGGTGACGGTGATGTACCCGGCACGGGACACGCGCGGGTACGAGCCCCGGCCCTGGCTCGGGCCGGGGGCCGGGCGGGCGCTCACCGCGCGCGTCAGGGCCATGGGCGCCACGGGGGACTTCGTCCTGCCCGTCACGCACGGCGCGGAGGGCGCGCCGGCCGCGCGCCGCCTGGGCCGGCGGCCGGTGCTCGTCCACTCGCCGGGGGCCGGCGAGGACCGGTCGTTCACCACGCTGCTCGCCGAGGACCTGGTCTCCTGGGGCTATGTCGTGATCACCGTCGACCACCCCCACGACTCCGGCGAGGTGGAGTTCCCCGACGGGCGCGTCCAACGCCGCACCCTGCCGATGGACTTCAGCCGTGCCGAGGAAGCGACGGCGGTGCGGGCGGCCGACGCGCGCTTCGTGCTGGACCACCTGGCCGACCTGAACCGGGGCGGCACCCCCGACGCGGCCGGGCGCCGGCCGCCGCCCGGCCTGCGCGGCCTGCCGGACCTCGGAAGGGTCGGCGTCTACGGGCACTCGCTGGGCGGCGCCGCGGCGGCCGCCCTCATGCGCGTCGACCGCCGGGTGCGCGCGGGCGTCAACATGGACGGCGCGCTGTTCGGGCCGGTGGTGAGGGAGGGGCTCGACCGCCCTTTCCTTCTGTTGCAGAACCCCGTGCACGGCGGACTGGCCCTCGATCCGACGTGGCGGCCGTTCTGGCCGCGGCTCGGGGAGGGGCGGCGCTGTCTCGAGCTCGCGGACTCCCGTCATCTGGCCTTCACCGACCTCGTCGCCCTCGCCGCGGGGATGGGCTTCCCCCGGGGCGAACCGCTGCTGGGCACCCTCCCCGCCGACCGCGCCGTGGCGGCCGTACGCGCCACCGTACGGGCCTTCTTCGACCTGCACCTCAGACGGCGGCCCGACACCACGAACCTGCTGCGGGGTGCCTCGACCCGCCACCCCGAAATCCGTTTCATCGCCTAGACAACCGCGTAGGCATTCGAGCATCGCACTCATGTCAGAGAGTAATCGGAGTGTGGCATTCCGTAAGACTTTACGATCGCCTGATGCACAAACGCCCCTCCTGAAACGCCCTTACTGGTGACCATCCACGACCGGAGGGACCAGTACTTCCGTGATCCCACAAGATGCAGGCGATCCCCGCACTCCGCGCCGGCGGCGGGGAGGCAAACGGTGACGCTCTCCCGCCCCGCGGGTACGTTTCCCATGACCGAGCTGCCTGCTGACTACCGTGCGTTCCACCAGCTCTACCGACCCCGCTACATGCAGTGGGCGGAGCTCTACCTCGGCAATCGCCACGACGCCGAAGAGGCCGTCGACCAGGCTTTCGAGGACCTGTGCTTCGGCTGGAGCGACGTCCTGACCACCGAGTCCCCCAACGCCTACGCGTGGTCCGTCGTCCGCCACCGGACGATCGACTGCGCCCGCGCGCGGGGCCGGCGCCCCACCGTCATCGACACCGCGGCCTTCGAGACCACGGCGCTGCGCCATGCCGTCGACCCGATCGGGGAGCTCGAGGAGAGCCTCTCCATCTACAAGGCCATCTGCGCGCTGCCCGAGCGCCAGCACGACGTCATCGTCCTGCACTACTGCCTCGGCTACAGCATCCGGGAGACCGCCGACATCATGGGCATCACCCAGGGCGGTGTCCGTTCCACCGCCCGTTTCGCGAGACACCGTCTCCACGACGCGCTCGGACTGGAGAGAGAAGAGGAGCACCGGTGATCGGCTCCCTTGACCACGCCCTGGCCAAAGCCCGCCTCGAACCGCGGCCCTACACGATCGCCGACACCGACCAGGCGGAGGCCCGGCTCCGGGCCCGGCTGGCCGAGCGCATGTGGCACGGGGCGCTGTACTTCGACGACGAGATGGAGCCCGCCCGCACGGTCGCCGTACGGGCCGCCGAGCGCAACTCGCTGCCGCACCGCGCCTTCCGTCGGCGGCTGCGCAGCCTGT
>KL569514.1:20077-21825 GCA_000715685.1 Streptomyces lilacinus
TCCGTCGGCGGCTGCGCAGCCTGTGCGAGACGGTCGTCGCCCAGGACCTCCACAAGCTCGGGGCCTTCCTCGCCCGCCGGCTGCTGGAACCGGACGGGGCCCTGGTCCTCGGCTGCGTCCTGCAGCTGGCCGACCGTGAGGACAGCGCGCGGTTCTGGTGGCAGTTCGCCGCCGGCGCGGACGCCGCGGGGGCCGCGTGCTGCCTCTACCTGCACCACATGGCGTTCGGCGAGCGCCGCGAGGCGGAGCTGTGGCGCCGGCAGGCCGGCCTGGAGGCCCTCATCCCCCAGACGCCGGAGGACATCGACCGCGGCGACCTCAACGCCGCCCTGCAGATGCTCGACAGCCTGCGCGACGGCACGTGCTTCTCGCCCGCCGCGAGCGCCGTCATCGCGTACGTCCCCGACGCCCTGGGCTTCGTCGAGGAGGTCGACCTGCCCCTGCCCCAGCCGGACTTCCCCGAGCGCATCGAGGAGCTCACGGCCACGGCCTGACCCGGTCGCTACCAGGTGACGGGCAGCTCCTCCGGGCCCCGGATGAGGACGTCGGTCTGCCAGCGGACCTGGTCGGCCGGCACGGCCAGACGCAGCCCGGGCAGGCGGTCGAGCACGGTGGACAGCAGCAGTTCGGCCTCCAACCGCGCGAGCAGGGGCGCCACGCACACGTGCGGCCCGTGCCCGAAGGCCAGGTGCGGGGCGTCGTGGCGGTCGAAGTCGATGGTGTGCGGGTCGGGGTAGACCCGCTCGTCGCGGTTGGCGGCGACGTAGGAGACGTACACGACGTCGCCGGCCCGGATGAGGACGCCGCCCACCTCGACGTCCTCCGTGGCGACCCGGGGCTGCCCGACGCCGTGCTTGTGGGGGATGTGGCGCAGGAGCTCCTCCACCGCGCCGCGCAGGAGCTCCGGCGCGGCGCGGAGCCGGTCCAGCAGGTCGGGGCGGGTGAGGAGGACGTAGAACATGTTGCTGACGTTGTTGCGGACGGCGTGCCAGCCGTTGAACTGCATCAGCCCGGTGAGGGCGACCAGTTCGTCCTCCGCCAGTCGGCCCCGGTCGACCGCCGCGGTCATCACGCTCATCAGGTCGTCCCGGGGCTCCGCGCGCCGTCGCGCGGCCAGGGCGCGGAAGTATCCGTCGGCGGCCGCCTGGACCTCGCCCACGCGGGCCGCCGACGCCTCGTCGGAGGCCCTGCCGAGGATGGTCCCCGCCCAGTCCCGCATCAGGAGCCGGTCCTCCGGCGGAACACCGATCAGATCGCTGATGACGGCGAGGGGGAACGGCGACGTCACGCAGCGGACGAGGTCGGCGGGCGGGCCGGCCCGCAGCAGGTCGTCCACGAACCCGTCGAGCGTCCGCCGCAGGCGCGGCCGCAGCCGCTCCGTGCGGGGGTGCGAGAACGAGCCGGCGATCACGCCGCGCACCCGCGCGTGGTCCGGCGGGTCCACGAAGCTGACGGCTCCGGGCATCGGGACGTGATGCCGCGTCATCTTCGGAAAGGGCCGGCCGACGATCGCGGCCCTGCTGAATCTCGGGTCGGACGTGAGCGTCTTGACGTCCTCGTAGCGGGTCACGAGCCAGCACTCGCCCTCGCCGTGGGACAGCCGGATCCGGGCGGGCGCGCGGTCGCGCAGGAGTGCGGCGAAGACGGGGTCGAAGTCCAGTCCGGGCGGCTCGACGGCTGCGTACAGCGGAGCGGGAGCGGTGGTCCGGTCGGCCATGGGCGGCCTCCTCTCGGCCGTGGCGGAGACG
>KL569514.1:22123-23492 GCA_000715685.1 Streptomyces lilacinus
GTGCCCATGCTGGCACCCGCCGCCGGGCGCGCGTACGTCACGTGATCCCTCGTCATACGCCTGAGCCGGTCGGTCCCCCTGTTCTGCCTAATCCGCGGGGCTCCGGCGATTAGCCGTCCGGCGGGCGGGTTACCCATCAGCCGCGGTGTGGCGGCGGTCTCGAGGGGACCCGGGCGGACAGGGAGCTGGGCGCATGCTGTTCGGGCGGCGGAGGGAGCGGATCGGGCGGCGGGCCCGGGAGGCGGCCCTGGCCGGCTTCGTGGGGCTGGACCGGCGCTTCCCCGCCGCCGAGACGGCCCGGGCGCTGCTGCGCAAGGCCTTCCCCGACCACTGGACGTACCTGCTCGGGGAGCTCGCGCTCTACAGCCTCGTCGTGCTCGTCGTCACCGGTTGCTACCTCGTCTTCTTCTTCGACCCGAGCATGGTGGAGACCGTCTACGAGGGGGCGTACGCGCCGCTGCGGGGGCAGCGCATGACCCAGGCCTACGCGTCGACGCTCAGCCTGAGCTTCGACGTGCGCGGCGGGCTGCTCATCCGGCAGGTCCACCACTGGGCGGCGCTCGTCTTCGTCGCCGCCATCGGCATCCACATGCTCCGGGTCTTCTTCACCGGCGCCTTCCGCCGACCCCGCGAGCTCAACTGGGTGGTGGGCGTGACGCTGTTCCTCCTCGCCCTGCTGGAGGGCTTCTGCGGCTACTCCCTGCCGGACGACCTGCTGTCGGGGACCGGGCTGCGCACGGCGAACAGCATCGTGATGTCCATCCCCGTCGTGGGCACCTACCTGAGCTTCCTCATCTGGCGGGGCCCCTTCCCCGGCCAGGCCGTCATCCCGCGGCTGTACGTCGTGCACGTGATGTTCGTGCCCGGCGTGCTCCTCGCCCTCGTCGCCGTGCACCTCTTCCTCGTGGTGTACCTCAAGCACACCCAGTGGAGCTCCCCCGGCCGGACCAACCGCAACGTGGTGGGCCAGCCGATGGTCCCGCAGTTCACCACGAAGTCCACGGGCCTGCTGCTGATGGTGTCGGGCGCGCTGTGCCTCCTCGGCGCCCTCGCCCAGATCAACCCCGTATGGGCCTACGGGCCCTACCGCGCCGACCAGGTCGCCACCGACGCCCAGCCCGACTGGTACGTCGGCTTCCTCGAGGGCGCGCTGCGCCTGATGCCGGCCTGGGAGAACGTGGTCGCCGGCCACACGCTGATGTGGAACGTGCTGCTGCCCACGGTGGTGCTGCCGGGGCTTCTCTTCCTGGTGCTGTACCTCTACCCGTTCTTCGAGAAGTGGGTGACGGGCGACCCGCTGGAGCACCACTTCTGCGACCGTCCCCGCGACCGCCCCACCCGGACCGCGCTCCTGTCTCTTATACACATC
>KL569514.1:23712-27033 GCA_000715685.1 Streptomyces lilacinus
GCCTTGCCAGCCCGCTCAGAGATGTGTATAAGAGACAGCGCCTACACCTTCCGCGTCTCCGTCGACGGCCTGACGTGGATCCTGCGGGTCCTCTTCGTCGTCGGTCCCGTGCTGGCCTTCGCGGCCGCCAAACGCCTGTGCCTGGCCCTGCAGGAGCGCGACCGGCGGCGGCTGACCGAGGGCGACGAGACCGGCGAGGTCGCGCAGAACGTCTACGGCGGGCTCGGCGAGGACCACCGCCCGCTCGCGGCGGCGCACGGCTACCGCCTGATGGTGCGCGAGGTGCCGGCCCCCCTGACCGCGGGGGAAGGGCCCGTGCCGCGCCGGCGCCGGCTGCGGGTGGCGCTCAGCTCCTGGTACTACCGCGACCGGGTGGAGATGCCGGCCACCGAGGAGCAGCGCGCGCAGATCGCCGGGCGGCTGGCCGGGCCGGCCGTCGAGTCGGACGCCGCCGAGGCGAAGGACTAGCCCCGGGCTAGCCCTCGCGCTGGTTGAACTGGAAGGCCAGGCCCAGCACGCCCGCGAGGAGGATGCCGACGGCGGGCAGGAAGAGCCACATCCCGTACACGATGCCCACGGCGGTCAGCGCGGCACCGGCCGCGGTCAGCACGGGGTACGCGCTGTGCGGAGGGAAGAAGTCGAGCCGGCCCGCGCGGTCGGCCACCTGCGCTTCCTTGCGGTCCTCCGGTCGGGAGCCCCGGCGGCGGTAGTTCACGAGGCAGAAGAAGGAGATGACCGATGCCATCGCGAAGGACACGGTCAGGGCCGCCGTGCCGGCCGGTTCCCGGGAGAAGTACGCGTAGACGACGTCGGTGACGAGGAAGAAGCCGGCGACCCCGGCGAACAGCCACGCCTCGGTCTTCATGCGCCCCTCCCCTCGTGGGTGTCGGGAGTCGCCCCGGCCGCCTCGCCCGCGGGAAGCGCCGCCGCCTCGGGGTGGTGCAGGTCGAAGGCGGGGGAATCGGACCGCACCTGGGGCAGGGCGACGAAGTTGTGGCGCGGCGGCGGGCAGGAGGTCGCCCACTCCAGGGACCGGCCGAAACCCCAGGGATCGTCGGTCCGCACCCGGGGCGCGTGGCGCGCGGTGTGCCAGACGTTGTAGAGGAACGGCAGCGTGGACAGCCCGAGCAGGAACGCGCCGATGGAGGAGAGGGTGTTGAGGACGGTGAAGCCGTCGGCGGCCAGGTAGTCGGCGTACCGCCGCGGCATGCCGGCCTCCCCGAGCCAGTGCTGCACCAGGAAGGTGAGCTGGAAGCCGGCGAAGAGCGTGAAGAAGTGGACGCGCCCCAGGCGCTCGTCGAGCATGCGCCCGGTCCACTTGGGCCACCAGAAGTAGAAGCCGCCGAACATCGCGAAGACCACCGTCCCGAACAGCACGTAGTGCAGGTGCGCCACGACGAAGTAGCTGTCCGTGACGTGGAAGTCCAGCGGCGGGGAGGCGAGCAGCACGCCGCTCAGGCCCCCGAGCAGGAACGTGACGAGGAAACCGACGGCCCACAGCATCGGCGTCTCGAAGGACAGGCTGCCGCGCCACATCGTCCCGATCCAGTTGAAGAACTTCACGCCCGTGGGCACGGCGATCAGGAAGGACAGCAGGGAGAAGAAGGGCAGCAGCACCGCGCCGGTGGCGAACATGTGGTGCGCCCAGACGCTGGCCGACAGCATGGTGATGACGATGGTCGCCCCGACCATGCCCGTGTAGCCGAAGAGCGGTTTGCGGCTGAACACCGGGATGATCTCGGTGATGACGCCGAAGAAGGGCAGCGCGACGATGTAGACCTCGGGGTGGCCGAAGAACCAGAACAGGTGCTGCCACAGCAGCGCCCCGCCGTTCTGGGCCTCGAAGACCTGCGCGCCGAAGCGGCGGTCGGCCTCCAGCACCAGCAGCGCCGCCGCGAGGACCGGGAAGGCGATCAGGATGAGGATCGAGGTGAAGAGCACGTTCCAGGTGAAGACCGGCATCCGGAACATCGTCATCCCGGGCGCGCGCATGCCGATGACCGTGGTCAGGAAGTTCACGGCGCCGAGGATCGTGCCGAAGCCGGACAGCGCCAGGCCCAGGATCCACATGTCGCTGCCCAGGCCGGGGGAGCGGGCGGCGCTGCTCAGCGGCGCGTAGCCGGTCCAGCCGAAGGGGGCGCCGCCCTCGGGCATCAGCAGGCTGGACACCACGATCAGGCCGCCGAAGAGGTAGAGCCAGTAGGCGAACATGTTCAGCCGGGGGAACGCCACGTCCGGTGCGCCGATCTGCAGCGGCATGATCGCGTTGGCGAAGCCCGCGAAGGCCGGGGTGGCGAACAGCAGCAGCATGATCGTGCCGTGCGCGGTGAAGGCCTCGTTGAACTGTTCGTTGGTCATCAGCTGCAGGCCCGGGCGGGCCAGCTCGGCGCGCATCGCCATCGCGAGCACGCCGCCGACGAGGAAGAACCCGAACGATGTGATCAGGTACAGATGCCCGATCTTCTTGTGGTCGGTGGTCGTCAGCCAGTCGATCACCATCCGGCCGGGACGACGCGCCCCCGCCGGACCGGCCGGCCCGGCCGCCGCCCGCGCGGTGTCGGTCCCCATCCGTGCCCCCTCGCTGTCGGCTCACATGGGCCCTCTCAGGCACTCGCCATGATGCTCGCCACAGCGTCGGGGCGCGAGGGTGCCTCCTCGACAGCCCGTCGACACCGCGCCGACACCCCGTCAATCCCGCCGCCACGGCTGCCACCAGCGTTGCGGAATCCGAAATTCCGAGGCGTCTTGGGCAGATGGACTCCGGCGCTCGACAATTGCCGTCGATCTTTGTCCGCCCGGGGTGTCGGACGGGGAATTCCCCTGATGCCCCCGGGGAGTTGTCGGGGGCCTTTCGGGAAGGTGTGGTGAATTCCCTGACGCGTTTATGCGGAGGCTTCGGCGAGGAAAAGGGAAGGCTCGTACGGGTGATGCGTCCCGGGTAAACGCGGACGAGTTGTCTGTGACAGAAGTGTGACCAGTGGCGGACCGTGCGAGGACGAGCCCGTGCGTCCGGCCCCTCGGACCGCCCCGGAGGGCGCGCTTCCACCGCCGCGCGCGGCCGCCTACGGTGGCCGGTATGGCACCTCTACCGAACCTCCCGTCCGACCCCCACGACGACCCCGAGGCCTACGTGGGCCTCGCCGCCGGCCCGGCCGCCGAACGGGCCAGGGCGCGCGGCTGGACGGACGTGCGCGCGCTGCCGCCGGGCGCGATCGTCACCATGGAGTACCGCGTGGGCCGGCTGAACTTCGAGGTCGAGGACGACACCGTCCGACGCTGCTGGAAGGGCTGAGCCCGGGGGAGCGCGTACGTGTGGAGGGG
>KL569514.1:27263-27533 GCA_000715685.1 Streptomyces lilacinus
AAGCGCGTACGTGTGGAGGGGCCCCGGGAGATCCCGGGGCCCCTCCACACGTACGCGATGCGGGGTCAGGCCCCCGTGCGGCCGCGGCCGGCGGCCGGGCCGAGCGGCGTGGTGCGCGGCACGCGGTCGGCGTGCGGGGGACGGCGGCTGCCCGTCGGGGTGACCGGGGTCCGCTCGGAGCGGGCCGTGTGCGGTCTGGCCGGCAGGTGCGGTCTGCCGTCGGCGACCCGGGCGCCGGTGCCGCCGCCCGAGCGGCTGCCCGCGCCCACC
>KL569514.1:27763-28888 GCA_000715685.1 Streptomyces lilacinus
CGGCTGCCCGCGCCCACCGGCTCGAGGACCGGCAGCTCGTCGTCGGCCGGCGCGCGCGGCGCCCCCAGCGGCACGGACGCCGCGACGGGGACGGAGGCGGGCAGCGGAACGAGAGCGGTGCGGGCGCGCAGCCGCAGCCACAGACCCTGCAGCCAGACGTCGGCACGGGCCATCGCCGGCTCGAACCACGGCAGGACCAGCAGGATCAGCAGACCGGCGGTCCAGCCCAGCGTCACGTCGCTCATCCAGTGCGTGCCCAGGTAGACCGTCGTCATCCCCACGCCCAGCGCGAGGAGGGCGGCGGCCACCGAGGCGATCCGCCGTGCACGGGGAGTGGTGGCCAGGTAGGCGAGGACGCCCCAGGTCACCACGGCGTTCGCGGTGTGGCCCGAGGGGAATATGTCGCCGCCGGCGAACATCTCGTTCGAGCCGACGGCGGTGGCGTAGTGCGGCCCGAGCCGGCCCATGCCGAGCTTCGCGGCACCCACGGTCACGTTGAGCAGCAGCAACGACGTGCCCAGCACCAGCAGCGGGCGCAGGGTCTTCTGCTTGTACGTGCACCAGCCCAGCCACGCGGCCACGGCCACCGCGGTCGGGCCGCGCTGGCCCAGCACCACGAAGTAGTCGAGGAAGGTGTGGATCTCCGGCCACTGCTTGTACGGCCGGAAGAGCATGACCTGCCAGTCGAACCGCACCGGCCAGGACGTGGTGAGCACCCCGACCACGATCGCCGCGTAGACCACGGAGGTCGCCGCGAAGATCCCCAGACGGGTCCGGGTCATCCGTGGTCGCACGGGATGGGTCGGGCGCTCCTCCGCTGGGACGAGCTCGTCGTTGGTACGCACTCAATCGACGTTACATTGCGTGACAGGAGCCTTCGGCCGATCGAGGCTCTTTGTGATGACGATGTGATGTGGAATGCGTCTCAATCGTGGCGCGCCGCATGTTTGAAACGGCGGAATAAGAAACAGCTAAAGAATCGTCAGGGCTAGTCCGGCAATGCTTCGACGGTCCTTAATTCCTTTTCTTGCCACGGAGTTTATCGGCGATTGGTCGAGCGGTTCCGCGCCGTTTCCCGGCCGGCCGCCCGGCGCCCGCCGAATTACGATCATGGCGGGCCGGAAC
>KL569515.1:0-5564 GCA_000715685.1 Streptomyces lilacinus
TCGCCGACTTCACGACGGTCGCGCTGGACTCCGTCCGTACCGCCGGCCCCGCGCCGCGCCACGGAGCCGAGACGGCCGTATTCGCGGCGACCAGCGCGGACATCCGCCATACGGTGGTCGGTGGCCGGCACGTCGTGGAGGACGGGGTCCACCGGCTCGTGCCGGACGTGCCCCGGGCCCTGGCCGACTCCATCGCCGCCCTGCGCGGCTGACGCCAACGACCGGAGAAATCATGAGCACGGCGATCATCAACATCAGCAGTCTCGTCACCAACGACCCCTCCCTCGGCCACGGCCCCCTCGGTCTGATCCGGGACGCGGCGGTCGTCGTCGACGGCGACCGCATCGCCTGGATCGGTGAGAACAGCAAAGCACCCGCCACTGACAACGCCGTCGACGCCGAGGGCCGCGCCGGCATCCCCGGCTTCGTGGACTCCCACTCCCACCTGGTCTTCGCCGGCGACCGCACCGCCGAGTTCAACGCCCGCATGTCCGGGCAGAGCTACAGCGCCGGCGGCATCCGCACCACCGTCGCGGCCACGCGCGCCGCGACGGACGAGGAGCTCGAGGCCAACCTCCTGCGGTATCTCCGCGAGGCGCTGCGCCAGGGCACCACGACCTTCGAGACGAAGTCCGGCTACGGCCTGACCACGCACGACGAGGCCCGCGCCCTGCGCATCGCCGCCGCTCACACCGACGAGGTCACCTACCTCGGCGCGCACGTCGTGGCCCCGGAGTTCGCCGACGACCCCGAGGGCTACGTCGCCCTGGTCACCGGCGAGATGCTCGACGCCTGCGCCCCGCACGCCCGTTGGGTCGACGTGTTCTGCGAGAAGGGCGCCTTCGACGGCGACCAGGCCCGTGCCGTGCTGACCGCGGGCATGCGGCACGGCCTCGTCCCCCGCGTCCACGCCAACCAGCTCGGCCACGGCCCCGGCGTCCAGCTCGCGGTGGAGGTGGGCGCGGCTTCGGCCGACCACTGCACCCACCTCACCGACGCCGACGTCGACGCCCTGGCCAACAGCGACACCGTCGCCACGCTGCTGCCCGGCGCCGAGTTCTCCACCCGCGCCCAGTGGCCGAACGCCCGCCGGCTCCTGGACGCGGGCGCGACCGTCGCCCTGTCCACGGACTGCAACCCGGGCTCGTCCTTCACCAGCTCCATGCCCTTCTGCGTCGCCCTGGCGGTGCGGGACATGGGCATGACGCCCGACGAGGCCGTCTGGTCCGCCACCGCCGGTGGCGCCGCCGCCCTGCGCCGTGCGGACATCGGCCGCCTGACCCCCGGCGCCCGCGCCGACCTCGCCCTGCTGGACGCCCCCTCGCACGTCCACCTCGCGTACCGGCCCGGCGTGCCGCTCGTCTCGGCCGTCTGGCGGCGTGGCCTGCGGGAACTCTGAGACCACGAGTCTCCTGACGTCACGTCAGGGGCAGGTCGGGGTGGCGTCGGGGTGTTCCCCGACGCCGGCCCGGCCGCCCCGCCGACATGATCGGAACATGACGAACACGACGTGGCGGCAGACGGCGTTCACCGCGGGCCCGGCCTGCATGATGGCGTACGGCCTCATCCGGCTGACCGACCCGACGCACGGCCCCGGCCCGGCCTGGTCCCTGGGCCATCTCGCCCTGCTGGCGGGGGTCCTGCTCTTCGTGCCGGTGATGCTCGGTCTGCGCCGCGCGGCGGTGGCGGGCCGCGGCCGGGTGAGCGGTGCGGTCGCCGGCGCCGGGGCGGTGCTGGGCCTGCTGGGCGTCGTGGCCGTGACGGCGCAGGCGGGCATCGACCTCCTCGTCGGCTACTGCTCGGTGGACCGGCCGACCATGGACGAGCTCTTCCAGCGGATCCAGGGCGTCCCCGGCGTCGAACCGGCCGTCTACAGCGTGGGCCCGCTGCTCTTCTACGTCGGACTGGTCGTGCTTCTCGCCCAGTTGGCGATCCTGCGCGCCACGGCCGCCTGGCGGCCCCTGGTGGTCGTGGCCGGCGTGGCGGTCACGGCGGCGAGCCTCGACCTGATTCCGCTCGGCGCCCTGCTCTTCCTGGCCGCCCTCGCCCCGCTCGGCCACGCGGCGGCCGAGCCGGTGCCCCCGCGCCGCGTACCCGCAGGGTCGGCCCGTTCGGGCGCGGCAACCTGACACGCCTGTCCAACGCGTTGTGCGCCGGACCGGGTCGAACCCGGGCGGCGCACAACGCGTGTGGTCGGCGGTGGACCCGCCGGTTGTCACTCCTCGGTCAGCAGCCCTCTGCGGAGCCGGGCAAGGGTGCGGGAGAGCAGGCGGGAGACGTGCATCTGGGAGATGCCGAGTTCCTCGCCGATCTCCGACTGCGTCATGTTCGCGACGAAGCGCAGGGAGAGGATCCGGCGGTCGCGCGGCGGGAGTTCGGCGATGAGGGGCTTGAGCGACTCGACGTACTCGATGCCCTCCAGACCGTGGTCCTCGTAACCGATGCGGTCCGACAGCGAACCCTCCGGCTCGTCCTCCTCGGCCTGGGCGTCCAGCGAGCTCGCGGTGTAGGCGTTGCTCGCGGCCATGCCCTCGAGGACCTCGTCCTCCGGCAGGCCCAGCCGCTCGGCGAGTTCGCCGACGGTGGGGGCGCGGTCCAGCTTCTGGGCCAGCTCGTCACCGGCCTTGGCCAGGTCGAGCCGGAGCTCCTGCAGCCGCCGGGGCACGCGCACCGACCAACTGGTGTCGCGGAAGAAGCGCTTGATCTCGCCGATGATGGTCGGCATGGCGAAGGTGGGGAATTCCACGCCCCGGCTGAGCTCGAAGCGGTCGATGGCCTTGATCAGGCCGATGGTGCCCACCTGGACGATGTCCTCCATCGGCTCGCTTCGGGTGCGGAACCGGGAGGCCGCGAACTTCACCAGTGCCAGGTTCAGTTCGACCAGGGTGTTGCGTACGTACGCGTAGTCGTGAGTGCCCTCCTCGAGCGACGCGAGCCGCGCGAAGAGCGTCTTGGACAGAGCACGCGCGTCCACCGCGCCCACCTCGTCGTACGGGGGGATCTCCGGGAGCCCGGCGAGGCCGGGACCGCTGTGCTCGGGGGTTGCGGGGGGAAAAGTCGACGATGCGGTCTCCCGCTCCTCGAGAGCTGTCTCGAGCGAGGGATCGGAACGCGTTTCGTCGAGCCGGGGTGACATGGTCTCCTCCATCATTCTCGGCATATGGCCGCCGATGCCGTGACCTTTTGCTGCGGTTTGCGGCGCCTCCGAAGCCGTCCGTGGTGGATGTGTCTCCTCTAGCCCTACCGGTCTTTACCTTCATATGGCAAGTACCGTACGGCCCGTTATGTCCGAAATGGCGGAACTTCGGCTTCCGGACCTGCGTATGAAAGGCGTAGGGTTCTTCCTGCGCCACGCGGGTACACCACGAAGGCACGAAGGGGAGCGCATGGATCGCGGGATGGTCGGCAACGCAAGCAGGGGCCGGCTGCATGTGGAGGTCCGGCGCCGCGGCGCGAGCTCGGTCGTCACGCCGGCGGGTGAGCTCGATCACCACACGGCGGAGCTGCTGCGGGAGCCGCTGGAGGGCTGCGTCCGCGAGGGCGACGCCCGGGTGGTCGTCGACTGCTCGCAGCTCGACTTCTGCGACTCCACCGGCCTGAACGTGCTCCTCGCCGCCCGGCTGAAGGCCGAGGCCGCCGGTGGCGCCATCCACCTCGCCGCGATGACGCCCGTCGTTGCCCGTGTGTTCGAGATCACGGGTGCGGGGGCAGTCTTCACCGTGCACGACACCCTCGACTCCGCGCTCGCCGACTGAGCCGGTTCCGAGTGGTCTCCGTTGCCCTCGTCACAGACGTCGGGGGGAATCCGGGGGTGTTCTCCCGATTCCGCCGGGCAGGAGACAGCTGAATCCGTAGAAGATGTTCGTGTACGTATAGGTGAATCGGTGAGGTGAAGCGCTGATGAGCACCACCCGGGCGTGCCCACCGCCGGACGGCCCCGGTCCGGGGGCGGGGGACTCCGCCTCCGCCGGTGCGCGGCCGCCGGCCGGGCAGGCCCGCCGGCTTCGCCTCGTCGGGGCCAGCGGTGCCGTGCCGCTCTCCCGCGACTTCACCCGGACGGCGCTGTACGACTGGGGCTGGCTCCCCGCCGTCTCGGCCGACCACCGGGCCGCCGCCGAGGACGTCCTCCTCGTCGTCTCGGAGCTGGTGACCAACGCCTGCCTGCACGCCGACGGCCCCGAGGAGCTGTGCGTCAGCCGTACGGGGAAGGTGCTGCGCCTGGAGGTCACCGACCTCGGCACCGGCACCCCCGCGCCCCGGAACCCGCACCGCGCGGGGCGGCCGGGGGGCCACGGCATGTTCATCGTGCAGCGGCTCTGCCTCGACTGGGGGGTCACCCGGCGCGAGGGCGGCGTCGGCAAGACGGTCTGGGCGGAGCTGGCCGGACCCTCGTAGCCGGACCTATGTCGCCGGACCTTCGTAGCCGGGCCCTGGTAGCCGGGGCCGTAAGGGTCGCCCGCCTCGGGCCCGCCCTCGTGAAGCCTGTTTTCTGTCTTCCCTCTCCAAGGTCCCGGGCGTACCTTCGGCGTCCGATCTGATGTGTCGTCAGTAATTTTCGGCTGCGGCACCGGACGAGAAGGGAACCCCAGGTGTCCCACATCCCACGTCACCCCGTGCGTCGCGCCGGCGCGCTCGCGGTCTCGGCGGCCCTGGCCGGCGGCACGCTGCTGCTGACCGCCCCGGCCGCGCGGGCGGAGACCGTCGATGTCAACTACCAGTGCAAGACGCCGATCGGGGACAAGAGCGCCGTCTCGCCCATCGACATCAAGGCCGTGGCGAGCGGCGACGCCTACAAGATCACCATGTCCTTCCAGAAGGGCGTCTCCTCCAGCCCCGTCGAGCTCGGCAAGGGCGCGATGAAGCCCAGCGCGGTCATCAAGCTGGGCGGCGTGGACACCGGCAATCTGGACGTCGCGGGCCCGGCCAACGACCAGCCGATACCGCCCAACACCCCCATCAAGATCAATGACCTGTCGGGGACGTACACGCCGAAGAAGGGCGGTCAGGTCACCTTCACGGCCTCCACCCTCACCATCCTCGCCCTGGGCACCACGACCACCTGCACCCCCACCAACAACCCCAAGCCCTCGCTCACCCTCGACGTCAAGGGGCCGGGCGGGACGACGGGCGGCTCGACAGGTGGCTCGACAGGTGGCTCGACGGGCGGGTCCTCGACGACCGGCGGATCGACGACCGGCGGGTCGTCCACGGGCGGATCCACCACCGGCGGGTCGTCCACCGGCGGCTCCACGGGTGGCTCGTCGAGCGGCGCCACCGGCGGTTCGGCCTCGACCGGCGGCGGTCAGCTCCCGCAGACCGGGCCCGCCGACTCCACCGTCGCCCTCGGCACCCTCGGCGGCACCGTCCTCCTCAGCGGTGTCGCCGGCACCCTCTGGCTCACCCGGAAGCGCCGCGCCGCCGGCTGAGCCCGTACGCCCACGCCCAGGGAGCCGCCGATGCCGTCCCGCCCCCGCGCCGCCGCCCTGATCGCCCCCGCCCTGGCCGCCGCCCTGCTCCCCGTCGTCCTCCTGCCCGGCCCGCCGGCCGCGGCCGCCGCCGCGCCC
>KL569515.1:5825-6387 GCA_000715685.1 Streptomyces lilacinus
GCCACGGCCGGGCGAGGGAGCCGACGGCGGAGGACCGGCGGTCCTTCTACCTGGAGGGCGCCCCGGGCGCCGTCCTCGAGGACCGGCTCGCGGTCGTCAACCCCGGTGACCGGCCCCGTACGGTCGTCCTGCGCGGCACCGGCCCGTGGATCGCCCTCGCGGCACCCCGGGTCAGCGTGCCGGCGCGCACCCGCGCGGACGTCCCGCTCACGGTGACCGTCCCCGCGGGCACGCCCCCGGGCGACCACCGGGCCGCCGTGCTGGCGACCGGCGACGGCCGGGTCGTCCGGGTGCCGGTCACGGTGCGGGTCGGCGGACCGGCCCTCGCGGCGCTCTCGGTCGAGCACGTCCGCGTCACCGGCACGGGCCCGGGCGCGGTGATCCACTACGCCCTGGTCAACCGCGGCAACACCGCCCTCGCCCCGCGCCTGGCCCTCCGGGCCGAGGGCCTCTTCGGCGAGCTCCTGCGCCGCCCGGCCACCGGGGTGCCCGCCGAGCTGGCGCCGGGGGCGAGCGTGCGGCTCGCGGAGAAGTGGTCCGAGGCCCCCCGCCTGGACCGGGT
>KL569516.1:0-301 GCA_000715685.1 Streptomyces lilacinus
GAGCCGCAGGCGCAGCAGCAGGCACAGGCGGCGGCATGGCCCCAGCCGCAGCAGGACCACCAGCAGCTCGAGGAGCCGGTCACCCAGACCTGGCAGACCCAGAGCTGGGACGCGCGCGCCTGGCAGGAGCAGGCCCCCGCGCCCGCCCCGCGAGCTCAGCAGCAGGCACAGGCGCAGGCGCAGGCCGAGCCCGCCGGCTACGACTCGCCGTGGCCGGTGGGCGGCGCCGAGGGCGCGGCGGCGTGGGCGCGGCAGGAGGCCGCGTACGAGTCCGTCGGCGCCCCTGTGGCGGCCTCCGCGC
>KL569516.1:553-1365 GCA_000715685.1 Streptomyces lilacinus
GGCAGGGGCGGAGGCCGCCGAGCGGCCGATGACCGCCGCCGAGAAGGCGAAGGCCGAGGGCCGTCCGCAGATCCTGTCGCCGGGCCTGAAGCCCGCGCTGGTGACGTCGGTGCTGGCCGCGCTGCTGGCCGTCGCCGCGCCGCTGGGGCGGCCGGCGCTGGCGGTGCCGGTGGTGCTGTTGCAGGCGGTGACGGCCGCGGGCTGGTTCCGGCTGAACGGCATGTGGCCCGCCCGGCAGGGCATCGCCCTGGCCTTCCTCGGCGGCGTCGTCGCCGACATCGGCCTGCTGGCCACGGACGCCCAGCGGGCGCCCACGGTGCTGCTGGGCACGCTCGGCGTATGGATTCTGCTGGTCATCGTGCTCCAGCTGCGCAGCCACGCCTCCCCCGACGAGCGGCTGTACGGGCTGACGGCGGCCACCGCCTCGGCGGCGCTGGCCGTCGTGGCGGCCGGGCACCTCGCGGCGGACTCCGACGCGGTGGTGACCGGCTCCCTCGGCGTCGTCGCGGCCGTGCTGGCGCGCGCCCTGCCGCTGCCGTCCGTGGCCGCGCCCGTCGTCGCGCTGATCGCCGCCGCCGGCGCGGGCGTCGCGGGCGGTCAGCTGACCGGCGCGGGTCCGACGGCCGCGCTCCTCGGGCTGGCGGCCGGCGTGTGCGCGCTGGTCGGGCTGCGGGTGGCGAGCTACGACTACCCGTCGCGGTTCGTGCACATGACGGCGGGCGTGGCCCTGTCACTGGCGCTCGCCGCGCCGGCGGTGTACGTGCTGGGCAGGGTACTCGGCTGACGTACGAAGGGCGCGGGCCGCATCCTCG
>KL569516.1:1624-3429 GCA_000715685.1 Streptomyces lilacinus
CGTACGAAGGGCGCGGGCCGCATCCTCGGCCCGCGCCCGTCCGCTCCCGCACCCATCGGCTCCCGCGCCCATCGGTTACAGACCGGTTACCTGGCTGCCCGGTCAGATGTCCGATCAGTCCGGTTAGGCTCTCCGGACAGACAAGCCAGGGGGGTCTGACCGACAGGACCGACCCGACCCGACCGAACGTGGGGGATCCACAGCCGATGCGCGTCATACGGACACTTCTGATCACAGCGGTGATCCTCGGCGGCCTCTTCGTCGCCGCGGACCGGGCGGCGGTCTACTTCGCCGAGAACCAGGCCGCCGAGAAGATACGCACCAGCCAGGGCCTCTCCGGCACCCCCGACGTCTCGATCAAGGGCTTCCCCTTCCTCACCCAGGTCCTGAACTCCGAGCTCGACGAGGTCGACGTCAAGCTCGACGGCGTCACCGCGGGCGCGGGCGACCGCTCCATCACGGTCAGCGGCTTCGACGCCCAGCTGCACAACGTGCGCATCAACAGCAGCTTCACCTCCGCCGTCGCCGGCCGCGCCTCGGGCACGGCCCACCTCTCGTACGAGGACCTGACCAAGGCCACCGGCGACCCGGACGTCACCGTCGCCTACGGCGGCCAGAACGGCTCCTCCGGCAACCAGGTGAAGGTCACCGGCAAGGTGACGGCCATGGGTCAGCCGGTGCAGAACAGCGTCGTCTCCACGGTGACCGTCGTGAACGGCGACACCGTCCGGGTGCGGGCCAACGAGGTCCCGTCGCAGGGCATCCCCGGCCTCGAGCAGAAGATCCGCCAGAAGACCGACTTCGACCGGCGCATCTCGGGCCTGCCCAAGGGCATCAAGCTCGACAAGGTCGTCGCGACGCCCACCGGCGTCGACATCACGCTGACGGGCACGGACGTCAACCTCGCGGGCTGAGGCCCGCCCCCGGACTCAACCGGAATCGCGGACCGGCGCGGACCGGAACGTCCGCCAGCCGAGATTTTCCCGCCGGGCAGCGGCCGAAAAGGCCCTTGCCCGGCACCTCTCGTCCCATCATCCGGAATTTTCTGTCTCATTATCCGGTCCACCGGTGACAGGGCTCCCACCCGCTCCCTACGATCGCCCCATGAGGCGACAGGCGGATCTCACCAAGCGGCGGGCAGTGGACCTGTGCCGCGTTGCCGCCATGCTGTGTCGCCGTGTCTGACGGGGATCGTTCCCCCGTACCCTTACGGCCCATCCGGCCGCCTCCCCGCATCAACAGCTCCACCCGCTGCGCGGCGCCGCGCATTTGTCGCCGCGCACCCGCACACGCTGGCGCGTACACCGCAACTGCCCCGGAGGAGAACAGCATGAGCCGCAGTGACGTCCTGGTGGACGCCGACTGGGTACAGGCCCGCATCGACGCAGGCGACCCGAAGACCGTCATCGTCGAGGTCGACGAGGACACCGCCGCGTACGACAAGAACCACATCAGGACCGCCGTCCGCATCGACTGGAAGACCGACCTCCAGGATCCCGTCCGCCGCGACTTCGTCGACCAGGCAGGTTTCGAGAAGCTGCTGTCGGAGAAGGGCATCGCCAACGACGACACCGTCGTCCTCTACGGCGGCAACAACAACTGGTTCGCGGCCTACGCCTACTGGTACTTCAAGCTCTACGGCCACGGGGACGTCAAGCTCCTCGACGGCGGCCGCAAGAAGTGGGAGCTCGACTCCCGCGACCTCGTCGCCGAGGTGCCGCAGCGGCCCCGCACGGAGTACAAGGCCAAGCCGCAGGACACCTCGATCCGCGCGTTCCGCGACGACGTCGTGGCCGCCATCGGTC
>KL569516.1:3719-9209 GCA_000715685.1 Streptomyces lilacinus
GCCTCAACCTCGTCGACGTCCGCTCCCCCGACGAGTTCAGCGGCAAGCTGCTCGCCCCGGCCCACCTGCCGCAGGAGCAGTCGCAGCGCCCCGGCCACGTGCCGTCCGCGCGCAACATCCCCTGGTCGAAGTCGGCCAACGACGACGGCACGTTCAAGTCCGACAGCGAGCTCAAGGAGCTCTACGAGGGCGCGGGCGTGGACCTCGCCAAGGACACCATCGCCTACTGCCGCATCGGCGAGCGCTCGGCGCACACGTGGTTCGTGCTGCACGAGTTGCTCGGGCAGTCCAACGTCCGCAACTACGACGGCTCCTGGACCGAATACGGCTCCCTCGTCGGCGTGCCGATCGAGCTCGGCGCCAACTGAGCCCCTCGCACGTCAGCAACGGAAAGGAACGCACATGTGTGGAGCACAGGCCGGCGGCCCCGACGCCTCGACCGTCAAGCCCGGTGAGACCACCATCCAGGGCTCGGTGACCCGCGACGGCGAGCCCGTCACCGGTTACGTCCGCCTGCTGGACAGCACCGGCGAGTTCACCGCCGAGGTGCCGACGTCCGCGACCGGGCAGTTCCGCTTCTACGCGGCCGAGGGCACCTGGACCGTCCGCGCCCTCGTGCCGGGCGGCAGCGCCGACCGCAAGGTCGTCGCCCAGAAGGGCGGGCTGACGGAGGTCGCCATCGCCGTCTGAGGCCGCTGTCGCTCACTAAGACGGCCGAAAGGCCCGAAGGGCCGCACCCCGGGGTTGGACGCCATGCGGGGGTGCGGCCCTTCGCGCTGCTCGCGGCCCGGTCGTACCGTAAAGGTGTGTACGAGCGGCGCAGGCACCTCTACTTCGCCATGATGGGCACCTGCATCTTCTTGTTCGTCCTGGCGTGGGCCGTCGTGCGCCTGTGGTCGGTGCCGGCCGCGGTGGGACTGTGCCTGTTCGCCATGGTCATCCCACCGGTCGCCGCGATCGTGGCCAACCGGCGGGGTCCCGACGACCGCTGGTGGGACGACCCGTCGGGCGACCCGAAGTCGGACGAGTGGTGGGACGAGCTGGACGGCAAGCGCCGCCCGGAGTCGCGCGACCCGTGGGGCCACGATCAGTAACTGCGACTAGTGGACGCGATCAGTAGACGAGCGCCTGCACGCCGTCCGCCATGGCCTCGCTCACGAAGACCTGCGCGCCCGCGATGCGCGCGCCCTCGATCAGGTCCTTCTCCTCGATGTCGCGACGCGCCGCGCACTGCGTGCACACCGTGATCATGCCGCCGCCCGCCTTGATCCCCTCGATCAGCTCCGGCAGCGGCGCCGCGTGCGGCAGCTCGAACTCCGCGGCCCGCCCCGGCAGCGCGAACCACGACGACTCCCCGGTCAGCCACAGCGACACCTCGATGCCGCTGGCCACCGCCACGGCCGCCACCGTGAACGCCTGCGAGCACCGCTCGGGCGCGTCCGCGCCCGCCGTCACCTTGATCACGAGCTTCTTCGCCATGCGATCACTCTAGGTCGTCCCCCGGGGCCGGCACAGGACGATCAACCTCACAGCGCCGCTCGCGGCACGTCGGACTAGACTCGTCCCCGCTACGTACACGTACCACCCCCACTACGACCGAGGAGCGCGCTCGTGCTTGAAGGCTTCTTCACCACCCTGCTGGTACTGGTCGCCGTCGGCGTTCTCGCCTTCGTGGGCCTGACCTGGAAGAAGCTGTACCAGGGCCAGCGCTGACCCCTTTGTCCGCACCCTCAACAGATCGCCTGAGCTCATGATCGAGATCCCGTCCGACCTTCACCCCGACCTCGTGCCCCTGGCCTTCCTCCTCGGCAGGTGGGAGGGCGCCGGCGTCTTCGACTTCCCCGGTGCCGAGAAGTGCAACTTCGGCCAGGAAGTCGTCTTCAGCCACGACGGCCGCGACTTCCTCGAGTACGTCTCGCGCTCCTGGGTGCTGGACTCCGAGGGCAAGCCGGCTCAGCCGCTGGAGACGGAGAGCGGCTACTGGCGCATCGACAAGAACCGCAAGGTCGAGATCGTCATGATCCGCGACCAGGGCGTCGTCGAGGTCTGGTACGGCGAGCTGGCCGACCAGAAGCCGCAGATCGACCTGGCCACGGACGCGGTCGCCCGCACCGCCGCCGCCGGCCCGTACTCGGGCGGCAAGCGCCTGTACGGCTACGTCAAGGGCGACCTGATGTGGGTCGGCGAGAAGGCCACCCCCGAGGTGCCGCTGCGCCCGTACATGTCCGCGCAGCTGAAGAAGGTCCCGGACGACCTGCAGGAGTGGGCGCGCAACCTCCCCGAGGACCTGCCCGACGGCGTCTCCTTCTTCAACCCCGACGGCACGCCCTACAACCCGTAGGCGCCCCTGTTCGTCCCGCAGTGCCCCCCGGGGGAAGTTCCGAAGGACCGGCCCGGCCTCCCGGGGGCCCGACGCTGCCTAGACTGGGGGCGTGGTGGACACCGACTGGCAGAGCGACCTCCGTAAGCGCGGCTACCGGCTGACCCCCCAGCGCCAGCTCGTCCTGGAGGCGGTGGATCGGCTCGAGCACGCCACCCCGGACGACATCCTCACGGAGGTCCGCAAGACGGCGGGCGGGGTGAACATCTCGACCGTCTACCGGACGCTGGAGCTGCTGGAGGAGCTCGGGCTGGTCAGCCATGCCCACCTCGGGCACGGCGCGCCCACGTACCACCTCGCGGACCGGCACGACCACATACACCTCGTCTGTCGGGACTGCACGGACGTCATCGAGGCCGATCTGTCGGTCGCCGCGGACTTCACGGCGAAGCTGCGCGAGGACTTCGGCTTCGACACGGACATGAAGCACTTCGCGATCTTCGGCCGCTGTTCCGGCTGCTCCTCGAAGGGATCGCCGAAGGCTCGGCCGAAGGCGCCTTAGGCTGGGGGCATGCTGCCTCAAACGACCAGCCCGCTGCTGTCGCTGCCCGGCGCCGTCCCCGCCGAGAGCCCCGACGAAGGCGTCGCCGCGCACTACGGCGACCCGTTCCGCGAGCAGCGCGCGCTCGCGTCCGGGACCGGTTTCGTGGACCTCTCGCACCGCGGTGTCGTCACCGTCACCGGCGCCGACCGGCTGAGCTGGCTGCACCTGCTCCTCACCCAGCACGTCAGCGAGCTCCCGCCCGGGCAGGCGACCGAGGCGCTGATCCTCTCCCCGCACGGCCACATCGAGCACGCGCTCTCCCTCGTCGACGACGGGGAGACGACCTGGGCCCACGTCGAGCCCGGCACCCAGGAGGCGCTGATCGCCTACCTGGAGAGCATGAAGTTCTTCTACAAGGTCGACGTCGCCGACCGGACGGGCGACGTCGCCGTCGTGCACGTGCCGGCCGGCTCGATCGCGGAGGCCCCCGAGGACGCCGTGGTGCGGGAGACGGCCCACGGCCGGGACCTGTTCCTGCCGCGCGAGCGGCTCGCGGACTTCGCCGCCGCGCACGGCCCGGCGGCCGGCGTCCTGGCCCACGAGGCGCTGCGCGTCGAGGCCCACCGGCCGCGGCTCGGCCGGGAGACCGACCACCGCACGATCCCCCACGAGCTGGGCCTGATCGGCGTGGCCGTCCACCTGCAGAAGGGCTGCTACCGCGGCCAGGAGACGGTCGCCCGCGTCCACAACCTGGGGAAGCCCCCGCGCCGCCTGGTCTTCCTGCACCTGGACGGCAGCGAGGTGACGCTGCCCGCGCACGGCGCCCCGGTCCGCCTCGCCGCGGACGGCCCGGAGGGCCGCCAGCTGGGCTTCGTGACCACGTCCGCCCGCCACTTCGAGCTCGGGCCGATCGCGCTGGCGCTCGTCAAGCGCAACGTGCCGGTGGACGCGCCGCTGCTGGTCGGCGAGGGCACGGCGGCCTCGCAGGAGGTCGTGGTCGAGCCGTAGGAGCTCGTGGTCGAGCCGTAGGGCCTCAGACCTCGACCAGCACCGTGAACGGGCCGTTGTTCGTGAGCGAGACCTTCATGTCCGCTCCGAAGCGGCCCGTCTCCACGTGCGCCCCCAGCGCGCGGAGCTGCGCGACGACCTCGTCGACGAGGGGCTCGGCCACCGGCCCCGGCGCGGCGGCGTTCCACGTGGGGCGACGACCCTTGCGCGCGTCACCGTAGAGAGTGAACTGCGAGATCACCAGCAAGGGTGCGCCGATGTCCGAGCACGACTTCTCGTCCGCCAGGATCCGCAGCGACCACAGCTTCCGGGCCAGCTGCGCACAGCGCTCCGGCGTGTCGTCGTGGGTGACCCCGACCAGCACGCACAGCCCCTCGCCGACGATCTCGCCGACGACCTGTCCGTCCACGGCGACGCTCGCCCCGTCCACCCTCTGCACCACTGCACGCATACGGACCATGATGCCCTGCGCCCATTCAGGGCCGTTCGGGTGGAGAGACCCTGCGCCCGGGGCGCACCGAATGGCACGATGCGTGCAGGCGGTGTCTTTTGCGGGCAACGGCACTGTGATCCGGCCGCGCACCGCCCGAGGGGACGGAACCGCATGACCACACCCACCGAGGACGGCCCCGTGCTCAAGGCGGCGGACCGCGCGGCCACCGAGCTCAGGGACCCGAAAGACCTCCAGGACCTCAAGCATCCCAAGGGCTTCAAAGACCTGAAGGATCTCAAAGACCTCAAGGACCTCAAGGACCTCAAGGCAGTGGACAGCTTGCAGGCCAGACCCCCGAGCCAACGCTCCGGGCGGCTGGCGGACGTCGCCGGCCGGCGGCTCGCGGAGCTGCGCCTGGGCGAGCTGCGGAGCCTGCGTCGCGAGTCGCAGCGCGAGGAGGCGGACCTCAGCTACGTGCGGCGGCTGCTGCAGGGCCGCATCGACATCCTGCGGGCCGAGCTGACCCGCCGCGCGACGCCGGGCTCGCCTCTGGTGGAGCGGCTGCTGGTGGAGCGGCTGTCGGAGATCCTGGCGGACGGCCCCTCCGCGCAGCGCTCCTCCGCCCGCCACGTGACGTTGGGCACCCCGCACGGCGAGGAGTACCGGCGGCTGGCCGAGGACATGCTGTCGGAGGTCCGGCTGTCGGATCTGGGGGCCCGTACGGACCAGGAGCTGCGGGACGGCATGCGCCGCCTCGTGGGGTACGAGCGGCAGGTCTCCGTGCGGCGCCGGCGACTGCAGCGCACGGCCGACGATTGCAGTGCCGAAATCGCACGCAGGTACCGTGAAGGGGAAGCGCAAGTAGACGACCTCCTCTCGTGACCGCCGCGATCGGCTGAGACCCACCGGGGGCGGTTCGCACCACCACCCCCGGAAGGCCGCCGATGACCTCCTCGACCCTCGCACCGCTCGCGACCGCCGCCCCGGCCGACAGCGCCGGTGCCGCCGGCACCCCGGGCATATCCCCGGTCCTCGCCGAGGTCGTGCGTTCGGGCTTCGTCGAGGGCCGGCACCTCGGCTCGCTGGTGATGCTGGCGGCCGACGGCAGCGTGGAGTTCGCCCTGGGCGACCCCGCCGCCCCCGTCTACCCGCGCTCCGCCAACAAGCCGATGCAGGCGGCCGCCC
>KL569516.1:9501-12036 GCA_000715685.1 Streptomyces lilacinus
GGCTGGCGCTGGCCGCGGCAAGCCACTCCGGGGAGGCCTTCCACCTCGAGCTCGTGCGCACGATGCTGGCCGAGTTCGGCGTCCTCGAGGACGGCCTGCAGACCCCGCCCGACCTGCCCCTCGACCCCGTCGAGGCGGAGGCCTACCTCGCCTCCGGCCGGGTCCGCGACAAGGTCACCATGAACTGCTCCGGCAAGCACGCCGCCATGATCGCCGCCTGTGCGGTCAACGGCTGGCCCCTGGACTCCTACCTCGCCCCCGACCACCCCCTCCAGCAGCTCGTGCTGCGCACGGTGGAGCGGGCGAGCGGCGAGGCCGTCCACCACGTCGGCACCGACGGCTGCGGCGCGCCCCTGATGGCGCTCTCCCTCACCGGACTGGCCCGCGCCTTCCGCTCCTTCGTCCTGGCCGAGGCCGGCACCCCGGAGCGCGCGGTCGCGGACGCGATGCGCGCCCACCCCGAGTACGTAGCCGGCACCCGGCGCCCCGACACCTGGCTGATGCGCGAGGTGCCCGGCGCGCTGTCGAAGATGGGCGCCGAGGCGGTGCAGGCCCTGGCCCTGCCGGACGGCCGCGCCCTCGCCTTCAAGATCGACGACGGTGCCGGGCGGGCCCTGGGGCCGGTCCTGGCCCGCGCCCTGGAGCTGCTGGGCGTCGACTCCCCCGTCGTCGCCCGCATCGCCGACGCGCCGCTCCTGGGCGGCGGCCGACGCGTCGGGGAGATCCGCGTCGCCTTCTGATCCGCGTCGTGGACCGCACCACGAGTGGGGCAGGCCTCCTCCGCCTGGGAAGGTCCTGTCGCGGATCCTCGACGGTCGTAGGAAATGAGATGCGTCCGTCCCGGCGCCGCGCCTAGCGTGCGGGTATGAGCCTCGAGATCCGTACGATCGACGAGTCCGACGTCCCCGGCTGGCTCCGTGCCGTGCGCACCGGCTTCCTGCGACCGCCCCTCGTGAGCAAGGACGAGATCGAGATCCGCCGGCCGGGGATGGATCTCGACCGCACCCAGGGGGCCTTCGACGAGGGGCGCTGCGTCGGCACCTGCCGCAGCTACGCGCAGCGCCTCGCCCTGCCGGGCGGCGCCTCCGTCGCGGCGAGCGGCCTCACCGGCGTCACCGTCTCCGCCACCCACCGCCGGCGCGGGCTGCTGAGCCGGATGATGGAACGCGAGCTGCGGGACGCCAAGGAGCGCGGCGAGGTCGCCGCGACGCTGATCGCCGCCGAGTGGCCCATCTACGGGCGGTTCGGCTTCGGCCCGGCCACCTGGACCACGGAATGGGAGGTCGAGGTGGCACGCGCCGGCCTCGACCGGCGCTACACCGGCCCCGCGGACGGCGGCCGCGTCGACTTCGTGGACGGCGAGACCGTACGCGCCCTGGGCCCCGGCCTGCACGAGCGGCTCCGCGCCACGCGGCACGGCGTCATCGACCGCCCCGAGCGCTGGTGGGGGATGGCCACGGGCGACATCCCCCCGGTGAGCGCCCCCTGGACCGAGCCGTTCCACGCGCTGTACCGCGCGCCCGACGGCACTCCCGACGGGCTGCTGACGTACACCGCCGACGACGTGTGGGACGGCAAGCGCCCGCTGAACACCGCCACCGTTCGCGACCTGATCGCGGTGACCACCGAGGCCGAACGCGCCCTGTGGCATTTCGTGTTGACGGCCGACTGGATACGCAAGGTCGCGACCGGCTTCCGCGCGCCCGACGACCTCCTCCCGCTCCTGCTGCCCGACCCGCGCGCGGCCAAGGTCACCAACCACGGCGACTTCCTGTGGCTGCGCCCGCTCGACGTACCGGCCCTGCTCGGCGCCCGCACGTACGCCTGCCCGGGCGCCCTGGTCCTCGAGGTCGTCGACCCGCTCGGCCACGCCGCCGGGCGCTTCCTCCTCCAGGCGGGCCCCGACGGCGCGAGCTGCGCGCCCACCGCGCGGCCCGCCGAACTCGTCCTGGACGTGGGCGATCTGGGCGCGCTCGCCCTGGGCGACGAGTCCGTCGTCCGGCTGGCGTCCCTCGGCAAGGTCCTCGAGAAGCGGCCGGGAGCGGTGGCGCGCGCGGAACTGATGCTGCGGACGGCACGGCGGCCGTGGTGCCCGGACATGTTCTGACGGCCGGGGCTTGACCTCAACCGCGCTTGAGATTGGAGGCTTCTTCTCAACAGCCCGCCGGGCCGGTGACCTTCGCACCGGATCCGGCCCGGAGAAGAGGATTCCACCGTGCCCGAGACCCCCTACCGCCTCGCCGTCGTCGTCGCCTCGAACCGTGACGGCCGCTTCGCCCCCACGATCGCCGGCTGGCTCGCCGCCCAGACGGCGCAGCGCGACGACGTCGAGGTCGACGTCATCGACCTGGCCGAGCACCCGCTGCCGGTGAGCCTCACCCGGGAGCCGGGCCCGGAGGACACCGCCGCCCTCGCCGCGGTCACCCCGCGCCTGGAAGCGGCCGACGCCTTCATCGTCATCACCCCTGAGTACAACCACAGTTACCCCGCCACCCTGAAGAACCTCATCGACTGGCACTACACCTGTCTCTTATA
>KL569516.1:12296-13145 GCA_000715685.1 Streptomyces lilacinus
AAGCCGGTCGCCTTCGTCTCGTACGGCGGGCTCTCCGGCGGCCTGCGCGCCGTCGAGCACCTCCGCCCGGTCTTCGCCGAGCTGCATGCCGTCACCATCCGCGAGACCGTGAGCTTCCACAGCCCCTGGGGCAAGCTGGACGACTCCGGCCGCCACCTGGACGAGGCGGCCGGCACCTCGGCCGCAGCGGCCGCCAAGGTGATGCTCGACCAGCTCGCCTGGTGGGCCGTCTCGCTGCGCGAGGCCCGCGCCGCCCGCCCCTACGGCAAGTGAGCCGCGCGCCGCGCGGTCACTCGGCCGGCACCGCGACATGCTGGCCGAGACCGCCGTCGACCGGCAGCTTCACCCCCGTGGTGAACGTGGCGTCGGCGGCGAGGAACAGCACCGCGCGGGCCACCTCGTCCGCCGAGCCGTGCCGCTTCATCGGGGTCGTGGCGTCGCCGACGGCCCGGAAGCCTTCCCGCTCCTCGGCCGACAGGCCCGCCGCGCCCATGGTCGGGGTGTCGATGAATCCCGGGCTCACCGCGTTGACCCGTATGCCCCGCCCCACCAACTCCGAGGCCAGCACCTGGGCGAAGGACCACAGCGCCGCCTTCGTGCCGGAGTAGACCGCCATGCCGGGCGCGCCGACGGCGTCCGCGACGGACGTGGTGAAGACGATCGCCCCGCCCTCGCGCAGCAGCGGAATCATGTGCTGGACCGTGAAGAACGCCCCCTTGGTGTTGACCGCGAACTGGCGGTCGTAGGACTCCTCTGTGACCGCCGACACCGGCCCCGGCTCGGCGATGCCCGCGTTGACGAAGAGATAGTCCACGTGTCCGAGCCTGTCTCTTATACACATCTCTGAGC
>KL569516.1:13398-14313 GCA_000715685.1 Streptomyces lilacinus
TCCTCGAGGCTCGCGGTGTCGGAGCGGACCACGTGGGCACCCGACCCCAGCTCCTCCCGGGCCGCCGCCAGATTCTTCTCGTTCCGCCCCGTCAGGAGCACTTCGGCGCCGCCCTCGACGAGGCGCTTGGCGATGGCGAGACCCATGCCGATGGTGCCGCCGGTGATCACGGCCTTCTTGCTCGCGTATTTCGTCATGCCCCGCACTCTGCCGGGCCGCGCTGACGCTCTGCTGCGGATCCGCTGAGGGGAGCTGAGGGTTCGCTGAGGCCGAGAAGTGCCGAGGAAGGAGCCGCTCCGGCCGCCCGCCGCCGGGCCCGTGACACCTCGTGACACCGGAGATCCGTTGTCAGTGGGCTGGGTTACGGTCGTGGGCATGCTGTTCGGGGTGCTCGGTCCACTGGTGGTGTGGGACGAGGCGGGGGAGCCGGTCAGGGTGCGCGAGGCGAAGGTCCGGGCGCTGCTGGCCGACTTGCTGGTGCACGAGGGCAGACCGGTCTCCGCCGACCGGCTCGTCGACGACCTGTGGGCCGGGGCGCCGCCCGGCAATCCCGCCAACTCCCTCCAGGGCAAGGTCTCCCAGCTGCGCCGTGCCGTCGGCCGCGACCGCGTCGTCCATCAGCCGCCGGGGTACCGGCTGCGTCTCGACGCCGGCGACACCGACGCCGACCGTTTCCGCACGCTGGTGTCCGGGGCCCGCGCCGCTCCCGGGCCCCGGGAGCGCGCCGCGCTGCTCACCGAGGCGCTCGGGCTGTGGCGCGGCGCGGCGTACGCCGACTTCGCGGACGAGGAATACGTGCGGGCGGCCGCCCTCCGCCTGGAGGAGCTGCGGCTGACCGCGCTCGAGGAGCGGGCCGAGGCCCGGCTCGAGCTCGGCGAGCACGGCCGCCTCGCCGGCGAGCTCACCGCGCTCGTG
>KL569516.1:14536-15308 GCA_000715685.1 Streptomyces lilacinus
CGAGCTCACCGCGCTCGTGACCCGCCACCCGCTGCGCGAGCGGCTCCGCGCGGCCCAGTTGCGCGCCCTGTACGGGGCCGGGCGCCAGAGCGAGGCCCTCGCCTCGTACGCCGAGCTGCGCGAGCGGCTGGCGAGCGAGCTGGGCCTGGATCCGGGGCCGGGCCTCACCTCGCTCCACCAGGCGATCCTCACCCAGTCCCCCGAGCTCGCCGCGCCCTCGCCGCCTCCCGTTCCCGCGTCCGCCCCCGCCGACGGTCCGCCCGCCCCTCCCCGTACGAATCTGCCGGCCCCGCTCACGGAGCTCGTGGGCCGCGAAGGCGCCGCCGCGGAGGTGGCCGCGCTGGTCCGGGCCGGACGGTTGGTGACGCTCACGGGGCCGGGTGGCGTCGGCAAGACCGCCCTGGCGACCGAGGTCGCGGGCCGGGTCGCGGCCGGCTTCCCCGACGGCGCCTGGTTCGTGGAGCTGGCCGCGCTGCGCGGCGGTCCGGGCGCGACGCCCGACGCCCTGGTGGAGGCCGTGGCCGGCGCGCTGGGCCTGCGCGACGACGGCGCCGGGGACCGGCCCGCCCCGCTGTCCGCCGCGGAGCGGCTCGCGGCACGGCTCCGCGACCGTACGGCACTGCTCGTTCTCGACAACTGCGAGCACGTCCTCGAGCAGGCCGCCGACCTGGTCGAACGACTGCTCCGGGCCGCACCCGGGCTGTGCGTCCTGGCCACGAGCCAGGAGCCGCTGGGGCTTCCCGCCGAGACCGTGCTCGCGGTGGAGCCGCTG
>KL569516.1:15565-17802 GCA_000715685.1 Streptomyces lilacinus
GCCCGCCGCGCCCGGCTTCGTCCTCGACGCCCCGACGCGCGACGCCGTCGACGTGATCTGTCGGCGTCTCGACGGGCTGCCGCTCGCCCTCGAGCTGGCCGCCACGCGCGTCCGCGCGCTCGGGGCCCGGGAGCTCGCGGCCCGCCTGGACGACCGCTTCCGGGTGCTGTCCGGCAGCCGCCGGGGCGCGCCGCGCCGGCAGCAGACCCTGCGCGCGGTCATCGACTGGAGCTGGGAGCTGCTCAGCGCGCCCGAGCGCATCGTGCTGCGCCGCCTCGCCGTGCACACCGACGGCTGCACGCTGGAGGCGGCGGAGGCCGTCTGCGCGGGGGACGGCGTCGAGCGGGAGGAGGTGCTGGACCTGCTGGCCCGCCTGGTCGACCGATCCCTGGTCGTCATGGTCGACGGCCCGCACGGCGCCCGGTACCGGATGCTCGAGTCGGTCACCGCCTACGCCGTCGAGCGGCTGCACGAGATGGCGGACGAGGAGGCGGTGCGGAGGCGACACCTTCGGTATTACGCCGCGCTCGCCGAGCGCGCCCGCCCGCTCCTCCGGGGCCCCGACCAGAACCTCTGGCTGCGCCGGCTCGACGCCGAAAGCGGCAATCTGCGGACCGCGCTCGAGACGGCCGCGCGGAGCGGCACGCGGGAGGAGACACGGCGGCTGGTCGGCGCGCTCGCCTGGTACTGGCTGCTGCGCGGCCGGCTCGGCGAGGCCCGTCGCCGCACCGAGGAGGCGCTCGCGATGGGCGACTGGCCCGAAATACGCGCCCTGCACACCGCGTTCGCGCTGCTGACCGGCCATCGCCCACCGCCCGGCCGCCCCTCGCCGCAGCCGGCGTACGAGGAGGTGTCCGATGCGGGCGCACGGTCGACAGCCCTGTGGTTCCACGCCTACGCCCTCTTCAGCGCCGGCGATCTGGCCGCCAGCGAAGAGCTCAACGGCCGGGCACTGGCGGGGTTCCGCGAGCGCGGTGACCGCTGGGGCATCGCGGCGACGCTGGCCCTACGGGCGACACACGCGCTGATCCGGGGCAAGTCGGCCGCGCTCCGACGGGACGGCGAGGCGGCGACGGCACTGTTCGCGGAACTGGGCGACCGTTGGGGTCAGTTGCAGAGCGTCGTCCCCCTGGCCACCTTGGCCGGTACAGGCGGCGACTACGCTCGCGCCGAGCGACTGCTGCACGACGCCCTGGCCATCGCGGAGGATCTGGAGCTCACCACTCAAGTCGCCTCCCTCCTCTCCCACCTCGGTCGCATCGCCCTGTTGACCGGCGCCGGGGAGGAGGCGCGCCGGCTGCACGAGCGGGCCCGGCGCATCGCGGCCGAGCAGGGCTACGGGTTCGGGGTGATCCACGCCGAGCTGGGCCTGTCCCTGGCCGCCCGCGCCGAGGGCGATCTGGCCGGCGCCGAGGCGCTGCTGCTGCGCATCCGCGACTGGTACGCGGAGGTCTCCTCGGAGCAGGGGAATTCCCTCGTCCTCGCCGAGCTGGGCTTCGTCGCGGAGCTGCGCGGCGACGCGGACGCCGCGCGCGCCCTGCACGAGCGCGCCCTGGAGGCCGCCCTCCCCACCGGCGACGCCCGTGCGGTGGCGCTGCCGCTCGAGGGCCTCGCCGGTGCCGCCGCCCTGGCCGGCAACGCCGAGCGGTCGGCGCTCCTGCTGGGCGCGGCGTCCGCCGCCCGTGCCTCGGTGGGCATGCCACTGCCGCCCGCCGAGCGCGGGGACGTCGATCGCATCACGGCGGCGGCGCGGGCGGCGCTGGGCGAGGAGGCGTTCGCCGAGGCCTTCGAGCGGGGCGGGACGCTGGGACCGTCGGCATTCCGCTGAGAAGGCGACGGCCCCGGCACCGCCCGCGCGCGGCACGCACCCCGGCGCCGCACCACGAGCCACGAGCCACGAGCCACGCGCCGCGGGCCACGCCCCACGTGCCACGCGCCGCGGTTCAGGACGCCGGCGTCCAGTCGGCGACGAGGTCGAGCAGCCCGGGGAAGCGGGCGTTGAGGTCGTCGACCCGGACGTGGCTGCGGCGTTCGAGCCCGTACTGACGCTGACGGGTGACGCCGGCCTCGCGCAGGGCGCGGAAGTGGTGGGTCAGCGAGGACTTGGGGCGGTCCAGCCCGAACCAGCCGCACGAGTGGTCGAACTCCTCGGACTCCAGCAGCAGTTTGCGCACGATCCCCAGGCGCAGCGGGTCGCTCAGCGCGCCCAGCACCACCTCCAGGCGCAGCTCGTCGAT
>KL569516.1:18090-20484 GCA_000715685.1 Streptomyces lilacinus
CGCCCGCCGGTTCCGGCAGCGGATCCGGCAGGCCGTCGGGCTCGGGCGGGACCTTGAACGTCGTCGGTGCCATCGGTGCCCCTTCTCACACGACTTCCAGTACGAGTCCAATCGTACTTGCTGCTAAGTTCGACTCAACTCGTACTGCCCGAGCCGAGGGGGATACCCATGTCCGTGACCAGCCCTGCGCCCGTTTCCACGCCCGTTTCCACGCCTACGAAGACTCTGGCATCCGCACCAGTACCAGCGCCCGCACCCCGGTGGTGGATCTGGCTGGCGGCATGGCCGGTGACAGCGGTGTTCGTCCTCTCCAACGCCGCTACACCGCTCTACGTGCTGTGGCAGCGCGACATCGGCTTCTCCAAGGGCACGTTGACCCTCGTCTTCGCCTCCTACATCGTCGGCCTGATCGCCTCGCTCCTCGTCTCGGGCGCGGCCTCCGACCGCCTCGGCCGCAGGCCCGTGCTGCTCCCCGCGCTCGGCCTGGCGACGGTGGCGTGCGGGGTCTTCGCGACCGCCGATTCGGTCGTCGCGCTGGTGGCGGCCCGGCTGTTCACCGGCATCGCCGTCGGTGCCGCCGTCTCCGCCGGCATGGCCGCCGTGACGGACGTGGCCGGCCCGGACCGCAAGCGGCTGGGCGCACTGGTGGCGTCCTCCGCCATGGTGCTCGGCGCCGGCCTGGGCCCGCTGCTGGCGGGCGTCCTCTCCGAAACGCTGCCGGCCCCGACCGTGACCGTCTTCCTCGTCGACATCGCCCTGCTCGCCTCGGCGTTCGTGACGGTTCTGCGCATGCCGATCCCCCGCGGCACGTCCGCTCGGCGCCCCGCCCCGGCCGGCGCGGGCTCCTGGATCCGCCTGCCCCGCGTGCCGCGCGGTGCCGGTGGCCGACTGCTGCACGGCATCGCGGTGTTCGCGCCCGGCATCACGGGTACGTCGTTCGTGCTCTCGCTCGGCCCGTCCCTGCTGTCCGGCCTGCTGGGCTCGACCAACCGCGTCCTGACCGGCGCGATCGCGTTCGGGATGTTCCTCACCTCGACGGGCGTGCAGTTCGCGGTGCGACGCCTGCGGGTGCGGACGATCCTGCTCACCGGGGCGGCGAGCACCGCGCTCGGCATGGTCGCACTGACGGCGGCCGTGCGCAGCTCGTCCCTCGCCCTCCTCGTCGCCGCCGCCGTGCTGGCCGGCGCCGGCCAGGGCCTGGGGCAGCTCGGCGGGCTCACCCTCCTGAACACCGGCGTCCCCACCCGGCGCCTCGCCGAGGCCAACGCCGCCCTCAACGTGGGCGGTTACCTGCCCGCCGGCATCCTGCCGGTCACGGCCGGCTACCTCAGCGACGCCGTCGGCCTGACCGCCGGGGCGACCACCTTCGCCGTGTCCCTGGCCGGCCTGGCCGTCGCGGGCGGCGCCGTCGTCATGACCGGCCGGGCCCGCGGACGTACGGAGTAGTGGTGGTCAGCGGCACGAACCCGAGCCGCAGCAGAATGGGCCGGCTCTCGCCGGAGGCGTCGACCTGCAGATACCGGTACCCGCGCTCGGCCGCGATCCGGGCCCGATGGGCGACGAGCGCCCGATAGATCCCCCGGCCGCGCCACCCCGGCACGGTGCCCCCGCCCCACAGACTCGCGAACCCCGTGCCCGGGTGCAGCTCCATCCGCGCGGCACTCACCGGCACGTCGCCCGCCATCGCGACAACCGCGGGCACCGCGTCCGGATCCCCCGCCAACCGGTCCAGCAACTGCTCCCCGCTCGACCCCCGCCCGGGCCCGAACGCCTCGTCGTGCACGGCCCGCATGAGCCGTACGCCGGCCTCGTCGGTCACCGGGAGCAGCCGCACCCCCTCGGGCAGGACGGGCGCGGGCGGCAGGGCGCCGGGCCCCGGCAGCGGGGCGACCATCAGCGTCTCCTCCGGCTCCGGCACGAAACCCGCCGCCAGCAGCCGATCGGCGAGGTCCGCCGGCCGGTCGTGGGCGTACAGCTTCCACTCGAACTCCCGCCCGAGCGAGGAGAAGTACGCCACCTGCGCCGCGATCGCCGCGTCCGCGCCGGCCTCGTCGAGGTCCGACCACACCACCCCGTTCCACGCGTGCTCGTCCGCCCCGACGTGCCGCACCACTCCGCCCACGCGCTCGACCCGGTCCCCCGGCCCGTCCGGCCGCACACCCCGCCGCATCTCGCGGTCGAAGACCTCGAGCAACCCGTCCGACCCGCCCGACCCGTCCGCCGCACCACGATCCGTCGCCCTACGATCTGTTCGCATCGGCCCAGCTCAGCACCGTCGCACCGGACCGGCAACGGATTTTCGGAGTGAGCGGATAAGCGAAAGGGCGGCGGCACCCTCTCGGGGTGCCGCCGCCCATTCAGCGCGTCTTTTGCCGCTTATCGCGATCGGCTATT
>KL569517.1:0-1048 GCA_000715685.1 Streptomyces lilacinus
GCCAGCCCGCTCAGAGATGTGTATAAGAGACAGGTGCAGGGCGGTGCCGGGGAAGGCGGCGTGGAAGCGGTCGACGACCTCGCGCGGCAGCTCGGGCCCGCCGCACAGCACCGCGCGGAGCGATCCGCGGGCGGCGGGCGGCAGCCGGTCGAGGGCCGACGGGGACAGGTGGGCCACGGTGACGCCGTGTTCGCGGACGGTGCGGGTCGGGGCCGCCGGGTCGTCGTCGGGACCGGGGAGGACGAGGGCGGCGCCCGCGCGGAGCGGCCAGCACACCTCCCACACCTCGGCGTGGGTGCCGGCGGGGGCGAGGTGCAGGACGCGGTCCTCGGGGGTGAGCGGGCACCGGTCCTGCAGCCAGCGCAGGCCGTTGTCGATCGCGGAGTGCGCGACGACGGCCCCGGGGACGGCGTACGCGGGGTGGTGCGGGGTCAGCGCGCGACCCGGGTCGGTGGGCAGCCGCCGGGCCACGGCCGCCGCGGTGTCGGGGTCGTCGAGGACGACGGGCGTGGCGGAGCCGGTGTCCGGCAGGTCGGGCAGCGCGGCCGAGTCCGTCACGACGCAGACCGGTGCCGCGCTCCCCGCGCCGAGGCCCGGCACGAACGGCACGTACGTACCGCCGGCCTTCAGGACGGCGAGCAGGGCCACGACGCGCTCCGCCGAGCGGGGCAGCGCGACGGCGGCGGCGGTGCCGGGGCGCAGGCCGAGGCCCGCCAGGTGCCGGGCGAGGCGGTTGGCGCGCGCGGTGAGCTCGGCGTACGTCAGGGTGAGCGCGCCGGCGACGAGGGCGGGGGCGCCCGGCGTACGGGCGGCACGGGCCTCGAGGGGGCCGACGAGGGTGGTCGGCGGCAGGTCGACGGCCGTGTCGTTGAACTCGACCAGGACGCGCTCGAGTTCCTCGGCAGTGGCGGTGGCTGCAGTGGTGGCGGGGACGGACAGCGGCCGGTGGGGGTCGCCGTCGGCGACGCGGGTGAGCAGGTCGAGGAAGCCGTCCTGCTCGGCGGCGTCGCCCGGAGCCGGGGCCCGGCGCGGGGCCGCCGCCCGAGCG
>KL569517.1:1305-5194 GCA_000715685.1 Streptomyces lilacinus
CCTCCGGGGCGGAGGGGGCCGCGGCGCCGACGGGCCGCTCGAGTGCGGGGAGGGTCATGCCCGGGCCCCCAGCAGGGGTGCCCACTCCTCGAGGGCCGGCTTCTCGGCCAGGTCGACGAAGGCGACCTCGACGCCGTGGTCGCGGCGCCAGCGCTCGACGAGGGTCATGATGCGGACGGAGTCCAGGCCGTAGTCGACGAGGTTCTCGTCGTCGGGTATGTCGGCGGGGTCCTCGCCCAGCACGTCGGCGACGTCGGCACGGATCTTTTCGAGAGTGAGGGCCATGACGCCTACTTCCCTTCGAGGACGCGGTCGGTGGTGGTGACGACCGCGCACTTGGCGGCGGCCCAGCGCAGCGCCATGGCGTGGTCCTCGGCGGAGAAGTCGGCGACGGCGTCGGCGACGAGGAAGGCCTGGATGTCGCGCATCCAGGCGTCGCAGGCGGTCATCATGACGCCGATGTGGGCGTAGACGCCCACGACGACGAGCTGGTCGCGGCCCTGGGCCGCCATCCGCTCGGCGAGGTCGGTGCGGACGAACGCGCTGTACTTCCACTTGGTGAGCACGGTGTCGCCCTCGCCCGGCGCGACGGCGTCCGCGATGGCCTTCGCCCGGTCGTCGGCGGGCAGGCCCGGGCCCCAGAAGTCCTGCTGGAGGCCGCGCTCGGCGGGGCTCTGGCCGCCGGGCTGGGCGGAGTAGACGACGGGGATGCCGAGGCGGGCGCAGTCCTTCTTCAGCCGGGCGATGTTGCCGAGCATCTCGGTCACGGGCGAGGCGCCTTCGGTGAAGGCGTCCAGGAAGTAGTTCTGCAGGTCGTGCACGAGCAGGACCGCGCGGTCCGGGTCGACCGTCCAGGCCACCTTGTTGGCGGGCAGGTCGGCCTCGGTGGGCATGGCGTAGGGGGCGATGGCGGGGAGCGCCATGGTGGGGCCTTTCTCAGTGCTGTGTGGCGGCGGTGTCGCGGAGCCGGGCGGCGATGGCCGCGCGGAGGTCCTTCTTGGAGACCTTGCCGATGCCGGTCTGCGGGAAGGCGTCGACGAACTCGACCCGGTCGGGCACCTTGAAGGCGGCCAGGCCGCGCTCGCGCACGAACTTCTTGATCGCGATCGACTTCACCGGCTCGGCGCCCTCGCGCAGCACGACGTACGCGCAGGTGCGCTCGCCCAGGTAGTCGTCGGGCATGGAGACGACGGCGACGTCGTGGACGGAGGGGTGGGCGAGGATGTGGTTCTCGATCTCCTCCGCCGCGACCTTCTCGCCGCCGCGGTTGATCTGGTCCTTGGCCCGGCCCTCGACCACGAGGTGGCCGGTCTCCGTGCGCCGGACGACGTCGCCGGTGCGGTAGAAGCCGTCCTCGGTGAAGGAGACGGCGTTGTGCTCGGGCGCCCGCCAGTAGCCGCGGATGGTGTAGGGGCCGCGGGTGAGGAGGTGTCCGGTCGCGCCCACGGGCAGGTCGTTGTCCTGGTCGTCGACGACGCGGATCTCGTCGTCGGGCGAGATCGGGCGGCCCTGGGTGGTGACGACGATCTCCTCGGGGTCGTCGAGCCGGGTGTAGTTCACCAGGCCCTCCGCCATGCCGAAGACCTGCTGCAGCGTGCAGCCGAGCGCCGGGCGCACGCGCCGGGCGGCCTCCTCGCTGAACTTCGCGCCGCCGACCAGCAGGACCTCGAGGCTGGAGAGGTCGTGCGCGGTGGTGCCGGCGGCCTCGGTCCACACCAGGGCCAGCGGCGGTACGAGGCCGGTGAGGGTGACGCCCTCGCGCTCGATGAGCGGGAAGGCCACGTCCGGGCTGGGGCGCGGGGCGAGCACGACGCGCGCGCCGGCGTAGAGGGCGCCGAGGGTGCCGGGCGAGCTGAGGGGGAAGTTGTGGGCGGCGGGCAGGGCGCAGAGGTAGACGCTGTGCTCGTCGACGCCGCAGATCTCGTTGGAGCCCCACAGGGAGTAGATGTAGTCGTCGTGGGTGCGCGGGATCAGCTTGGGCACGCCCGTGGAGCCGCCGGAGAGCTGGAGGAAGGCCAGGTCGTGGGGGCGGGGCGGGTCCTCGACGACGACGGGGTCGGTGGGGACGTCGGCGAGGGCGGTGTGCTCACCGGGGTCGCCGACGACGAAGACGTGCTTGAGGGCGGGCACCTCGGCCCGTACCTTCGTCGCCAGCTCGCGGTAGTCGTAGCCCTCGGCGACGTCGGCGACGACGTACGCGGCGGCCTCGGTGAAGGAGCAGAAGTGGGTGATCTCGGTTTCCCGGTGCGCGGGGAGGGCGAAGACCGGGAGGGCGCCGATACGGAAGAGCGCGAAGACCACTTCGAAGAACTCGGCGATGTTCGGCAGTTGGACGACGACGCGGTCGCCCTTGCCGATGCCGTGGCCGAGGAAGCCCGCGGCCAGCCGGTCGGCGCGCGCGTCGAGTTCGCCGTAGGTCCAGCGTCGACCGTCGCCGGCGGGGTCGACGATCGCCACCCTCTCCGGGTGCTCGGCGGCCCGGTCGCGCAGCATCTGCCCGAACGTTTCGCCACGCCACCAGCCGGCCGCGCGGTAGCGCTCGGCGAACTCGGCCGGGTAACCGGGCGCGTCGATGGTCGGCTCTGTCACTGGTCTACCCCCACTGCCTGCAGGAACGTCTGGAACTTGGCGCCGGTCTCGGCCGTCTCGGCCTCCGGCGAGGACTGCTCGACCACACCCGCGCCGGCGAAGAGCCGCAGGGTGCGCCCCTCGGCCTCGGCGCAGCGGATGGTGACGACCCATTCGCCGTCGCCGCTCGCGTCGCCCCAGCCGACCATGCCGGTGTAGGCGCCCCGGTCGAAGGGCTCGAGCTCGGCGATGACGTCGCGGGCGACGGCGGTGGGCGTGCCGCAGACGGCCGGGGTGGGGTGCAGGGCACAGGCCAGTTCGAGCGCGGAGACGGCGGGGTCGGCGGGCTCGCCGACCACGGTCGTGGACAGGTGCCACATCGTGGCGGTCCGTACGAGGGTGGGGCGCGCCGGCACGTCGAGGGTGCGGCAGTGGGGGGCGAGGGCCTCGCGGACGGCGTCCACGACGACGGCGTGCTCGTGCAGGTCCTTGGCGGACTCCAGCAGCGCGGCGGCGCGGCGCACGTCCTCGGCGAGGTCGGCGCTGCGGGGTACGGAGCCGGCGAGCGGGTTGGCGACGATTCTGCCGCCGCGTCTCGAGACGAGGAGCTCCGGGCTGGCGCCGAGCAGGGTGCGGCCGGGCCCGGAGGGCACGGCGAAGGTGTAGCCGGCGGGGTCGCGGCGGGCGAGGCGCTGCAGCAGCGCGGGCAGGTCGGGCTCGCGCGAGGAGCGCAGCTCGAGGGTGCGGGCGAGGACGACCTTGCTGAAGTCCCCGCGCCGCATGCGGCGTACGGCCTCGGCGACGGCGTCGCCGTACACGTGCGGCTCGGGCACGGGCCGGACGTCCCAGTCGGCCGCGGCGGGTGCCGGGGCGGGCAGCCCGACGAGCGGGTCCTCGGCGAGCGGCGGCGCCCAGCGGACGGCCTCCGGGACGGCGAGCGCGGCGGGCGCGGTGTGGTCGAAGGGCACCGCCCCGACGACGATCGGCGCGGCGTCGCCGGCGCGCAGCCGGCTCTCGAGGGTCTCGGCCACGCGCCGGTGCAGCGGCGCGTCGCCGTGCGGCACCTCGGCCCGGGTGCCGTGCGCGAGGAGCGTGCGGGTGGGCGAGGCGAAGAAGCGGGCCCGGCCGGGCTCGTACGCGTCGAGCAGCGAGGTCGCGGCGCCGACGGTGGCCATCGGGTCCGCGGGCTGCGCGGCCGGCGGTGCGGGCCGCCGGTCCGGCCGGTCGGCGACGTGGTGAGCCGTGGTCACCTGCTGCTCCGTTCCCCCGGTGGATCGCACCGGGTGTGCGTATGACGTGATGTCTGTCTCTTATACACATC
>KL569517.1:5387-8241 GCA_000715685.1 Streptomyces lilacinus
CCCGCCGGCCGGCGGGCCACCGGCGTCCGGGGTGGGGACTCCGGCGGGCGGTGCGGCCGTCTTCCCGTGCCCGGGGCGTGCCCTGACGGGGAGTCGGGCGGCCCGGGGCCGGGTGGGGTGTGGCCGCCCCGGGTCGTTCGGCGGCCGGGGCCCGCGGTGTCCCGCCCCGGCGGGGCGGGTGCCGCGTGCCGCGGCCGGGCAGCCGTCGGGCCGACCCGCCCCGGAGGGTCGGGCCGTGTGACGGCGGGTCGCACGGCCGGGGTGGGCCGTGCCGGTCGTACGGCGGTGGCGGCGCGCGACGGGTCCCGTCCCCGGCCGGGACGGGAGGTCGCGCGCCGTCAGGCGCGCAGCGTGGCGCCGCCGTCGACGTAGAGGTCGTGCATGGTGATGTGCCGGGCCCGGTCGGAGACCAGGAAGAGGACGGCGTCGGCGACGTCCGACGGGTCGGCGATGCGGCCGAGGGGGATGCCGACGCGGTAGGTGTCGGGGTCGCCGTTGAGGACGCGGTCCGGGACCTGGTCGTCGGGCCACAGCGCGCGCTGCATCGCGGTGTCGGTGGAGCCGGGCGAGACCACGTTGCAGCGGACCCCGCTGCGGGCCAGCTCGAGCCCGAGGCACTTGGTGAACATCGTGGCCGCGGCCTTGGACGCGGCGTACGCGGCCATGTGGGTGCGCGGCACTCCCGACGCGTTGGACCCGACGGTCACGATGCATCCGGCGCGGCGCTCGCTCATCCGGCGGGCCGCGGCGCGGGAGGTGTGGAAGACGCCGGTGGAGTTGACGGCGAAGGTGCGCTCCCAGTCATCGTCGGTGATCTCCACGACGGGTGAAGTGCGCAGCACTCCGGCCACGTTGACGAGGATGTCGAGCGGCCCGAGGGTGCGCTCGACGTCGTCGACGACGGCTTCGACGGCGGCACTGTCGGAGACGTCGGCGGTGTAAGGGGCCACCGCTTCGGCGCCGAATTCCGCCGCCAGTTCCTTGATGCCGTCCGGTGTCGCGTCGAGGGCCGCGACACGCGCTCCCCGGGCGACGAGGGCGCGGGTCACGGCCTCGCCGATGCCTTGTCCGGCGCCGGTGACCAGCGCGGTCCGGCCGGCGAGTTCGGACTGCTCCACGGCGGTTTCCCCCATTCCATGTGAATTAAGGTAAGGCTTACCTTACACAACAGACCCGCCCGAAGGGAATTGGCGTGCGAGCGAACACTCGAGCGGATCGTCAAAATCCAAGCGGGCGAGGAAATACGCGCACGGAACCACGGGCAACCATTAGGTTAGGCTAACCTCATGCGTCTCGTCGTCGAACAGCTCACCGCCGGCTATCCGGGCCACCCGGTCGTGCACGGCGTGGACCTCACCGTCCCCGAGGGACAGGTCGTCGCCGTCGTGGGACCCAACGGCTGCGGCAAATCCACCCTCTTGCGGACCATCGCCCGGCTGCACCAGCCCGACTCCGGCACCGTCCGGATCGGCGAGGCCGACATCTGGCGCCTCACCCCGCGCAGGGCGGCGCACCGCATCGCCCTGCTCCCCCAGTCGCCGCAGGCCCCCGAGGCCGTGACCGTCGCCGGGCTCGTCCGCTACGGACGCCACCCGCACCAGGGCCTCTTCCGCCAGTGGTCGCGCGAGGACGAGCGCGCCGTCGAGGCCGCGCTCGAGGCCACCGGCACCGCGGCGCTGGCCGGGCGCCGACTGGACCAGCTCTCCGGCGGGCAGCGCCAGCGCTGCTGGCTGGCCATGGTCCTCGCCCAGGAGACGCCCGTCGTCCTGCTCGACGAGCCGACCAGCGCGCTGGACCTGGGCCACGCCGTCGACGTCCTGGAGCTCGTGCGCGAGGTGGCCGCCGCCGGTCGCACGGTCATGATGGTCCTGCACGACCTGGCGAGCGCCGCCCGCTACGCCGACGTGATCGTCGCCATGCGCGACGGCCGGGTCGTCGCGCACGGGCCCTCGCGCGAGGTCGTCGACGCCGCCCTGGTCCGCGAGCTCTACGGCATCGAGGCCGACGTCCTCGCCGCCCCCGGCGACGGCTCCCCCGTGGTCGTCCCCACCGCGCGCACCGGCGCGACCGTCACGGCCGCCGCACCGGCGGCCTAGACCGTCCGGCCCGCGCGGGCGCCGCGCCGCGCCTCGCGCGAGCCCTCGGAGCGGGCGTCCCTCACTTGGCGAGCTCAAGGACAGGTATGCCCGGCACCTCGATGCCGAAGGCCTGGGCGTAGAGGGACAGTTCCGCCTCCAGCGCGCGGATCACGGTCTCGGCCCTCCGGAAGCCGTGGCCCTCGCCCTCGAAGGCCAGATAGGCGTGCGGCACCCCGCGGCCGGCCATCGCCTCGAGGAAGCGCTCGCTCTGCTCGGGCGGGCAGACCGCGTCGTCCAGGCCCTGCAGGAGCAGGAAGGGCGCCGTGATCCGGTCCACCCGGTTCAGCGGCGAGCGGTCGCGGTAGCGGTCCGGAACCTCGGCGAACGGGCCGACGAGGTACTCCAGATAGTGCGACTCCAGGTCGTGGGTGCCGCCGTCGGCCCAGGTCGTCAGGTCCAGGACGGGGAACGAGACGGCGCCGCAGGCGTAGGTGTCCGTGCCCGCCAGCGAGGCGGCCGTGGTCCAGCCGCCCGCGCTGCCGCCGCGGATCGCCAGCCGGGCCCGGTCGGCGCTGCCCTCCTCGGCCAGCGCCTCGGCCACCGCCGCGCAGTCCTCCACGTCCACGATGCCCCACCGCTCGCGCAGCCGGTCGCGGTACTCGCGCCCGTAGCCGGTGGACCCGCCGTAGTTGACCTGGGCCACGCCTATGCCGCGCGAGGTGAAATAGGCGATCTCCAGATCGAGGACGAGCGGCGAGCGGCCGGTGGGCCCGCCG
>KL569517.1:8546-8779 GCA_000715685.1 Streptomyces lilacinus
CCGGGGGCCCACACCACGAAGGGCGGCAGCTCGTCGGCCGGTGCCGTGTGGTCGGGGCTGTGCGGCGGATAGACGTGGGCGTGGATGTCCCGGCCGTCCGGTCCGGTGAAGGTGCGGATGAGCGGCTCGGGATAGTACGCCGGGTCCACGGCGTCCCGGTGCCTCGCACCGATCGCGCGGGCCCTGCCGGTGCGGGTGTCGAGCTCCACCACCTCGTACGCGGTGCGCGGGCT
>KL569517.1:9078-12647 GCA_000715685.1 Streptomyces lilacinus
ACCCGGGTGCCGCTCGCCGCCAGCGTCGCCGACCACTCGGTCCACGGGCCCGCGGCGTCCACCAGCTCCCCGGTCTCGGGGTCGAGTATGCCCAGGCGCTGGGCCCCCCGGCCGTGCACGACGGCGATCGGACCGCTGGGCAGCGGGGCGAACCAGCGCAGCCCCGGAACCCACGGGGCGCCCGCGAACTCCTCCTCGCGCCGGCAGAGGTTGACGCTCTCTCCGGTCGCCGGGTCGACCCGGTGCAGATTCCACCAGCCCGTGCGGTCGGTGACCGCCAGCAGCGTGCCGTCCGGGGCCCAGTCCACCTGCGCGACGGACTCCTCCGCCCCGCCCGCGACGGTCCGCGCCCCCGAGAAGCCGGCGCCGGCGCCGCGCTCCAGGACGTCGGCGACCTTCAGCTCCGTGCCCTCCCAGGGCATGCGCGGGTGGTCCCAGGCCGTCCAGGCCACCCGCTGACCGTCCGGGGACAGGCGGGGGCCGGTGACGAAGCGGTGGCGGTCGTCGCCGAGCTCGCGCACGGCCCCGCGGTCGTCGGCGGCGGAACCGTCCAGCGGCACCGCGACGATCACCCGCCGGACGTCCCCCGGACCCTCACCGGTGAACTCCTCCAGGACGCACCACACTTCGCCGCGCTCCGGCAGCAGCAGCGGATCCGCCCAGCGCAGCCCGCCGCCCACGTCCGACACCGGGGTCAGGGGCCGGGGCGCGGCACCCGCCTGGTCGTCGGGCTCCCACGCGTACAGCCGCTGGTCGGCGTAGTGGGTGAAGACCAGCAGCGGGCCGCCCGTCGGGCGGGCCGCGCCCGCCCAGGGCCTGCCGCCGTACTCCATGACGCGGTTGCGGACGTTCCACGGTGCGGGCAGGGCGGGGGCCTCCGCCCCGCCGGGAAGCCGCCGCACCAGGGTGTTCCGGCCGTGCTCCGCGGGGCGCGACACGACCCACCACACCTCGTCGCCGACCGTGCCCACGTGCTCCGGCCTGCCGTCGTGCGCCGCGGCGAGCGCGGCGTCGATGGGGGACTGCCAGGCTCCGTAGGGCGCCGTGGACACCATGATTGCTCCGCCTCCTCGAGACAGTGATCGTGTGCGGTTCTGCTTGCCGATGCCGTGCGGATCGGTGTCGTTCGGTATCGGTGTCGTTCGGTATCGGTGTCGTTCGTATCGATGTGGTGCGGGATCGATGGCGTGCGAACGGGGGGTCAGGTCCCGTCGCCGTCCATCAGGAAGTGGTCGAGCACCCGGACGCCGAAGTGCAGCGCCTCGACGGGCACCCGTTCGTCGACGCCGTGGAAGAGCGCCTGGTAGTCGAAGCCGACGGGGAGCTTGACCGGGGAGAAGCCGTAGCCGGTGATGCCCAGGCGGGAGAACTGCTTGGCGTCCGTGCCGCCGGACATGCAGAACGGCACCACCCGCCCGTCCGGGTCAAAGCGCTCCAGGGCCGCCCGCATCCGTCCGAACACCGGGGTGTCGACGGGCGCCTGCAGCGCGATCTCGCCGTGGTGGATCTCCCACGTCACGTCGGGCCCGCAGAGCTCGTCCATGGTGCGCCGGAACTCCTCCTCCCCGCCCGGCACCGTCCGGCCGTCGACGAACCCCACGGCGGTCCCCGGAATCACATTGATCTTGTAACCGGCGTCCAGCATGGTCGGGTTGGCGCTGTTGCGCACGGTCGCGGCGACGAGCGAGGCCGCCTTGCCGAGCTTGCCGAGCAGTTCGTCGGTGTCGAGGCCCGGGTCCTCCGGATCGATCTCGATGCCCTGCACGGCGGCGATCTCCCGCAGCGCGGCCCGGACCGTCGGGGTCAGCCGCACCGGCCACCGGTGCTCCCCGATCCTGGTGACGGCGGCGGCGAGATTGACCACCGCGTTGCACCGGTTGACCTTCGAGCCGTGGCCGGCGGTGCCGCGGGCGGTCAGCTTCAGCCAGGCGGAGCCGCGCTCCCCGGCCGCCACCGGGTACAGCCGCAGTCCTCCGTCGGCGTGGAAGGTGTACCCGCCGGACTCGCTGATGCCCACGGTGCAGCCCTCGAAGAGCGCGCCGTGCTCGGCGGCGAGGAAGCCCGCGCCCGGGACCGCGCTGTCCTCCTCGTCCGCGGTGAAGGCGAGCACGATGTCGCGGGGCGGCCGCACCCCGGCCCGGGCCCAGGCCCGCACGGTCGCCAGGACCATCGCGTCCATGTTCTTCATGTCTATGGCGCCCCGGCCCCACACCACGCCGTCGCGCACCTCCCCCGAGAAGGGGTGCACGGCCCAGTCGGCGGGCTCGGCGGGCACCACGTCGAGGTGGCCGTGGACGAGCAGGGCCTCCGCCCCCGGGTCGGCGCCGGGGACGCGGGCGACGACATTGGTGCGCCCCGGGTCCTTCTCCAGCAGCACCGGCTCGAGGCCGGCGTCGGCCAGCTGCTCGGCGACGTACTCGGCGGCCGGGCGCTCCCGGCAGTCGCCCCCGCCGCGGTTGGTGGTGTCGATGCGGATCAGGTCCGAGGTGAAGCGCACCACCTCCTCCAGGGCCCGCTCGTCGACTCTCTCGCGCTCCGGCGCTCCCCCGCTTCCCCCGTTGGTCGCATCAGCCATACTGCTCCTCCACCGCCGCCGACACGACGGTCGTGACCGCCTTGAAGCAGCGGATTGCCTCGTACATGGTCGGCAGGGTGTAGGCGACCCGGCGCTCTCCCGTCCGCTCGACGCCCGGCACGACCGTGGCCGCGCCGGCGAGGTGCTCGGCGTCGAACTCCAGCTCCATCATGAAGGGCCCGCCGCGCACCGGGGCGTGCCGCGCCGCGAGCGCCGTGGCCTCCCTCGCCGCGGCCCGGACCTCCGCGGCCGTCCGCTCCGGCGGGCGGCACACGGCCGCGTACCGGGACACGTAGTCCTTCACCGCGACCGAACGCGCCTCGGGTGCGTAGCCCTTGGCGTCCTCGCACGTCCGGTCGTCCCCGGTCACCAGCACCACCGGCACACCGTATTCGGCGACGACCAGGGAATTCAGCAGCCCCTCACTGGCCCGCGCGCCGTTCACCCGGACGCCGGTGAGCGAATTCGCCAGGTAGGTGTGGGCCAGCACGCCCTCCGCGCCCGCCGCCGCGTGGTATCCGACGAAGGCGATGCCGTCCACGTCGCCGTGCTGCACGCCCTCGACCATGCTCAGGCTCTTGTGCTTGCCGGTGAGCATTTCGGCCCGGGCGTCCAGCTTCTCCAGCAGCAGATTGCGCATGCTCCAGTGCGCCTCGTTGACGAGCACGGCGTCGGCGCCGCCGTCGAAGAAACCGGCGATCGCCGCGTTCACGTCCGACGTGAACAGGTGCCGGCACCGCTCCCACTGCGGAGCGCCGGGCAGCACATCACCGGGCCAGGTGACGCCGGTGGCGCCTTCCATGTCCGCGGAGATCAGGATCTTCATGTCCCGTCACGTTACGCGTCCGTGAACTGCCCGACCAGGCCTGTGGATAACTCCCGGCCGTCCGCATCTTCACAGGTAGCCCAGGCGGCCCAGTCGTTCACACCCGCGACCTCGCGGGGCCGGGACACAGCCGATCCAACGGCTCAGGCGCTGTCTCTTATACACATC
>KL569517.1:12910-13423 GCA_000715685.1 Streptomyces lilacinus
GGCAGGTCGATGCGGCTGCCGTCCGCCCGATGCTCCGTCATGGCCAGCTCCGTCGTGCCCTCGGCGAGGACGGCCAGGCCGGCGCCGCGCAGGAGCCGCGGGAGCTCGGCGTCCGCGGCCTCGGCGGGGCGGAGGTCGTGGGCGAAGACGCGCCGGAGCTTGGGCGGCGGGCCGGCCGGGGACTCGGCGACGTCGCGCAGGACCTCCTTGGCCGCGGTCGTCGGCTCCACGACGAGGGCGCGACCGGCGGCGCCGACCAGCAGGGCGACGGCCGTCGCGACGGGCCCGCGGTCCTGGGGGTCGCACTGGTGGAGCACGCCGCGCATGTACACGTTGCCGTCCCCGAGCCGCTCGTGCAGCACCCGGACGGCCGCCGTGTCCACGAGGTCCAGTCGCTCGAAGGCGGCGGAGCCGGCCGGGTCCGCGCGGCGGGCGTGGTCGACGGCGGCCCGGGAGAGGTCGACGCCGAGGACGCGGGCGAAGCGGCCGGCCAGCCAGCGGGTGCGGGTGCCG
>KL569517.1:13654-16327 GCA_000715685.1 Streptomyces lilacinus
GAGATGTGTATAAGAGACAGAGGAGCGTCAGGGCGGGGTCGTCGGTCGGCTCGGGGGCGGAGTCCCAGATGGCCTCGCCCGGCTCGCCCGAGGCGGTGGCCCAGTAGCCCTCCCACGCGGACAAGTAACGTTCCGTCACGCTCACGGGCGGGTTCCCTTCCCGTGGGTCAGCGTCTGTTCGCACCACACCGTCTTCCCCCGTCCCGTATGACTCGTGCCCCACTCCCGGGCCAACGCGCTCACTACCCGCAGACCGCGCCCGTATTCGTCGTCCGGCTCGACGCTCAGCAGGGCGGGGAGCGTGTGGTCGTCGTCGGTGACCTCGCAGAGCAGGGTGTCCGTCCGGACCAGCCGCAGCCCCACCCGTGCCGTACGGGCGTGGCGGACGGCATTGCCGACGATCTCGCCGGCGAGGGTCTCCGCCGTGGCGGCGGCCTCGGTCAGGTGCCAGGCGGCCAGCTGGTCGCGGACCAGCCGGCGGGCGCGGGAGACCTCGCGGGCCTCGGGCGCCAGCTCCCACTCGGCCACGTGCTCGGGCGGGATGCCGTTGAGGCGGGCCATGAGGAGGGCGACGTCGTCCTTGCGGCCCTCGCGGGTGTTGAGGGCGCGGATGATCGTGTCGCAGGCGTCGTCCATGGAGGCGGCCGGGTGGGCGGCGGACTCGCAGAGCGCGGCGAGGCCCGCGCTGATGTCCTGGCCCCGGACCTCGACGAGGCCGTCGGTGCACAGCACCAGCCGGTCGCCGGGCGCGACCCTGACGCGCGCCGCCTCGAAGGGCACGCCGCCGACCCCGACGGGCGCGCCGGTGGGCAGCTCGAGCAGGCGGCTGCGCCCGTCCTCGGCGCGGACGAGAACGGGCGGGATGTGCCCGGCGTTGGCGAGGGTCAGCTCCGAGCGGACGGGGTCGTAGACGACGTACAGACAGGTGGCCAGATAGTGCTCGCCGAGGCGCTGGGCGAGGTCGTCGAGGTTGCGCAGGAGCTGCTCGGGCGGCAGGTCGAGGGCGGCCATGGTCTGCACGGCGGTGCGCAGCTGGCCCATCATGGCGGCGGAGTGCAGGCCGTGGCCCATGACGTCCCCGACGACGAGGGCGGTGCGGGATCCGGGCAGCTTGACGGTGTCGAACCAGTCGCCGCCGACCCGGCCGAGGCGGGTGCCCGGCAGGTAGCGGGTGGCGGTGTCGCAGCCGGCCATGCGCGGGGCGGTCTGCGGGAGCATGCTGTCCTGCAGCGTGTCGGCGACGTACTCCTGGTGGGTGTACATGCGGGCGTTGTCGAGGACGAGCCCGGCGCGGGCGGCGAGTTCGGCGCCGGTGGTGCGGTCCATGTCGTTGAAGGGCTCGCGGCCGGGGCGTCGCATGAGGACCATGAAGCCGAGCACCACGTCGCGGGCCTTGAGGGGGACGACGAGCATGGAGCGGCCGTTGATGAGGGGCCGCAGGTCGCGCTTCTCGAACTGGGCGGAGATGCGGTTGCCCAACTCCTCCTCGATGCGGGGGATCAGGACGGGCTCCCCGGTGACCATGCACCGGAAGAAGGGCGTGTGCTCGGGGAAGGCGATGGCCTCGCCGACGGGCACGGTGTCGTCCCAGCGGCCGGGCTCGTCGTTGTGCTCGACCCACACGCGGTGCCAGACGGTGGTGACGTCGGGCGGACCGTCGGGGAAGCCCTCGCCGGCCAGGACCGCGGCGCGCAGGTGCGTGCCGGCGAAGTCGCTGAAGCGCGGTACGGCGGCGCTGGTGACCTCGCGGATGGTGCGCTCGAGGTCGAGCGAGGTGCCGATCGAGCCGCTGACCTCGTTGAGGAACTCCAGGCGCTCGCGCACGGCGGCGTACTCGAGGTCCTCACCGGGATCGTCGACGGCGGCGGACGTCGGGGGCACCGCGGTCCCCGGCGGCTCGGCCGTCCGCGCGCGCCGCTCGGCGCGCCGGGGCACGCCCCAGTCGGGGGTGAGCGGGATCCGCTTCCGGCGGCTGAACTCCAGTACTGGATAGCCCAGTTCGAGCACCTGGGCGACGACGCGGCCACTGGCGGCGGGGCCCATGGCGGGCAGGATGTCGGGCAGCCGCGCGGCGAGGTCCTCGGCGTCGGGGAGGTCGGTGTGCGGGGCGAAGCCGGGGGCGACGACCTCGTGGGCGTCGCCCGCGAGCCGGCCGGCGTCGGCGGCCAGCACGAGCAGCCGCTCGGTGGCGGTCCCGACCAGGGGGTACGCCCACCACAGCACGTCGAGCGGGTCCCCGCCGGCGGCTCCGGAGCGGGCCCGGCCGGCGCTGGGGTAGCCGGGCGGGCCGGGGAGGGCACCGCATATCGGCATCAGGTCGGTGGCGAGGCCGCCGATCGCCTCCTCTCGGGTGTGCCCGAACAGCTTGCGGGCGCCCGCGCTCCAGTGCGTCACCCGCCCGGCGGGGCCGACCACGACCACGGCGAGCGGAAGCCGTCCGGGGACGGCCTGTCGCGGTACGGGGACGGGCTCCGGCGTCCGGCGACGGTCCATGGGCGAATGCTCCTTCGTACGCGTACGCAAGATCTGCGGCACCCCTACCACGGTAGGCCCGCACTGGGGCCGGGCGGGTGACCTCGGCCGAACACGCCCCGATTCGGGGCGCATTGGGCGAAGGTGTCACGGCCGCGGGCCCACCCGCTAGTCCGCGTGGCCCAGCTGGAGGTCCCGTTC
>KL569517.1:16658-17120 GCA_000715685.1 Streptomyces lilacinus
GGTACTCGCCGGCGGAGAGGTCCACGAAGCGGAACGTGCCGTCGGCGCCGGTGATGGCGGAGTCCACGACGTTTCCGGCGGCGTCCAGCAGGGTGACGCGGGCGTCCTCGACGGGCCGGCCGCCGGTGGCCCGGACCGTGCCGCGCAGGACCGCGCCGCCGGCGAGCTCGACGTCCTGACGGGTCTCACGCGCCGACTGGACGGTGACCTGCAGGGCGGCCGGGCGGAAGGCGGGCGCGCTGGAGGCGAGGGTGTACTCGCCGGCGACCAGTTCGGCGATGACGTAGCCGCCGTCGGGGCCGGTGCGGGTGGAGGCGACGACCTCGCCGTGCACGTTGGTGAGGGTGACGAGCGCCTCGCGCACCGGCGAGCCGTCGGCGGTGCGCACGGTGCCGGCGAGCCGGCCGGCGCCGCCGAGGACGACGTCGAGCTCGACGGGGCGCTCCCCCACGGTGACGGTGA
>KL569517.1:17349-18966 GCA_000715685.1 Streptomyces lilacinus
GCGGCGATCAGGACGTACGAGCCGGTGCCGGGCGTGCTCAGCGCGTACCGCCCGTCGTCGCCGCTGGCGCCGCGGCCGATCTGGCGGCCCTGGATGTCGATGAGGGTCAGGGCCGCGCGCGGCACGGTGGTGCCGTCGTGGTGCTGGACGGCGCCGGTCACGGGGATGCCCGCGACGAAGGGCGCCGGGTCGGCCGGCGGTGCGGGGCGCGCGGACGGGACGGCGGCCTCGGGGGCGTTGTGGGACACCAGTGGTTTCTCTTTCAGCAGGAAGGCGAGCAAAAAGCCCACGATGAGCACCGGTACGAGGTAGAGGAACATCCGGGGCATGGCCTCGGCGTAGGCCCGGACGTATCCGTCGCGCAGGGCCGCAGGAAGCGCGTGCACCAGCCGCGGCGTGACGGAGTCCGGCGCCGGGAGCCCGGCGCCGGCGGGCAGTTCGGCGGCGAGGGCGGCGGAGAGGCGGCGGGCGAAGAGCGCGCCGAGGGCCGCGGCGCCGATCGAGGCGCCGATCTGCCGGAGGTAGTGGTGGGTGCTGGTGGCGCTGCCGAGGTCGGCGGGGCGGACGGAGTTCTGCACGGCGAGGACGAGGACGGGCAGGGCCAGGCCGATGCCGACGCCGAGGATGGCCATCCAGAGGCTGTAGACCAGCCGGCCGGTCTGGGTGTCGAGGTGGGAGAGGAGGTACATGCCCTCGGCGGAGAGCGCGCCGCCGAGGACGGGCAGGAGTTTGTAATGGCCCGTTCGGCTGACGAGGTGGCCGGCGACGAGCGAGGCGACGACGATGCCGCCCATCATGGGCAGCATCAGCAGTCCGGACTCGGCGGCGTCCACGCCGTCGACCATCTGCAGGAAGGCGGGCAGGTATCCGGCGGCCCCGAGGAGGGCGACGCCGGTGACGACGCCGAGGAGCGCGCTGACGGTGAAGACGGGGTCGCGGAAGAGGTGCGGTGGGATGATCGGTTCTGCGGCGAAGTGCTCGACGACGGTGAGGAGCAGGGCCGTGCCGATCGCTCCGGCGCCGAGGCCGAGGACGGTGCGGGAGGTCCAGGCGTACTCGACGCCGCCCCAGGTCGTCAGCAGCACCACGCAGGTCGAGCAGGCCGTGAGCAGCAGGGCGCCGAGGACGTCGAAGCGGGCGCGGCGCGGCGGCCTGGGCAGGTGCAGGGCGCCGGCGACGACGGCGAGGGCGATCAGTCCGCAGGGGACGTCGACCCAGAAGCACCAGCGCCAGGAGGCGCGCTCGGTGAGGAAACCGCCGAGCAGGGGGCCGGCGACGGCCGCGAGGCCGTACGCGGCGCTGATCGCGCCGAGGTGGCGGGCCCGCGCGCGGGGCGGGACGAGGTCGGCGACGACGGCCTGAGCGCCGATCAGCAGGCCCCCGGCACCCAGGCCCTGGACCGCGCGGAAGAGGACGAGCTGGTCCAGGGTGCGCGACCAGCCGGCCAGGGCGGAGCCGACGACGAGGACGACGAGCGCGAAGACGAGGACGGCCTTGCGGCCCGCCAGGTCGCCGAGCTTGCCGTGGAGCGGCAGGGCGACGAGGGACGCGAGCAGGTGGGCGGTGATCACCCAGGACGCCCGGTCGAGGCCCGGCAGCTCGCCGGCGATCCTCGGC
>KL569517.1:19217-21693 GCA_000715685.1 Streptomyces lilacinus
GTGTATAAGAGACAGATCCTCGGCAGGGCGGTGGCCACGACGGTCTGGTCCAGCGCCGCGAGCAGCAGGGCCAGCATCAGTCCGGCGAAGACCAGCCGCACCCGGGTGGTCTTCGGCGGCGGTTGCCGCTCCGCCGGGGCGGGTGGGGCCGGGGGCAGGTCGAGCGTCCTGTCGCTCTTCTCCAAGGTGGTCTCGAAGGTGGACCCGCCCACGTAGTGCTCCCCTCGTCGCGCCTGAGCTGCCGCCCATTTCTCGCATTACGCGACAACGGCCAGCAAGCGCGACGATTTGTCTGGGAGCGTCGAGCGAGGCACTTTTTGCCGGTGGGAGGCGGTTTGGGCACAGCGGGGCGGCGCCGGGAAAACCACTCGAACCGGTGAGCCCGGACCGGCACCGGTCCGGGCGGCGTCCCGGGTTCAGCCGAGGCCGGGCTTGCCCTCGACCTCGGCGGCGAGCCTGGCGAGCACGCTGTCGTAGATGCGGCCCAGCCCCTTGGGCGCGAAGGTCCGCTCGAAGAAGCCGCCGATGCCGCCGGCGCCGGTCCACGTGGTGGTGACGACGACCTTGGAACGGCCGTCGCCGGCCGGGGTGACGGTCCAGGTGGTGACCATGGAGGAGTTGCGGTCCTTCTCCACCAGCTGCCCGTCGGTGGGCTCGTCGACGTCCATCAGACAGTCGCGCACCCGCTTGCTGGTGGCCTGGAGCTTCCAGTGCACCAGGGTGCCCTTGCCGTCGCCGCCCTCGCGCACCTCGTACTCGCTGAAGTGCTCGGGCAGCAGCTTGGGGCGGGTGCCGCTGTAGTCGGCGAGGGCGTCGAAAACGTCCTCCGCGCCCGCCGCGATGATGCGCTCCGTGGTGGCCTCGACCTGGCCCATGACTTGTCCTCCCGGACGTCGTGCTGTGGCGTGTGCGGCAAAGCCAACCACCATCGGCACAACCACCCAAAATCCGGGGCAACGCGCCGCTGACGCGGACGGCGGCCGATTTCAGCCCCCGCCCCCGTTCAGGCGGGCCAGTGCCGCGACAGCGTAGGGGCGGAGGCGGTCGTGGGCGCGGGCGGCGACGAGGGTGGGCTCGGCTCGGCGGTCGCCGAGGAGGCCGAGGCCCTCGACGCAGGCGCGGGCGACGGGCCAGACGTGGTCGCGGGCCACGAGGAGCCGCTCGAGGGTGGCGAGCAGGGCGGGCACGGACTCGGGGGCGCGGAGCTCGGTGAGCAGCCGGACGGGGTGGACGGCGTAGGCGGTGCGCAGCGGGTTGGTGGCGAGCGCGGCGGCGGCCCGGGCGGTGCGGGGGTCGCGGAGGCGGGCGAGGACGTGGGCGGCGGTGGCGCAGCGCACGGGCTCGCGGTAGTTGAGGAGGAGGATCAGGGTCTCGAAGGCCCGGCGGTCGCCCTTGGTGCCGAGCGCGAAGGCGGCGATCTCCCGCGCCCACAGGGGCTGTTCGGCGGCGACCAGGACCTCGGCGAGTTCGTCGCGCGCGGCGGGGCTGTCGGCGCGCACGAGCGCGAGCAGCTTTTCGTACGCCGCGAATTCGGTCGGGGAGACCAGTTCGGCCCGTACCCGCTTCAGCAGCGCGCGGAATTCCTCTTCCATGTCCCGCTCTCCTCCCCGAGTGGCCTGGGCCACATCGTAAGTGGCGCGTACACCCCCTGGCGCTCTTGGTTACCCGTGGGTTAATCTCCCGCCAAGAGCAGTACACCCGCTCTGGCGGCCTGGTGACGCAGCCGCCACAGCGTTGACGTCGGTTCGGCATTCTCGAGTACGGCACGGCCCCGGGACAGGGCCCGCCGGTTCGCACAACTCCCGCTCCGTGGGCGCCCTTCGCGCGCTCCCCGGGGCGCCCTCGATCAGCCGCCCCCCGTGCGGGGCCGCCAACCGTCGTCCTTCCCCTGCGTACGGGGAAAACCCTCTGGAGTCTCGCGATGGACCGTACGTCCACCTCTGAGCCGTCCCCTTCCTCCCTCCCGGGCACGCCCCGACCCCTCAGGACCGTCGCCGTGATCGGCCTGGGCACGATGGGCACCGGCATCGCCGAAGTGCTCGCCCTGGCCGGCCGCGAGGTCGTCGGCATCGACATCAGCGACGCCGCCGCCCTGCGGGCCGCCGCCGCGCTGGAGGCCGCCACCGCCCGCGCGGTCGAGCGCGGCCGGATCACCGAGGCCGAGCGGCGCGCCGCCCTCGCCCGCTTCCGCACCTCCGGTGACCTCGCCGCGGCCGCCGAGGCCGATCTGGTGATCGAGGTGGTGCCCGAGAGCTACGAGCTCAAGCACGAGGTGTTCGCCGCCCTCGACGCCGTCGTCCGCCCCGGGACGATCCTGGCGACGGGCACCAACGCCCTGTCCGTGACCCGGCTGGCCGCCGACTCGGCGCGCCCCGAGCGCGTGCTCGGCCTGCACTTCTTCAACCCGGCGCCGGCGATGAAGCTCGTGGAGGTCGTTTCCTGCGTGCTCACCGACCCCGAGGTCTGTCTCTTATAC
>KL569517.1:21951-27387 GCA_000715685.1 Streptomyces lilacinus
CCGGCCGGCGACCGGCCCGGCTTCGTCGCCGACGGACTGCTGTTCGGCTACCTCAACCAGGCCGCCGCGATGTACGAGGCGCGCTACGCCTCCCGCGAGGACATCGACGCCGCGATGCGGCTGGGCTGCGGGCTGCCGATGGGGCCGCTGGCGCTGCTGGACATGATCGGCATCGACACGGCCCGTACGGTCCTGGAGGCGATGTACGCCGCCTCGGGCGACCGGCTGCACGCGCCGGCGCCCGTCCTGGGGCAGCTGGCCGCGGCGGGGCTGACCGGCCGCAAGGCGGGGCGCGGTTTCTACACGTACGAGGCCCCGGGCTCCTCCGCGATCGTGCCGGACGCGCTGACGCCGGACCGCGCGGCCGCGGCCGCCGGGCAGCGCGAGGTGCGCTCGGTGGGTGTCGTGGGGTCGGGCACGATGGCGAGCGGCATAGCGGAGGTCTTCGCCAAGGCCGGGTACCCGGTGGTGCTCGCGGCCCGCTCGCCGGAGAAGGCGGAGGCGGCCAAGGCCCGGATCGCCGCGTCGCTGGCCCGCTCGGTGAAGAAGGGCAGGCTGACGGCGGACGAGCGGGACGCCGCGCTCGCGGCGGTCACGCCGGCCGGCTCGCTGGACGCACTCGCCGAGGTGGACCTGGCCGTGGAGGCGGTGGCGGAGGACCTGGAGGTCAAGCGGGAGCTGTTCGCCGCCCTGGACAAGATCTGCCGGCCGGGCGCGGTGCTGGCCACCACCACGTCCTCGCTGCCCGTCGTCGCCTGCGCCCGTGCCACCTCGCGCCCGCAGGACGTCATCGGGATGCACTTCTTCAACCCGGCGCCGGCGATGAAGCTGGTGGAGGTGGTCCGCACCGTGCTGACCGCCGACGACGTGCACGCCACCGTCCGGGCGGTCTGCGCCAGGGTCCGCAAGCACCCGGTGGACTGCGGCGACCGGGCCGGGTTCATCGTCAACGCGCTGCTGTTCCCGTATCTCAACAACGCGGTCAAGATGGTCCAGGAGCACTACGCCTCGCTGGACGACATCGACGCGGCGATGCGGCTGGGCGGCGGCTATCCGATGGGCCCCTTCGAGCTGCTCGACGTCGTGGGCCTGGACGTCTCGCTGGCCATCGAGAAGGTGCTGCACCGCGAGTTCCGCGACCCGGGCCTCGCGCCGGCGCCGCTGCTCGAACACCTGGTGGCGGCGGGCTGCCTGGGCCGCAAGACGGGGCGGGGGTTCCGCGAGTACGCGAAGGCCTGACGAGGCCGTGCCCGACGCGGGGGCGCGCTGGGGCGGACTGCTCGAGCCGGCGGGAGGTCCGCCCCGGCACGCCCGTACGAACGCGTGTTACGTTCCCCACATGTCCCAGCCCGCCAAGTCCGCCCGCACACCGCACGGGGCCGCCACCGAGTCCGAAGGAGCCAAGGGCCCGAAGGCCGCCAAGGACCGCCGGGAGACCGGCGCCGAGAGCGCCGGCTCCCGCCGCGCCGCCGCCCAGCGACTCGACATGCGCCGCAAACTCGCCGCGGCCGCGATGGAGTTGTTCGCGACGAAGGGCTACGAGGCGACGACCGTCGACGAGATCGCGGCCACGGCCGGGGTCGCCCGCCGCACCTTCTTCCGCCACTTCCGTTCCAAGGAAGAGGCCATCTTCCCCGACCACGACGACACGCTCGTGCGCGCGGCGGGCGTGCTGGACGCCGCGCCGCCGCACGAGAACCCGCTGGACACCGTCTGCCGGGGGATCAAGGAGGTCATGCGGATGTACGCGGCCTCCCCCGCCGTCTCGGTCGAGCGCTACCGCCTGACCCGCGAGGTGCCCGCGCTGCGCGAGCGCGAGATCGCCTCGGTGGCCCGCTACGAACGGCTGTTCACCCGCTACCTGCTGGGCCACTTCGACGAGACCGCCCACCACGTGGGCGACGACGACCCCCTGCTCGCCGAGGTCGCCGCCTCGGCGGTGGTCACCGCCCACAACCACGTCCTGCGGCGCTGGCTGCGCAGCGGCGCCCAGGGCGACCTGGAGGCGCAGCTGGACCACGCCTTCGAGATCGTCCGCGAGACGTTCGGCACGGGCATCGGCGCCGGCCGCGCGGGCGCGGAGGGCGCCCCGGCCGCCTCGACGCGGACCGAGGGCGAGGTGCTGGTGGCGGTGGCGCGTACGGACGCGCCGCTGGACGAGGTCATGCGCACGATCGAGAAGGCGCTCAAGAAGAAGTAGGGCAAAAGCTCTCATATACGGACAACGGCCGCCCCTTTGGGGCGGCCGTTGTTGCTCATGCGTGCCCTCTGGATGACATCTGAGAGAAATTGTTGGCACGCAGTGTCTTGTCGAGTGGCACGCGGTGCCATACCTTGTCGGTGTCCGGGCGGCCGGCGCGCTGACATGAACGTCGCGTGCCGGCTGTCCCCACAAGACCGTTGTGCGCCCGGACGCCTGCGTCACCAGGCACCGCACCGCGCTCACCCGCGCGACAGAGCACCATCCGCCGATCCGACGGCACCGCCTCTGCTCCACCCGACGTTTTCTCCACCCCCGACGTTCCCTCAAGCCCGTTCCACGACGAGCTTCGCCGGAGGCAATCCGTGAACCAGATACTGGACGCGATACTCGCGCCCGACAGCAGCGCCGAGGACTTCGCCGCGCTCCCCCTGCCCGAGTCGTACCGCGCGGTCACCGTGCACAAGGACGAGGCGGAGATGTTCGCCGGGCTCACCACCCGGGAGAAGGATCCGCGCAAGTCCCTGCACGTCGAGGAGGTGCCGGTGCCCGAACTCGGGCCCGGCGAGGCCCTGGTGGCCGTGATGGCCAGCTCCGTGAACTACAACTCGGTCTGGACCTCGATCTTCGAGCCCGTGTCGACCTTCGCCTTCCTCGAGCGCTACGGGAAGCTCTCCCCGCTCGGCAAGCGGCACGACCTGCCGTACCACGTCATCGGCTCCGACCTCGCGGGCGTGGTCCTGCGCACCGGGCCCGGGGTCAACGCCTGGCGGCCGGGCGACGAGGTCGTGGCCCACTGCCTGTCGGTGGAACTGGAGTCCGCGGACGGGCACAACGACACGATGCTCGACCCCGAGCAGCGCATCTGGGGCTTCGAGACCAACTTCGGCGGGCTCGCCGAGATCGCGCTGGTCAAGTCCAACCAGCTCATGCCCAAGCCCCAGCACCTCAGCTGGGAGGAGGCCGCGGCACCCGGGCTGGTCAACTCCACCGCGTACCGCCAGCTGGTCTCCCGCAACGGCGCCGGCATGAAGCAGGGCGACAACGTCCTGATCTGGGGCGCGAGCGGCGGACTGGGTTCGTACGCCACCCAGTTCGCGCTCGCCGGCGGTGCCAACCCGATCTGCGTGGTCTCCAGCGACCAGAAGGCGGAGATCTGCCGGCGGATGGGCGCCGAGGCGATCATCGACCGCAACGCCGAGGACTACCGCTTCTGGAAGGACGAGCACGAGCAGGACCCGCGCGAGTGGAAGCGGTTCGGCAAGCGCATCCGCGAGCTGACCGGCGGCGAGGACGTGGACATCGTCTTCGAGCACCCGGGCCGCGAGACCTTCGGCGCGTCGGTCTACGTCACCCGCAAGGGCGGCACCATCGTCACCTGCGCCTCGACGTCGGGCTACAACCACCAGTACGACAACCGCTACCTGTGGATGTCGCTGAAGCGGATCATCGGCTCGCACTTCGCCAACTACCGCGAGGCGTGGGAGGCCAACCGGCTCGTCGCCAAGGGGAAGATCCACCCCACGCTGTCGAAGACCTACACCCTCGCCGAGACGGGCCAGGCGGCGTACGACGTCCACCGCAACCTCCACCAGGGCAAGGTCGGCGTGCTGTGCCTGGCGCCGGAGGAGGGCATGGGCGTCCGCGACGAGGAGATGCGGGCCCAGCACATCGACGCCATCAACCGCTTCCGGAATGTGTGATACCAGACATGGCTGAGCGTCAGAAGGATCGTCCGTGGCTGATGCGGACGTACGCCGGGCACTCCACGGCCGAGGCGTCCAACGAGCTCTACCGACGCAACCTCGCCAAGGGCCAGACCGGCCTCTCGGTCGCGTTCGACCTCCCGACGCAGACCGGCTACGACCCCGACCACATCCTCGCCCGCGGCGAGGTCGGACGGGTCGGGGTCCCCGTCGGACACCTCGGCGACATGCGACGGCTGTTCCAGGACATCCCGCTGGAGCAGATGAACACCTCCATGACCATCAACGCCACCGCCATGTGGCTGCTGGCGATGTACCAGGTGGTCGCGGAGGAGCAGGGCGCGGACATCGCCAAGCTGCAGGGGACGACGCAGAACGACATCGTCAAGGAGTACCTCTCGCGCGGGACGCACGTCTTCCCGCCGGGCCCCTCCCTGCGGCTGACCACCGACATGATCACCTACACGGTGAACAACATCCCCAAATGGAACCCGATCAACATCTGCAGCTACCACCTGCAGGAGGCGGGGGCCACTCCGGTCCAGGAGATCTCGTACGCGATGTCCACCGCGATCGCCGTGCTCGACGCGGTGTTCGCGTCCGGCCAGATCCCCGAGGACCGCAAGGGCGAGGTCGTCGCCCGCATCTCCTTCTTCGTCAACGCGGGCGTCCGCTTCGTCGAGGAGATGTGCAAGATGCGCGCCTTCGGGCGCATCTGGGACCGGATCACCCACGAGCGCTACGGCATCGAGAACCCCAGGCAGCGCCGTTTCCGCTACGGCGTCCAGGTCAACTCCCTCGGCCTGACCGAGGCCCAGCCGGAGAACAACGTCCAGCGCATCGTGCTCGAGATGCTGGCCGTCACCCTCTCCAAGGACGCCCGCGCCCGCGCCGTCCAGCTGCCCGCCTGGAACGAGGCGCTGGGCCTGCCCCGGCCCTGGGACCAGCAGTGGTCCCTGCGCATCCAGCAGGTCCTCGCCCACGAGAGCGACCTGCTGGAGTACGAGGACATCTTCGCCGGCTCGCACGTGATCGAGGCCAAGGTGGACGCCCTGGTCACCGAGTGCCTGGCCGAGATCGAGCGCATCCAGCGGATGGGCGGCGCGATGGCCGCGGTGGAGTCCGGCTACCTCAAGTCGCAGCTGGTCTCCTCGCACGCCGAGCGCCGGGCCCGGATCGAGTCCGGCGAGGAGAAGATCGTCGGGGTCAACTGCTTCGAGGCCACCGAGCCCAACCCGCTGACCGCGGACCTCGACACCGCCATCATGACCGTCGACCCGGCCAACGAGGCCCGCGTCGTCGCCGCCCTGCACCGCTGGCGCGACGACCGCGACGAGGGCCGCGCCCAGGAGGCCCTCTCCGCGCTGAAGAAGGCGGCCGCCGGCACCGAGAACCTGATGCCGGCCACCCTGGAGTGCGTACGGGCCGGGGTGACCACCGGCGAGTGGTCCTGGGCCCTGCGCGACGTCTTCGGGGAGTTCCGCGCCCCCACCGGCGTCGGCGGCGCGCCGCTGGCCGTCGCCGCCGAGG
>KL569517.1:27677-31016 GCA_000715685.1 Streptomyces lilacinus
CTTGCCAGCCCGCTCAGAGATGTGTATAAGAGACAGACGCCGAGCAGATCGCCGTACGGGCCCGCGACGCCGGCTTCGAGGTGGTCTACCAGGGCATCCGGCTCACCCCGGAGCAGATCGTCTCGGCGGCCGTCGCCGAGGACGTCCACTGCGTGGGCCTGTCCATCCTCTCCGGCTCGCACGCCGAGCTCGTGCCGGACGTCCTCGCGCGGCTGCGCCGGGCGGGGGTGGACGACGTGCCCGTGATCGTCGGTGGCATCATCCCGTCCGCCGACGCCACCGCACTCAAGGCGGCCGGCGTCGCGGCCGTCTTCACCCCGAAGGACTTCGGGATCACGGAGATCATCGGCCGTATCGTCGACGAGATCCGCACAGCGAACCAGCTCGACCCCCTGGAGGTATCCGCATGACCGCCGTGAACCGGCTGCGTCCCCGCCGCTCCTGCCTCGCCGTCCCCGGCAGCAACCCGCGCTTCCTGGAGAAGGCCCAGGGCCTCCCCGCCGACCAGGTCTTCCTCGACCTGGAGGACGCCTGCGCGCCGCTGGCCAAGCCCGAGGCGCGGCACACCATCGTCAAGTTCCTCAACGAGGGCGACTGGACCGGCAAGACGCGGGTGGTGCGGGTCAACGACTGGACGACGCAGTGGACGTACCGCGACGTCGTGACCGTGGTCGAGGGCGCGGGCCCGAACCTCGACTGCATCATGCTGCCGAAGGTGCAGGACGCCGGGCAGATCGTGGCGCTCGACCTCCTCCTGACCCAGATCGAGAAGACCATGGGCTTCGAGGTGGGTCGCATCGGCATCGAGGCGCAGATCGAGAACGCCCAGGGCCTGAACAACGTCAACGAGATCGCGCAGGCCTCCCCGCGCATCGAGACGATCATCTTCGGCCCGGCCGACTTCATGGCGTCGATCAACATGAAGTCGCTGGTCGTGGGCGAGCAGCCGCCCGGCTACCCCGCGGACGCCTACCACTACATCCTGATGAAGATCCTCATGGCCGCCCGCGCCAACAACCTCCAGGCGATCGACGGCCCCTACCTCCAGATCAAGAACGTCGACGGCTTCCGCGAGGTCGCGGGCCGCGCCGCGGCGCTGGGCTTCGACGGCAAGTGGGTCCTGCACCCCGGCCAGGTCGAGGCGGCCAACGAGGTCTTCTCGCCCTCCCAGGCCGACTACGACCACGCCGAGCTGATCCTGGACGCCTACGACTGGTGCACCTCCGAGGCGGGCGGCAAGAAGGGCTCGGCGATGCTCGGCGACGAGATGATCGACGAGGCCAGCCGCAAGATGGCCCTGGTCATCGCGGGCAAGGGTCGCGCGGCCGGGATGACCCGTACGTCCACGTTCGAGATCCCGGAGGCGTGAGCGCGATGCAGTTCGGCCGTACCTACGAAGAGTTCACCGTCGGCGACGTCTACAAGCATTGGCCCGGCAAGACGGTCACCGAATACGACGACCACCTCTTCTGTCTGCTCACCATGAACCACCACCCGCTGCACATGGACAGCAATTACGCCGAGAAGACGACCGATTTCGGCAAGAACGTGGTGGTCGGGAACTACGTGTATTCGCTGCTGCTGGGCATGTCCGTGCCGGACGTGTCGGGCAAGGCGATCGCCAATCTCGAGGTCGAGTCGCTGCGGCACATCGCGCCGACCTTCCACGGCGACACCATCTACGGCGAGACGACCGTGCTGGACAAGACGCCCTCGAAGTCGAAGAGCGACCGCGGCATCGTCCACGTGGAGACCAAGGGCTACAAGCAGGACGGCACCGTCGTCTGCGTCTTCCGGCGCAAGGTGATGGTCCCCACCGCCACGTACATCAAGGAGCGCGGCGGGGAGCAGCCCGGCCGTCCCGAGCCGATCACCGGGGAGAAGTGAGATGGGCCGCCTGGCGCAGACCGACGGGCTGACGGACGTCCAGCGGGAGATTCTCGCCACGGTCCGGGAATTCGTCGACAAGGAGATCATTCCGGTCGCGACCGAGCTGGAGCACCGGGACGAGTACCCCACGCGGATCGTGGAGGGGCTCAAGGAACTCGGCCTCTTCGGGCTGATGATCCCGGAGGAGTACGGCGGTCTGGGTGAGTCCCTTCTCACATACGCGCTGTGCGTGGAGGAAATCGCCCGCGGCTGGATGAGCGTGTCGGGAATCATCAATACGCACTTCATCGTCGCCTACATGCTCAAACAGCACGGCACGCAGGAGCAGAAGGACCATTTCCTGCCGCGCATGGCGACCGGCGAGGTCCGGGGCGCGTTCTCGATGTCGGAGCCGGGGCTGGGCTCGGACGTGTCGGCGATCACGTCCAAGGGGGTGCGCGACGGCGACGCGTACGTCCTGACCGGCCAGAAGATGTGGCTGACCAACGGCGGCTCGTCGACGCTGGTGGCCGTGCTGTGCCGGACGGACGAGGGCCACCCCGAGGGGACCGCCCCGCACAAGTCGATGACCACCTTCCTGATCGAGAAGGAGCCCGGATTCGGACAGGTCAAGCCGGGCCTGACCATTCCGGGCAAGATCGAGAAGATGGGGTACAAGGGGGTCGACACCACCGAGCTGATCATGGACGGTCTGCGGGTGCCGGCGGACCGGGTGCTCGGCGGGGTCACGGGACGCGGCTTTTATCACATGATGGACGGCGTCGAGGTCGGTCGCGTCAACGTCGCGGCACGTGGTTGCGGCGTCGCTCAGCGTGCGTTCGAGCTGGGTGTTTCCTATGCTCAGCAACGTCACACCTTCGGAAAACCCATCGCCCAGCACCAGGCCATTCAGTTCAAGCTGGCCGAAATGGGGACAAAGGTCGAAGCGGCTCATGCGATGATGGTCAACGCGGCCCGAAAGAAGGACTCGGGTCAGCGCAACGACCTCGAAGCAGGAATGGCCAAATACCTGGCCTCCGAGTACTGCAAGGAGGTCGTCGAGGACGCCTTCCGTATCCATGGTGGTTACGGCTTCTCCAAGGAGTACGAGATCGAGCGGCTCTACCGCGAGGCCCCGATGCTCCTGATCGGTGAAGGTACGGCCGAGATCCAGAAAATGATCATCGGCCGGAGGCTGCTCGAGGAGTACCGGATACAGGGATAAACGTCCCTGTTTGGGGAGATTTGGCGGTGAAGCAGCAGAGAAGAAGATCACACCCTGTGATCGATCTCGGGCCATGTACTGGCCCTGGCGCTTAGCCAGTTGCCACTCACAACCGATAGCATCCCCGGAAAGCCGCCGTCCCCCAATCGTTACGCGGCACCCTCCGCTACGAAGGTCACCCATGCCCCACAGCTCTTCCTCTGCACCTCGCGGCCGCGTCCGCCTCGCTGTCTCTTATACACATC
>KL569517.1:31305-32744 GCA_000715685.1 Streptomyces lilacinus
GAGCATCGCCGTGGCTCCTGCCGACCGTCGCCACCGCGGCGGTCAGCCTCACCCAGGCCCGCCGCTCCGGCCGCTGGGCGGCGCTGGCCGTGCCCGCCACCGCGCTCGCGGCGGGCATGCTGTGGTTCTTCCGCGACCCCGATCGCGAGATCGCCCAGGGCCGGGTCATCTCCCCGGCCGACGGCGTGGTGCAGAGCATCATGCCGTGGAAGGACGGACGAACCCGCGTCGCGATCTTCATGAGCCCGCTCAACGTCCACGTCAACCGCGCGCCGCTGTCCGGCACGGTGACGTCGGTCGAGCACATCCCGGGCGGGTTCGTGCCGGCTTTCAACAAGGAGAGCGAGAACAACGAGCGCGTCGTCTGGCACTTCGACACCGAGCTCGGTGACATCGAGATGGTCCAGATCGCCGGCGCCGTGGCCCGCCGCATCGTGCCCTACGTGACGGCGGACACCAAGGTGGAGCAGGGCGACCGCATCGGCCTGATCCGCTTCGGCTCGCGCGTCGACATCTACCTTCCCGAGGGAGTCGAGGTCGCGGTCGAGGTCGGCCAGGCCACCACGGCAGGGGTGACACGTCTTGACCGTGATTGATCCGGACACACAGGCCGCCTGGGTTCCCGAGGCCGAGGCCGAGGACACCGACGACATGCCGCTGTCCACGCGGCTGTCAATAGCGGACACCCTCACCCTGGGCAACGCGATCTGCGGCTTCATGGCGGTGTACTTCACCACCACCGGCGTCCTCATCCCCCACCTCACGGGGAACGAGGACGGCGGCATGGCCCGGCACAGCGCGGCCACGGCCGTGATACTGATGCTGCTCGCATCCGTCTTCGACCTCTTCGACGGGCTCGTCGCGCGCAAGCTGCGCAGCTCGGCGATGGGCGCGGAGCTGGACAACCTGTCCGACCTGATCAGCTTCGGCCTGGCGCCCGCGTACTTCGTGGTCGTCTGGGGCATGGTCGCCGACGACGCCCACCAGCGGGTCTCGGCGGTCGCCGCGATCGTGGTGCTGCTCGCGGTCGTCCTGCGGCTGGCGCGCTTCTCGTGCGTGCCGATGCGGGACGGCATCTTCCAGGGCATGCCGAGCCCCTTCGGGGCGCTGACGGTGGTCTCGATCGTGCTGCTCGAGCTGCCGTTCGTGCCGACGCTGCTGGCGATCATGGGTGTGGCATGGCTCATGGTCAGCCGCGTCGAGTACCCCAAGCCGCGCGGCCCCCTGGCGGTGGCCATGCTCAGCTGGATCGTGCTCAGCATGGGCCTGCTGGCGGCCTGGGCCTTCGACGCCCCGGGCGGCGAGCTGCTGCTGCAGACGGGCTGCGCGCTGCAGGTCGTGCTGGGCGCGGTGATCCCCCTCTTCGCGACGGCGCGCCGGGTGAACACCTTCCGCGACAACCGCCGCGAGGCGAGGGCGACGCCTGTCTCTTATACACA
>KL569518.1:0-1430 GCA_000715685.1 Streptomyces lilacinus
GCCGTGGCGAGGGCACGCTGCGCCGCTTCCTGACCTCGGCCGCCGAGGCGTTCGTGCGGGGCGCGGCCGTGGACTGGGCGGCGGTCTTCGCCGGTACGGGCGCTCGTAGCGTCGAGCTGCCCACGTACGCGTTCCAGCGCAGCCGCTACTGGGCCGCGACCTCGCCCTCCGGCGTCGGTCGGTCGGCGGCGGCGCGGTTCGGCATGGCGTGGGAGGAGCACCCGCTGCTCGGCGGCGCGCTGCCGCTGGCCGAGTCCGGCAGCGTGCTGCTGGGCGGCCGGGTGTCCCTGGCGACGCACCCGTGGCTCGCCGACCACGCGGTGGCCGGTACGGTGCTGCTGCCCGGGACGGCCTTCGTCGACCTGGCGCTCCACGCAGCGACCGTCGTCGGCTGCGCCTCCGTCGAGGAACTGGGCCTGGAGGCACCGCTGGTGCTGCCCGCGCACGGCGGTGTGCAGCTCCAGGTCGCCGTCGACCTGCCCGACGACAACGGTCGCCGCAGGGTGACCGTCCACTCCCGCCCCGAGACCGAGACCGAGGCCGGCGCGGCGGCATGGACGCGGCACGCCACCGGTGTGCTCTCCCCCGACACCGCCGTACCCGACACGGACTCGACGGACTGGAGCGAGGGTGTCTGGCCGCCGGCCGGGGCCGCGCGGATGGACGTCGACGAGTTGTACGGGCAGTTCTCCGCGCTCGGTTACGAGTACGGCGAGGTCTTCGCCGGCATCGAGGGGGCGTGGCGGCGCGACGGCGAGGTGTTCGCCGAGGTGCGGCTGCCCGCCGGGGCGGCCCTGGACGCCGCGCGCTTCCCCGTTCACCCCGCGCTGCTGGACGCGGCGCTGCAGCCGTGGCTGGCCGGCGGGCTCGTGCCCGTGCCGGGCGACGGTTCGGTGCTGCTGCCGTTCGCGTGGCAGGGCATCGCGCTGCACGCCACGGGCGCCGACGCGCTGCGCGTGCGGCTCGCCCGGACCGGCGAGGGGTCGGTGTCGCTGCGCGCCGTCGACCTCACCGGGGCGCCCGTCCTCTCGCTGGACGCGCTCGTCCTGCGGCCGTTGCCGCAGGACCGGCTGACGCGCGTGCTCGGCGAGGCCGCGGAGGCGGCGCCGGCGCTGTACCGCATGGCCTGGCGCCGCCGCGAGGCCGGCGCCTCGCTGCCGGCCCGCCGTTGGGCGGTGCTGGGCGCGGGCGCGGCGGAGCGGTACGGGCTCGTGGCCCCGGCCGGCGCCTCCCTCGACGCGTACGCGGACCCGGCCGCGCTGCGGGCCGCCCTCGAGGCGGGGGCCGAGGCGCCCGACGTGGTGGTCGCCGCGCTCGCCCCGGACGCCGTGGGCCGGGCCGTGACCGCCGACGCCGTACGGGCGACCGCGCGGCGCGGGCTGAGCCTGGTGCGGGAGCTGTCTCTTATACACATCTCTGATGGCGCGAGG
>KL569518.1:1667-3710 GCA_000715685.1 Streptomyces lilacinus
GATGTGTATAAGAGACAGTGGTGGTCCTGACCGAGCACGCCGTGGCGGCCGACGGTACCGAGGGTGTGCCGGGCCTCGCGGGCGCGGCACTGTGGGGGCTGCTGCGCTCCGCGCAGTCGGAGCACCCGGGCCGGTTCACGCTCGTCGACCACGACGGCGACGAGGCCTCCGGCGCCGCGCTGCCCGCCGCGCTCGGCCTGGGCGAGCCCCAGATCGCGCTGCGGGGCGGGGAGATACGCGTCCCCGCGCTCGAGCCCGCGCGGGCGTTCAAGCCCGAGCAGCCGCCGGCCACGCCGTTCGACCCGGACGGCACCGTGCTCGTCACCGGGGCCACCGGCACCCTGGGCGGCCTGCTCGCCCGGCACCTGGTCACCCGCCACGGCGTACGCCACCTGCTCCTGCTGAGCCGCAGCGGGCAGGACGCCGGGGGAGCCGTCGAGCTGGAGCGCGACCTGACCGGGCTGGGCGCGACCGTGCGGCTGGTGGCCTGCGACGCCGCCGACCGCGGTGCGCTGGCCGACGTCCTCGCCGATGTTCCGGCAGCGCACCCCCTCACCGCCGTGGTCCACACGGCCGGGGTCATCGACGACGGAACGGTCGAGGCGCTCACGGACGAACGGCTCGACGCGGTCCTGCGCCCCAAGGTCGACGCCGCGCTGAACCTGCACGACCTGACCGCCGCGCTGCCGCTCTCCGCCTTCGTCCTGTACTCCGGCGCGACCGGCCTCCTCGGCGGCCCCGGCCAGGCCAACTACGCGGCTGCCAACACCTTCCTCGACGCCCTGGCCCACCACCGGCGCGCCCAGGGCCTGCCCGCCCTGTCCCTGGCCTGGGGCCTGTGGGACGCCGTCAGCACCCTGACCGGCCACCTGAGCGAGGCCGACCTGCTGCGCATGGCCCGCATGGAGAACAGCCGCGTCTACAACCCGCGCGAGCGCCGCCGCGGCAAGATGGTGCGCGAGGCCGACCGCGAGCGCGAGCGCCGCCAGCGCAGCCGCATCTGGACGCCCGGCCGCCCCGAGGTCATCGAGCGGCTCGACGCCGAGGGCCTGTTGCCCGCCATCACCTTCATCTTCAGCCGCGCCGGCTGCGAGGCAGCCGTCCAGCAGTGCCTCTACGCCGGCCTGCGGCTCAACGACGACGCGGCCCGCGCCCGGGTCCGCGAGATCGTCGAGGAGCGCTGCGCCCAGATCGCCGACGAGGACCTCCACGTCCTGGGCTACTTCGAATGGCTCGAGGGCCTCGAGCGGGGCATCGCCGCCCACCACGCCGGCATGCTGCCGACCTTCAAGGAGGTCGTCGAGGAGCTCTTCGTCAAGGGCCTGGTCAAGGCCGTCTTCGCCACCGAGACCCTGGCCCTGGGCATCAACATGCCCGCCCGGTCCGTGGTGCTGGAGAAGCTGGTCAAGTGGAACGGCGAGCAGCACGCCGACATCACCCCCGGCGAGTACACCCAGCTCACCGGCCGCGCCGGCCGACGCGGCATCGACGTCGAGGGCCATGCGGTGGTGCTGTGGCAGCGCGCCATGGACCCGGGTGCCCTGGCCGGGCTCGCCGGCACGCGCACGTACCCGCTGCGCTCCAGCTTCAAGCCCTCGTACAACATGGCGGTCAACCTGGTCTCGCAGTTCGGCCGGCACCGCTCGCGGGAGCTGCTGGAGACCTCCTTCGCCCAGTTCCAGGCGGACAAGTCGGTCGTCGGCATCTCCCGCCAGGTCCAGAAGAACGAGGAGGGCCTGGCCGGCTACCGCGAGGCCGTCGAGTGCCACCTCGGCGACTTCCACGAGTACGCGCGCCTGCGGCGCGAGCTGAAGGACCGCGAGACCGAGCTCGCCAAACAGGGCGCCACGCAGCGCCGGGCCGCGGCGGCGGCCGCGCTCGAGCGGCTCAAGCCGGGCGACGTCATCCACGTGCCCACCGGCAAGTACGCCGGCCTGGCCCTGGTCCTCGACCCCGGCGTGGCCCCCGGCCGCACCGACCGCCACCGCGGCTTCGACCACTACGACGGACCGCGTCCGCTGGTCCTGACCGCCGAGCGGCAGG
>KL569518.1:3991-4982 GCA_000715685.1 Streptomyces lilacinus
GATGTGTATAAGAGACAGTCCATGGACTTCCCGGTGCCGGTGGAGCCGCTGGAGCGGATGCGCATCCCCAAGTCCTTCAACCCCCGCAGCCCGCAGTCCCGCCGCGACCTCGCCTCCGCGCTCCGCACCAAGGCCGGGCACATCGTGCCCGACCGGCACCGCAAGTCGCGGGCCGCGGCCGCGGACGACACCGAGATCGCCCGGCTGCGCGCCGCGATCCGCTCCCACCCCTGCCACGGCTGCGCCGAGCGCGAGGACCACGCCCGCTGGGCCGAGCGCTACCACCGCCTGCAGCGCGACACCCGGCAGTTGGAGCGCCGCATCGAGGGCCGCACGAACACGATCGCGCGCACCTTCGACCGGATCTGCGCGCTGCTGACCGACCTCGACTATCTGCACGGCGACGAGGTCACGGACAACGGCCGCCGACTGGCCCGGCTCTACGGCGAGTTGGACCTCCTCGCCTCCGAGTGCCTGCGCGACGGCGTCTGGGAGGGCCTGGGCCCCGCGGAGCTCGCGGCCTGCGCCTCGGCGCTCGTCTACGAGGCGCGCACGGCGGACGACGCCGCGCCGCCGAAGCTGCCGCCGGGGGCGGCGAAGGACGCCCTCGCCGAGATGGTCCGCATCTGGGGCCGGCTCGACGCGCTCGAGGAACAGCACAAGATCAACCAGGCCGAGGGCGTCGGCCAGCGCGAGCCCGACCTCGGCTTCGCGTGGCCCGCCTACCGGTGGGCCTCGGGACACGGGCTGGACGAGGTGCTGCGGGAGATCGACATGCCGGCGGGCGACTTCGTCCGCTGGACGAAGCAGCTGATCGACGTGCTCGGTCAGATCGCGGCGGCGGCGCCGGCGGGCAGTGCGGTGGCGCGGAATGCGCGGCGGGCGGTTGATGGGTTGCTGCGGGGTGTGGTGGCGTACTCGTCGGTGGGCTGATCGCCGTTTCGGCGGCCGCGCTGACCCCGGTCCTCAAAACGCCGGACGGGCTGAAAAT
>KL569518.1:5216-5880 GCA_000715685.1 Streptomyces lilacinus
GGGAAACGGTGAAAGGGCGGGACCGGGGCCTCCTCCGCCTTGGCGGTGCCGGCGGCTCAGCGCGGCGCGTCCTCCGGAGGCGTGATGTCACCGCCGCCGCGCCGCCGGCGCCGGCGCGTCAGCAAATACGTCGCCGTCGACGCCAGCACCGCCGCCAGCGCCGCCGTCCCGGCGATGACCGCGGCCAACTCGCCGCGGCCGACGCCACCCGCGTCATCGTCCGCGTCCTCGTCCGGCGCCGTCTCGCTCGTCCGGTCGACCGCGTCGTCGTAGCTGCGCGGACTGTCGCAGAACTCCCGGTTGCCGGGGTCCATTTCGGCGACGACGGTCAGTTCGACGGTCTGCGCCGGCTCCTCCTCGCCGCCGTCCCTGAGGTCGACGGGATACGTGCCGGGCGCGATGTCGCACAGCACCATGCCCGCGACCTTGGTGTAGAGCTTGCCGTTCTTCCCCTCGCGGAAGCGTTTCTCCTTGAGCGTCAGCTTCTTCGCGAACGCGGGGGACTCGACGGTGAGATACCCGTCGTGGGCGTCCAGCGTGGCCTGGCCCGTCGTCACGGTGAAGACGGCCTCGCGGCCGCGCTGCGTGGGCTCGGCGCCGCTGAGGGCGGACTCGGAGTCCGACGCGGCGGCGGGCGGCACGGCGGCGGCCGTCACGACGAGAG
>KL569518.1:6118-11090 GCA_000715685.1 Streptomyces lilacinus
AGATGTGTATAAGAGACAGGGTCGCTGTCCGGAAGCGGGCACGATTCATGCCGGGAGGATAGCCCCGGCCGGCCGTCAGGCGGCCTGCCCGGCGGTCCCTTCCTGCCCGGCGCCCTCCTGCTCGGCCTCCACCTGCTGATTCCACTCGCGCTTCGACGCCTGCCACCCGTCCTCGTCGTGGCCCCGGCGCCAGTAGCCCGAGATGGAGAGCCGCTCGCGCGGCACCTCGCGCTCCACGCGCAGGAGGCGGCGGAGCTCCTTCACGAAGCCGGCCTCGCCGTGCACGAAGGCGTGCACGTCCCCGGCGGGGAAGTCGAGCGCGCGCACGGCCGCGACCAGGGCCTCGCCCACCGGCGCGGCGCCGCGGTGCAGCCAGGTGACCTCGATGCCGGCGGGCAGGTCCAGCTTCTGCTCGTCGTGCTCGTCGGCGACCTCGACGAAGGCGTGGACGAGCGCCCCCTCGGGCATCCGCTCCAGCGAGGCCGCGATCGCGGGCAGCGCGCTCTCGTCGCCGGCCAGCAGGTGCCAGTCGGCGGCCGGGTCGGGGGCGTAGGCGCCGCCGGGGCCCAGGAAGAGCACCTCCTCGCCCGGCTGGACGCGGAGGGCCCAGGGGCCGGCGAGACCCTCGTCGCCGTGGACGACGAAGTCGATCACCAGCTCGCGCGCCGCCCGGTCGAAGGAGCGCACGGTGTACGTGCGCGTCCTCGGCCACTGGTCGCGCGGCATGTCGCGGCGGATGACCTCCATGTCGAACGGCTCGGGGTAGGTCACGCCCTCGTACGGGAAGAGCAGCTTGACGTAGTGGTCGGTGCTCGCGCCGGCGGCGAAGTCGGCGAGGCCCTCGCCGCCGAGGACGACGCGGACCATGTGCGGCGTCAGCCGTTCCGTGCGCACCACGTGCGCCCGGCTGAGCTGCGGTTTCCTGCGGACGGGACGGTCTGCCACGGCTGTCTCCCCTGATCCCCTGATCGCCTGATCCCGGACAAAGTTAGGTTAGGTCTGCCTAACCTAACAGGTCACCCGGCCAGAACGGCGAGCAATCGCTGCAGCGAGCCGCCCAGCCCCCAGCGCTCGGCCAGTTGGTCCACTCCCCGCGGGTCGCGCGGAGCGGCCGGCAGGGCCGCGTCGAACGGCGCCAGCGGCACGTCCGAGGCCACCCGCACCACCTTCGGCGCCACCGCCAGATAGGGGCCGGCCTCGGCCAGCCGCTTGCGCTGCGCCGGGCTCAGCTTCGCCGCCGGATCGTCGACGGCCGCCAGGATCCCGGCCAGATCGCCGAAGGAGGCCAGCAGCTTCGCCGCCGTCTTCTCGCCGATTCCCGGCACGCCGGGCAGGCCGTCGCTGGGGTCGCCGCGCAGCAGGGCGAGGTCCGCGTAGCCGGGCCCGTCCACCCCGTACTTCTCGCGCAGCACCGCCTCGTCGACGGCCTGCAGGCTGCCCACGCCCTTGATCGGGTACAGCACCCGCACGCCGCGTCGGTCGTCGACGAGCTGGTAGAGGTCGCGGTCGCCGGTGACGATGTCCACCGGGCCCGTCGCCCGGCCCGCCAGCGTGCCGATCACGTCGTCGGCCTCGTACCCGACGGCCCCGACCCGGGCGATACCGATCGCGTCCAGCACCGCCTCGATCACCGGGACCTGCGGGGAGAGGGTGTCCGGGGTCTCCTCCTCGTCCGGGGCCCCCTCGATCTCCTCGGCCACCCGGTGCGCCTTGTACGAGGGGATCAGCTCCACCCGCCACTGCGGGCGCCAGTCGAAGTCCATGCATGCCACCAGGTCGTCGGGATGGTGGTCCTGGACCAGCCGGGCGATGAAGTCCAGCAGGCCGCGCACCGCGTTCACGGGCGTGCCGTCGGGGGCCTTCACCGACTCCGGCACCCCGAAATAGGCGCGGAAGTAGAGGGAAGCGGTGTCGAGGAGCATCAGGCGTCGCGTCACGGCTCGATCATGCCGCACACCACCGACAAGACTCCGCCGACAACCTCGTCGGCATGTGAAGTGGATCACTGTTCCGTTTGTCCTGGATGACCCGGGGCAGGCGCGACGCCGGAGTGGACCCGCCACGGGAGGGGGAGGCGGTCCGTAGTTCGACCCGAGAGGTTTATGTGTCCAGGCTGAAGGCCGAGCACCTGTACAAGGTGTTCGGCCTGTCTCTTATACACATCTGATCGACGCTTCCTTCGAGGTCGAGGCCGGCCAGATCTTCGTCGTGATGGGGCTTTCCGGTTCCGGCAAGTCCACGCTGCTCCGCATGCTCAACGGCCTGTCCGAGCCGACGGCCGGACGCGTGCTGTACGACGGGCAGGACCTGACCGCCCTGTCCGCGAGCGAGCTGCGCGAGGTGCGCTCGCGCCACATCAGCATGGTCTTCCAGCACTTCGCCCTCTTCCCGCACCGCAGCGTGCTGGAGAACGCCGGCTACGGCCTCGAGGTGCGCGGCGTGCCGCGCGCCGAGCGCGAGGCCCGCGCCGCCGAGGCCCTCGAGCTGGCCGGCCTCAAGGGCTGGGAGACCTCCTGGCCCGACGAGCTGTCCGGCGGCATGCAGCAGCGCGTCGGCCTGGCCCGCGCCCTGGCCACCGACGCCGACCTGCTGCTGATGGACGAGTCCTTCAGCGCCCTGGACCCCCTCATCCGCCGCGACATGCAGGACCAGCTGCTGGACCTGCAGAAGCGGCTGAAGAAGACCATCGTCTTCATCACCCACGACCTCAACGAGGCCATGCGTCTCGGCGACCGCATCGCCGTGATGCGCGACGGACGGATCGTCCAGAACGGCACCGCCGAGGACATCCTCGTGCGGCCCGCCAACGACTACGTGGCCTCCTTCATCCAGGACGTGGACCGCTCCCGGGTGCTCACGGCCGGCTCGATCATGGATGCCCCCGACGGTGCTGCCGGCGTCCCCGACGGTGCCGCCACCGTCAGCGCCGAGACGCCCGTCGCCGAGCTGTTCACCCCCTTCTCCCGCAGCGGCGCCCCCGTCGGCGTCACCGGCGAGGACGGGAAGCCGGCCGGTGTCGTCACCCGCGACCGGCTGCTGGCCGCGCTCGCCGAGCCCGCGACCGATGCGACGGACGCGCCTGATGCGACGGATGCAACCGATGCGACGGATGCGGACGTCACGGCCGTGACGGAGGTGACCGCCGGTGCCTAGGATCAATCTGGGTGGCTGGGCGGAGAGCGCCGTGGGCTGGCTGCAGTCCCACCTCTCCTGGCTCTTCGACGCCGTCAGCACCGTCCTGACCGGCATGTACGACGGCGTGGGCGCCGCGCTCGGCGCCCCCGACGCGTTGCTCATGGCCGGCATCCTCGCCGTGATCGCCTGGTGGCTGCGGGGCCTGCTCGCCGCGGTGCTCGCCTTCGCCGGCCTGGCGCTCATCGACTCCTTCGGCCTGTGGGACCGGGCGACGTCGACGCTCGCGCTCATCCTCGTCGCCAGCGTCATCACGCTCGCCCTCGCCGTGCCGCTGGGCATCTGGGCGGCCCGCAACAAGCGGGTGAGCGCCGTGCTGCGGCCCGTCCTGGACGTCATGCAGACGATGCCCGCCTTCGTCTACCTGATCCCGGGCGTGATGTTCTTCTCGATCGGCCCCATGCCGGGCCTGATCGCCACCATCGTCTTCTCGATGCCGCCCGGCGTCCGGATGACCGAGCTCGGCATCCGCCAGGTCGACGCCGAACTCGTCGAGGCCGCCCGGGCCTTCGGCACCACGCCGCGCGACACCCTCCTCCGCGTCCAGCTGCCGCTGGCCCTGCCCACCATCATGGCGGGCGTCAACCAGGTCATCATGCTGGCGCTGTCCATGGTCGTCATCGCCGGCATGGCGGGCGCGGGCGGACTCGGCGAGTCCGTCTACGCGGCCGTCACCCAGGTCGACATCGGCGGCGGCGTCGAGAGCGGCCTCGCCGTCGTCGTCCTCGCCATGTACCTGGACCGGATGACGGGCGCGCTGGGCAAGCGGGTCTCCCCGCTCGGCCGCCGCGCCGCGGCCAAGTCCGCCGCGGCGACGGGCCCCGCCCCGAAGTTCCTGAGCTACCGGCCCGGTACGGCCGTGGCCACCGTCGGCGTCGTCGTCCTCGCGCTCGTCGCGGGCGGCATGCACCTCGCCCAGGGCGACGGCGACCGCCGGAGCGTGGCCGCCGGCAAGAACGTCGGCCAGGGCCAGCGGGTCAAGCTCGGCTACTTCCCCTGGGACGAGGCCGTCGCCTCCACCTACCTCTGGCAGAACGTCCTTGAGCGGCGCGGCTACCAGCCGGACGTCAAGCAGCTCGACCCCGGCCCGCTGTACACGGCGCTGGCCCAGGGCCAGATGGACCTGCAGTTCGACTCCTGGCTGCCCACCACGCACAAGCAGTACCTCGACCGGTACGGCGACAAGCTCTCCGACCTCGGCAGCTGGTACGGCCCCACGTCCCTGGAGCTGACCGTGCCCTCCTACGTCAAGGGCGTCGACTCCCTGGCGGACCTCAAGGGCAAGGGCGCGCAGTTCGGCGGGAAGATCGTCGGCATCGAGTCCAGCGCGGGCATGATGGCGAAGCTCAACGACAAGGTCCTGAAGGAGTACGGCCTGGAGGGGGAGTACGAGGTCGTCTCGTCCTCCACCTCCACGATGCTGGCGGAGCTGGACCGGGCCATCAAGAAGAAGGAGCCGGTCGTCACGACGCTGTGGTCGCCGCACTGGGCGTACGGCACGTACGACCTGAAGAAGCTGAAGGATCCCAAGGGGGCCTGGGGCGAGGGCGAGCAGATCCACGCGATCGGGAAGAAGTCCTTCGCGAAGGACTTTCCGCGGGTGGCGGAGTGGGTGAAGAACTTCAAGATGTCGGAGAAGGATCTTTCGTCGCTCGAGGCCGCGATTCAGAAGGGCGGGAAGGGGAAGGAGAAGGCGTCCGCAGCGGCTTGGCTCGATGCCCGGCCGGGGCTCGTGGACAAGCTGGCGCCGGTGGGGGCGTAGGTTTTTTCTCCCCCCACC
>KL569518.1:11356-13345 GCA_000715685.1 Streptomyces lilacinus
CCGGACGGGCTGACTTTGTCAGCCCGTCCGGCGTTTAATCCCCCCATGGCCCACCCCCGACGCGTCGTCTCCCTCGTGCCCTCCCTCACCGAGGCCCTCGCCGCCACCGCGCCCGAGCTGCTCGTCGGGGCGACGGACTGGTGCGAGCACCCGCCCGGCCTCGACGTGCCCCGCATCGGCGGTACCAAGAACCCCGACGTACCCCGCATCGTCGCCCTCGCACCCGACCTCGTCGTCGCCAACGAGGAGGAGAACCGCGCCCCCGACCTCGCCGCCCTGCGTGCCGCCGGCATCGAGGTGCTCGTCACCGAAGTGCGCACGCTGCCGCAGGCGTTCGTGGAGTTGGAGCGGGTGCTGGTGGGCGGCTGCGGGCTGGCGCGGCCCGGTTGGTTGGACGAGGCGCGGGAGGTGTGGCGGGACGTGCGGGCCGAGGGGAGGCTCGTGCGGGCCGTCGTGCCGGTGTGGCGCCGGCCCTGGATGGTGCTGGGCCGGGACACCTTCGCCGGCGACGTCCTCGCCCGGCTCGGCGTCGTCAACGTCCACGCCGCCCACGCGGAGCGCTATCCGCGCATCCCGCTCACCGAGCTCAACGCCTGCGGCGCGGAGCTGGTCGTGCTGCCGGACGAGCCCTACCGCTTCGGCGCGGACGACGGGCCGGAATCCTTCCCGGGCCTGCCGTCCGCGCTGGTCAGCGGGCGTCACCTCACGTGGTACGGGCCATCGCTCGCACAGGCGCCGACGGTGCTGGGCGCGGCGCTGCGAGCAGCCGGCCGGTGAGCAGGCCGGCCAGCGTACGGGCCGCCGCGACCGCCCAGGCGGCGACCAGCAGGGCGTACAGGCCCACCGCCAGCCAGGTCAGGGCGGTGAGCCCGGTGTGGCGGGCCAGCCCGGCGGCGCCCGTGACGCAGGTGCCGACGGGGAAGGTGAACGCCCACCAGGTCATCGCGAAGCCCATGCCGCCCCGGAAGGCGCGGATCACCATGGCCGCGGCCAGGGCCAGCCACAGCAGGGCGAAGCCGATGACGGGGACTCCGTAGAGCACCGCGAAGCCGGCCATCGCCTCGGCGTAGGGGCCCGCGACGGCGCCCGGGGCGACGTCGGCGAGGTTGCTCACCGCCGTGGTGGACTGGCCCAGCGGTCCGAGCACGAGGAAGAGCGTCGGCGTCAGGGCGAGCGGCAGCGGGCCGTGGTGGACCAGGCGGGAGAAGACGACCGGCAGGATCACCAGCGTGGCCAGCAGGCTCATGCCGAACAGCGCGTAGCAGCCCAGCAGCATCGCCTCCCGCCACTGCCCGGCCGGCAGGTGCGGGACGAGCGCGGGGCCCAGGGCGGCGGAGACCATCGGCGCCACCACGGGCAGCAGCCATACGGGGGAGGCGTCGCCCGGCGCGATGCGGTGCCGGGTGACCATCAGGTACGGGACGGCGGCGGCCGCGCCGAGGCCGACGACGGTGCCGGTCACCCACAGCACGGCGTCCACGGCCAGCGCGGCGTCCTCGCCGATCAGGCCCCTGCCTGCCGAGAGGCCGGCACCGCCGACGGCGAGCAGGGCCATCGCCAGACAGCCGTAGAAGGGGGCCACGGTCGGGTCCGCGAGGTGGCGCCGGCCCTGGTCCGGGTGGCGGAGCCAGTGCGCGGCGCGGGCGGTCAGCAGGGTGAGCAGCAGCAGCGCCGCCAGCGCCCACACCGCCTCGAGCGCCCCGCGCGGGACCGCCCCGCGGCCGACCGGCAGGGCGGCGCCGGCGGAGGCGACGATGGCGGTGCCCATGACGGTGGCGTACCAGTTGGGGCCGAGGTGACGGAGGGGGCTGTCGGAGCTCATGTCTCCACGGTCGTCCGCCGGCCCGCCCCTGACCAGGGACCTTGGAGCTATGAGGGCATAAGCTGAGGTTATGACCGAGCCGAGCCGGGCACCACTGGCGCACCGCGTGCCCGACCTCGCGGCGCTGGAGCTGCTGCTCGCCGTGGCCCCTGTCTCTTATACACATC
>KL569518.1:13630-16514 GCA_000715685.1 Streptomyces lilacinus
GCTGCGGGCGACCGAGCGGCTGCTCGGGGTGGCGCTGGTCGAGCGCTCGCCGCGCGGGTCGCGGCTGACGGAGGCGGGAGTGCTCGTCACGGACTGGGCGCGCCGCGTCGTGGAGGCGGCCGAGGCGTTCGACGCGGGCGCCCAGGCACTGCGGCAGCGGCGCGACTCGCGGCTGCGGGTGGCGGCGAGCATGACGATCGCCGAGTACCTGCTGCCCGGCTGGCTGGTCGCGCTGCGCGGGCAGCGGCCCGGGACGGCGGTGTCGCTGCTCGCGGGGAACTCCGCGGCCGTCGCCGAGCGGCTGCGCGCGGGGGAGGCGGACCTGGGCTTCGTCGAGGGGCTGGAGGTGCCGCCGGGGCTGGACGGCGCCGTCGTCGGCCACGACCGGCTGGTGGTCGTCGCCGCGCCCGACCATCCGTGGGCCCGGCGGCGGGCGCCGCTCGAGCCCGCGGAGCTGGCTGCGACGCCGCTCGTCCTGCGCGAGCGCGGCTCGGGCACGCGGCAGGTCCTCGACGCGGCGCTGGCCGCGCACGGCGGGCTCGCGGCGCCGCTTCTGGAGCTCGCGTCGACCACGGCGGCCAAGGCGGCGGCGGTCGGCGGGGCCGGGCCCTCGGTCCTCAGCGAACTGGCCGTCGGGGAGGAGCTGGCGGCCCGCCGCCTGGTCGAGATCCCCGTCCGCTCCCTCGAGCTGCGCCGGGACCTGCGGGCGGTCTGGCCCGCGGGCCACTACCCGGCGGGCCCGGCCCGGGACCTCCTCGGCCTGACCCTGACCCCGGCACGGCCCTGATACCCGGCCCTGACCTACGGCACGGCCCTGATGCCGGCCCGGGCCTCGATCGGCCCTCTCACCACTCGACCAGCACCCTGGCCGGCGCGATGACGTTGATGCCCGGCTCGTACACGCGCTCCTGGTCCGGCACGAGGCGCAGGCACGGGCGCTCCCGCATGAGCGCGGCGAGGCCCGCCCGGGTCGTCGTACGGGCGAGGTTCACGCCGAGGCAGTAGTGCAGCCCCTGGGAGAAGTGCAGGCTGCTGCCCAGGCGCGGGCGGTGCGGGTCGAAGGTGTCCGCGTCGGCGAAGTGCCGTTCGTCGCGGTTGGCGGAGGCCGTCAGGGCCCAGACGGCCGAGCCCGCGGGGACGGTGACCCCGGCGAGCTCCACGTCGGCCGCCGCCCTGCGGAAGACGCCCAGGGCGAGCCCGGAGTGCCGGAGCGTCTCGCCGAACAGCCCGTCGAAGCGGGCCGGTTCCTCCCGCAGCGCCTGCCAGCGCCGGGGCTCCCGCAGCAGTTCGTGGCAGAGGGTGGTCACGGCGAAGCCGGTCGGTCCGATGCCCGCGGTGACGATGTCGAAGCTGAGCAGACTGATCAGCTCCGCGTCGGTGTAGTCCGCCTCGCCGCGGGCCACCAGCTGCGTGAGGTGGCTGATCAGGTCGTCCTCGGGCCGGTGCCTGCGCTCGTCGATGACGCCGGCCAGGTACGCCTCCCACTCCTGGACGTCCTCGGCCCAGGCGAGTTGCAGGTGCTCGGGAGGTCGGCCGAAGAAGAAGGCGTTGAGCGACCGGTGGTGGCGCAGGACGCGGTCGTGGTCCTCGGCGGGGAGCCCGGCCAGCTCGATGACGACGCTGTTCGCCAGCGGCCGCGCGTACGCCTGGACGAGGTCCACGGGCGGGTCGGCCGGCAGCTCGCGGGCCAGCCGGTCGGCGATCCGCCGTATGCGGGGCTCGAGGCGCGCGACGCCCCGGAAGGAGAACCAGTGGGTGACCGGGCGGCGCAGCCGCTCGTGCACGGGCGATCCGTCGAACCCCATGTTGGGGGCCGTGAACGTGCACGTGGCCTCGAGTGCTGCGCGGACCTCCGGCGGGAAGCTCGCCAGGATGAAGGACCGGGTGGAGGACGGGAAGAGCGCCGCGTCCTTGAGGATCCGCGTCACGTCGTCGTACCGCGACACGACCCACATGTTCAGTTCTTCGCTGAAGAAGACGGGTGCCTCGTCGCGCAGCCGCCTCAACAGCGGATGCAGGCCCGGCGAGCCGGGCGTGAGGACGGTGGCGGAGACGGTGGCGGATATGGACTCGGGCGAGAGCGCCGGGCAGCCGTGGACCCCGGCGCTCACCCCCGTCGTGAAATCGGCCGAATCTGACACAGCGCTACCCCCGTTGGCGCCGAAACTGTCCGAACATTCCGCGGAAAGTTCCAGATGTACCAGCTGCCCGGTGCACGGCGCGTCCTTCTCGGCGGTGATACCCGTCGGCCGGCCCGATCGGTGCGGGTACGCGCAAAGGTGCCCGTACCGCTGGACGGCCCTGCGTAGCTGCGTCCCCCTGACCGGGGGCCGGGTCAGCGCGCGGCGGCCCGTACCAGCGCCTGCGCGAGCCGCAGGTCCTCGCGGGCCTCCGGGTGCCACTGCACGCCCAGCGCGAAGCGCCCGTCCGCGTACTCCAGCGCCTCGATCGTGCCGTCCTCCGCGTGGGCCGTGGCGACGAGCCCGTCGCCCAGGCGGTCCACCGACTGGTGGTGGTGGGTGGCCACGGCCGGCGCGCCCCCGGGCAGCAGGTCGCCGGTGAGGGTGCCCGGGACCGGCTTGACGGCGTGGTCGACGAAGGCGCCCACCACGGGGTTGTGGTCGTCGTGGCCCACCTCGTCGGGGAGGTGCTGGCAGAGCGTGCCGCCCGCGTGGACGTTCATCAGCTGCATCCCCCGGCAGATGCCCAGCACCGGAACGCCCTGCTCCAGCGCGGCGTCGAGCAGCGCCAGCTCCCAGCGGTCCCGCTCCGGCACCGGGGCGCCCGCCCGGGGGTGGGGCCGTGCCCCGTAGAGCGCGGGGTCCAGGTCCTCGCCGCCCGCGAGGACCAGGCCGTCCAGCCGCCGGACCACGGCCGCGGCGGG
>KL569518.1:16785-22167 GCA_000715685.1 Streptomyces lilacinus
CCGCCGGCCCACGGCCGCGGCGGTGGCCGGGTCGCCCGGCGGCAGCATCGCCGCCAGGCCCCCGGCCCGCTGGACCCAGTCCGGGTAGGCGACCGGGAGCAGCGCGGCGGGCAGGTCCCAGGCGACGCCCCAGCGGGCCCGGCAGGCGTAGGTGGTGACGCCGATGAGGGGGAGGGGGTGGGTGCTCACGTCCGTGGTCCTTTCGTCCTCGTGGCTCATTCTCGGGCCAGCTCCGCCTCCGCCGCGGCCAGCGCGGCGAATTCCTCCTCGGGCGCGCTCGCCACCAGCCGGTGGCGGCTGTAGAGGGCGAAGTAGGCGGCGGCGACGGCGTAGACGCCCAGGGCGATGAACGCGGCCGTCACGTCGACCAGGAACGTCGCCACCAGCGCGGCGCAGGCCAGGACGAACGCCACGGTGGAGGTCAGCACCCCGCCCGGCGTGCGGTAGGGCCGCTCGAGGCCCGGCTCGCGGCGGCGCAGCACGATGTGGGAGAGCGACATCAGCGCGTACGAGATGGTGGCGCCGAACACCGCCACGTTGAGCATCCGCGCCCCGTCACCGGTGGCCGCGGCCAGGGTGAAGCCGATCGCGCCGGGCACGAGGAGGCCCAGCCAGGGGGCCTTGCGACGGCTGGTGAGGGAGAGGAAGCGGGGCAGGTAGCCGGCCCGGGAGAGGGCGAAGAGCTGGCGGGAGCCGGCGTAGATCAGGGAGAAGAAGGAGGCCACCAGGCCGGCCAGGCCCGCGTAGTTGACGACCCGGGCCAGCGACTGCCCGTGCCCGCCGGTCTCCAGGGCCTGGACCAGCGGGTTGCCGGCGTCCTTCAGGGCGTCGGCGCCGCCCGCGCCCGTGGCGGCCAGGAAGGTGACCAGGGCCAGGAGCAGCAGGATGCCCATGGACGTGGCCATCGCCCGCGGCAGGGTGCGCGCCGGGTCCCGGGTCTCCTCGGCGGCGAGCGGCACGCCCTCGACACCGAGGAAGAACCACATGCCGAAGGGGAACGCGGCCCAGACGCCCAGCAGTCCGAACGGCAGCCAGGAGGAGGACCCGAAGGCCCCGGGATCGACGGGGATGTCGTCGAGCCGCCCGGCGTCGAAGCCGGTGAAGGCACCGACGGCGAAGACGACCAGGGCCGCCACCGCCACGCCCGTCACGACGAAGCTGAAGCGCAGCGCCTCGCCGACGCCCCACAGGTGGATGCCGATGAAGAGGACGAAGCAGGCCAGGTAGACGGGCCAGCCCGAGGTGAGCCCGAAGAGGTGCAGGGAGGCGACGTAGTCGCCGATGAACACGGCGATCGCGGCGGGCGCGAGGACGTACTCGATGAGGATGGCGGTCCCCGTCAGGAAGCCGCCCCAGGGGCCCAGCGCCCTGCGGGCGAAGCCGTAGCCGCCGCCCGCCGTGGGCAGGACGGCGGCGAGCTCGGCGAGGGCGAAGACCATGCAGGTGTACATCACGCCCATCAGGACGGCCGCGAGCGCGAGCCCGCCGAAACCGCCGTGCGCGAGGCCGAAGTTCCAGCCGGAGAAGTCACCGGAGACCACGTAGGCCACGCCCAGCCCGGTGAGCAGGAGGGGCCCGGCGCTGCCGCGGCGCAGGGTGCGCTTCTCGAGATAGCCGGAATCGTCGCCCGCGGGGGGCGGTCCGACGGGTGGCGCGCTGGGGGAGTCCGTGCGATCGGCCATGAGCCGCTCCTGCCTGGAGGTGCCGGGGCAAAGGTTTTGCGCCATACCTTTGCCCTGTCGGCGTGCGAAAGGCAACCCCCTTGCGTTAAACCCCGGTTACGTGCGCGGATTCGGGCCGGGCCGCCGGGACTCGCGACGGCGCCGGCCCGGACCGCTCACGCCAGGAAACCGCGCAGCAGCGCCGCCGTGCCCAGGCAGTGCTCCCGCATCACCTCGCGGGCCCCGTCCGCGTCGCCGTCCAACACCGCCTCCACCAGCGCGGTGTGCTGGTGCTGGGAGTGCTCGAGGTTGCGCACGAGCAGCGGGATGCAGTCCAGCAGGTCGTTGACCGAGGCCCGTACGCCGGCGTACTGCGCGGCGAGCGAGGGCGACCCGGACAGCTCGGCCAGGGTCAGATGGAAGCGCGTGTCCGCGCGGCGGTAGTCCACCAGCGGCGCGTCGTGCGTCGCCGCCAGCGCGGCCCGCAGCCGCCCGGCCCCGTCGTCGCCCAGGCCGTGCGCGGCGCACAGCCCGGCCGCGCCCACCTCGAGCACCTCGCGGAAGCGCAGGGTGTCCTCGACGTCGACGTCCGCGACCCGGCGGCGCAGCTCGTCCTCGCCCGCCGTCGCCGGGCGCGCCAGGACGAACGTACCGCCGTAGCGCCCGCGCCGGCTCTCCACCAGCCCCTGGTCCTGCAGGCCTTCAGCACCTCGCGCAGCGTCACCCGGCTGACCCGCAGCCGGTCCGCCAACTCGCGCTCGGCCGGAAGGCGTTCCCCCTCCGCCACCAGGCCGAGCCGCATGATCTGGAGTATCTGCTCCAGCGCTTCCTCGAAGCCGTTGCCCGCGCGCACCGGCCGCAGCACCGGCGACAACCGGTCCGCCGCACTCTCGTTCATCGGTCCCCCTTCCCAATCAATGGTCTACGGCCCTACCTTAAGACCTCCGGTCGCACCGACAGGAGGCCCCACCGTGGCAGACCGCATGCCCCCGCTCACGGTCGACGAGCTGCGCCGGCTCGTGGACACCGGGGAGATCGACACCGTCGTCCTCGCCTTCACCGACATGCAGGGACGGCTCCAGGGAAAGCGGTTCGCCGCCCGGTTCTTCCTCGACGAGGTCCTCGAACACGGCACCGAGGGCTGCAACTACCTCCTCGCCGTGGACGTCGACCTCAACACCGTCGACGGCTACGCGATGTCGTCCTGGGAGCGCGGCTACGGCGACTTCGCCCTGCACGGCGACCTCGCCACCCTCCGCCGCACCCCCTGGAACCCCGGCACCGCCCTGCTCGCCGCCGACCTCGCCTGGCACGACGGCTCGCCCGTCCTCGCCTCCCCCCGCCAGATCCTCCGCCGCCAGCTCGACCGGCTCGCCGAGCGCGGCTGGACCGCCCACGCGGGCACGGAGCTGGAGTTCATCGTCTTCAAGGACACCTACGAGGACGCCTGGAGCCGCGGCTACCGCGGCATGACCCCCGCCAACCAGTACAACTGCGACTACTCCGTCCTCGGCACCGGCCGCGTCGAACCCCTGCTGCGCCGCATCCGCAACGAGATGGGCGCCGCCGGCATGACGGTGGAGTCCGCCAAGGGCGAGTGCAACCTCGGCCAGCACGAGATCGCCTTCCGCTACGACGAGGCGCTCACCACCTGCGACCAGCACGTCGTCTACAAGACCGGCGCCAAGGAGATAGCGGCCCAGGAGGGCATGGCCCTGACCTTCATGGCCAAGTACGACGAGCGCGAGGGCAACTCCTGCCACATCCACCTCTCGCTGCGCGACGAGGCGGGCCGGCCCGTGCTCGCCGACGACGACGGCCCGTACGGCATGTCCAAGCTGATGCGGCACTTCCTCGCCGGACAGCTCGCCGCGATGCGCGACTTCACCCTCCTCTACGCGCCGAACATCAACTCCTACAAGCGCTTCCGCCCCGGCTCCTTCGCCCCCACCGCCGTTGCCTGGGGACCCGACAACCGCACCTGCGCCCTCCGCGTGATCGGCCACGGCCGCTCCCACCGCTTCGAGAACCGGCTGCCCGGCGGCGACGTCAACCCCTACCTCGCCGTCGCCGGCATGATCGCCGCCGGACTGTACGGCGTCGAGCACGAGCTGGAGCCGCCCGAGGCCTGTACGGGCAACGCCTACACCGGCGGCGCCGAGCACGTCCCGACGACCCTGCGGGAGGCCGCGCGGCTGTGGGAGGAGAGCCCGATCGCGCGGGCCGCCTTCGGCGACGAGGTGGTCGAGCACTACCTGAACATGGCCCGTGTCGAGCAGGAGGCCTACGACACGGCCGTCACGGACTGGGAGCGGTTCCGCTCCTTCGAGCGGATGTGAGGGACTCCCCGTTGGACATCATCAACCCGGCCACCGAAGAAGTCGTCGCCACCGTTCCCGACAGCGGTCGCGAGGACGTCGACGCGGCCGTCGCGCGGGCCGCGCGCGCCCAGCGCCGCTGGGCCGCCCTCGCCCCCGGCGACCGCGCCCGACAGATGCGGCGCTTCGCCGCCGCCGTCGACGACCACCTCGAGGAGCTCGCCCAGCTGGAGGTCCGCGAGGCCGGCCACCCCGTCGGCAACGCCCGCTGGGAGGCGGGCAACGCCCGCGACCTGCTCGAGTACGCCGCCGGGGGCGTCGAGCGGCTCACCGGCGCCCAGATCCCCGTGGCCGGCGGCCTGGACGTCACCTTCCACGAACCGCTCGGCGTCGTCGCCGTCATCGCCCCGTGGAACTTCCCGATGCCCATCGCCGCCTGGGGCCTCGCCCCGGCCCTCGCCGCGGGCAACGCCGTGCTGCTCAAGCCCGCCGAGACCACGCCGCTGACGGCGTTGCGGCTGGCCGAGCTCGGGCTGGAGGCCGGACTGCCCGAGGACCTCTTCCAGGTCCTGCCCGGAGCCGGGCCGGTCGCGGGCGACGCGCTCGTCGAGCATCCCGGCGTCGCCAAGGTCGTCTTCACCGGCTCCACCGCAGTCGGCAAGCAGATCATGGCCAAGTGCGCGGCCGGCGTGAAGCGCGTGACCCTCGAACTCGGCGGCAAGAGCCCCAACATCGTCTTCGCCGACGCCGACGTCGAGCGGGCCGCCGCGGCGGCCCCCGGCTCCTTCCTCGACAACACCGGTCAGGACTGCTGCGCGCGCAGCCGCATTCTGGTCCAGCGGTCGGTGTACGACCGCTTCATGGAGCTGCTGGAGCCGGCGGTGAAGTCCTTCGTGGTGGGCGACCCCACCGACCCCGCCACGCAGATGGGCCCGCTGATCTCCGCCGCGCAGCGGGAGCGCGTACGGTCGTACGTCTCCGAGAGCGCGCCGGCGGCGATCCGCGGCGAGGCGCCGGGCGGGAAGGGCTTCTGGTATCCCGCCACCGTCCTGGAGGCGGCGCCGGACGACCGCGTGGCGGTGGAGGAGGTCTTCGGGCCGGTGGCCGTGGTCCTTCCCTTCGAGGACGAGGCGGATGCCGTTCGGCTGGCCAACGCGACGGATTACGGGCTGTCGGGGTCGGTGTGGACGCGGGACGTGTCCCGCGCCCTGCGGGTGTCGCGGGCGGTCATGGCCGGCAACCTGTCGGTCAACTCCCACAGCAGTGTGCGTTATTGGACGCCGTTCGGCGGCTTCAAGCAGTCCGGGATCGGGCGGGAGCTGGGGCCGGATGCGCTCGCTGCCTTCACCGAGACCAAGAACGTGTTCATCGCCGTCGAGTAGGCGGGGGAGTGTGCCCCTGAC
>KL569518.1:22535-25845 GCA_000715685.1 Streptomyces lilacinus
GACCGGGGCCCCTCCCCCTCGGCCAGCCATCCCCAACCTCACAGAAAGGCCAGCGCCTTGACCGAAGTATCCCCCGTTTGCCGCCGCCTCATCGGCCGAACGGCCGTCGTCACCGGAGCCGGCAGCGGCATCGGGCTGGCGACGGCCCGGCGGCTCGCCTCCGAAGGCGCGAACGTCGTCTGCGCGGACATCGACGAGACGGCCGGCAAGGCCGCCGCGGCCGAGACCGGCGGGCTGTTCGTCAGGGTCGACGTCACCAGCCCCGAGGAGGTCGAGGCGCTCTTCAAGGCCGCCCACGACACCTACGGCTCGGTCGACATCGCCTTCAACAACGCCGGCATCTCCCCGCCCGACGACGACTCCATCCTCACCACCGGCCTCGAGGCGTGGAAGCGCGTCCAGGAGGTCAACCTGACCTCCGTCTACCTCTGCTGCAAGGCCGCCCTGCCCTACATGCAGCGCCAGGGCAAGGGTTCCGTCATCAACACCGCCTCCTTCGTCGCCGTCATGGGCGCCGCCACCTCGCAGATCAGCTACACCGCCTCCAAGGGCGGCGTGCTGGCGATGTCGCGCGAGCTCGGGGTGCAGTTCGCCCGCGAGGGCATCCGGATCAACGCGCTGTGCCCGGGGCCGGTGAACACCCCGCTGTTGAAGGAGCTCTTCGCCAAGGATCCCGAGCGCGCCGCCCGCCGCCTGGTGCACGTGCCCGTGGGCCGGTTCGCCGAGCCCGAGGAGATCGCGGCCGCCGTCGCCTTCCTCGCCAGCGACGACTCGTCGTTCGTCAACGCGGCCGAGTTCCTCGTCGACGGAGGCATCGCCGGCGCGTACGTGACCCCGCTGTAGGGTCCATGATCAAGAACGCCGGGACGGGGGCCGGAGCGTCGGTCCCCGCCCCGGCGCACGTCCTGTCGCCCACGCACCAAAGAGAGCTCATGCGCAAGAAGTCCGTCATAGTCGCCGGCCTTGCGGCCGCCGCGGCCCTCGCCGCGTCCGTTCCCGCCAGCGCGGCACCTGCTCACCACGAGTCGTCCCGCCGGCTGTGCCCCCAGCTCGACACGAAGCTCCCCTGGTTCGGCGACAACCGCGCCAAGCTGCAGAAGATGATCGACGAGCGCGGCACCTGTTCCGGCAGCCGCGGCCCGCGTCCGGTCGCCGCCTTCGACTGGGACAACACCGTCGTCAAGAACGACATCACGGACGCCACGCTCGCCTGGGCCCTCAAGCACGACAAGATCCTCCGGCCCCAGCGCTGGACCGACACCAGCGCCTGGCTCACCCCGGCCGCCGACAAGGCCCTCACCAAGGCGTGCGGCACCGCCGTGCCCGTCGGGCGGCCGCTGCCGACCTCGAAGAACACCGCCTGCGCGGACGAGATCTTCGAGATCCGCGAGAAGTCGAAGACCATGGCCGGCGAGGACGCCTTCGCCGGCGACTGGAACCACCGGCGCACGGTCCCGGCCTACGCCTGGATCCCGCAGCTCTTCGCCGGCCACACCCCGGCCGCCCTCACCTCCTTCGCCCGGCAGGCGCGGACCGAGCAGCTCGCCGCGCCCATCGGCAGCAAGCAGACCGTCGGCACCCACACCCTCGCCGGCTACGTCCGCTACTACGACCAGCAGAAGGACCTCATCCGTACGCTCAAGGCGGCCGGTTTCGACGTCTACATCGTCTCCGCCTCCTCCGAGCCGATCGCCGAGGCCTGGTCGAGCGGGGTCGGCCTGGACCGCAAGCACACCATCGGCATCCGCAGCATCGTCGAGCACGGCCGCCTCACCACCGGCATCAAGGGCTGCGGCGGCGTCGAGACGGGTCGCGGCGACGCCCTGCCGTACATGGACGGCAAGCGCTGCATGATCAACCAGGAGATCTTCAAGATCAAGGGTGCCAAGGCCTGGAACCAGCAGGACTTCGCCCACCGCATCGCCCTCGGCGCCGGTGACGCCGACACCGACGTGACGTTCGTCAACGACGCCACCGGTGCGCACATCGCCGTCAACCGCAACAAGTCCGAGCTGATGTGCCGGGCGTACGACGACGCGGACGGCCGCTGGGTGGCCAACCCCATGTTCATCGACCCGATGCCGCGCAAGTCCGGCACGTACCCCTGCTCGACCACGGGCGCCACGGCGGCCGACGGCTCGAAGGTGCCGGTGCGGCGCGCCGACGGCAGCGTCATTCCCGACCAGGTGGACAAGGCCTTCTGACGGAACGTTCCCGTCGAGGCTCCCGCACCGGGGACCGGTGGCCGCACGGCCGCCGGTCCCCGTTTCGCAACCGCCGCTTCCACGGCATCATCCGTTGGGTCACAGCACCAGCCATCGCGTCACACAGGCGACTCCGGAAGGCTCCCGCCATGACCCGCACCATGCTCGCCGGACGGCTCGATCTGCGCTCGGGCGGTTTCGCCCTCGAGGAGATCCCGATACCCGAGCCGGGCCCCGGCCAGGTCCGGATCAAGGTCGAGGCCGCCGGCATCTGCCTGTCCGACGTCCACCTCGTCGACGGCGGCCTCAGGCCCGTGTTCGCCACGGCGGACAAGATCACCCTCGGCCACGAGATCGCGGGCGTCATCGACACCCTCGGCCCCGACGTCCCCGCCGAGTGGTCCGTGGGGCAGCGGGTCGTCCTCCAGGCCGGCGAGCGCTGCGGAAGCTGCGCCTCCTGCGTCCGCTTCCTCGAACCGTGCCCCCGGCTGCGCACCCGCGGCGTCGACTACGACGGCGGCTGGGCCGAGTACGCCCTGGCCACCCACCACACCCTCGTCGCCCTCCCCGACGACCTCCCGTTCGCCCAGGCCGCGATCATCCCCGACGCCGTCTCCACCCCCTGGGCCGCCATCACCCGCACCGGACGGGTCCGGCCCGCCCGCCCCGCCGGGGTCTGGGGCGTCGGCGGCCTCGGCGCCCACGCCGTCCAGCTGCTGCGCCTGGCGGGCGCCGCGCCCATCATCGCCGTCGACCCCCTGCCGGCCGCTCGGCAGCGGGCACTCGACTTCGGCGCCGACGTCGCCGTCGACGCCATGGACCCCGACGCGGGCGAGCGGATCCTCGCCCCCACCGGCGGGCGCGGCCTGGACCTCGCGCTCGACACGGCCGGCGTCCCCGCCGTGCGCGAGCAGGCCGCCCGCTGCCTCGCCCCCGACGGCCGCCTGGTGCTCGTCGGCCTGACCCCGGCGCCGCTGACCCTCACCAACAGCATCGGCTTCAGCTACAAGCAGCAGCAGATCCTCGGCCACTACGGATCGCAACCCGCCCACCTCGACGAACTCGTCGAGCTCACCCGCCTGCACCGGCTGGACCTCAGCCGGTCC
>KL569518.1:26084-26455 GCA_000715685.1 Streptomyces lilacinus
CCGGTCCGTCAGCGGCACGCTGCCGCTCGCCGAGGCCGCCGCCGGCATCGAGCGCCTGCGGAAGAAGGAGGGCCACCCGATCCGGCTGATCCTCACGCCGTGAGCGGGCGGCTCACAGCGCTCACAGGAAGGTCTGCCCCTCGCCCCGGTACGTGGGCACCGTCTCCACCACCCGGTCCCCGTCCACGAGGTGCAGCGCCGCGAAGCGCTCGCACAGCTCGCCCGCCTTCGCGTGCCGGAACCACACCTTGTCGCCGATCAGCAGGTCGTCCGCGGCCTGGCCCAGCAGCGGCGTCTGCACCTCGCCCGCGCCCTCCCGGGCGGCCAGCCGCAGCCCGGCCGGGAGGTACGGCACCTGTCTCTTATACACA
>KL569518.1:26719-26908 GCA_000715685.1 Streptomyces lilacinus
CCGACGCCGGATAGCCGCCGCCCAGGACGGTCACCACGCCCACGCCCGGGCGGCGCACCACCGGCAGCGCGAACAGCGCCGCCGGGCGGCCGTGGAAGGAGGAGAAGTCGTCGAAGAGGCGCGGCACGTACAGCCCCGAGCCCGCGGCCACCTCGGTCACCGCCGGCTCGGCGGCGGTGTGCTGCACGC
>KL569518.1:27180-28984 GCA_000715685.1 Streptomyces lilacinus
GCGGTGTGCTGCACGCTGCCCGTCCCGCCGCCGTTGACGAACTCCGGCTCCGCGACCTCCCGTACCGCCCGCACCGCCTCGGCGCGCAGCGCCGCCAGCCGCTCCCGGGCGACGGACTGCATCAGCCGAATCGCCCGGGACCGCAGGCGCCGGCCCGCCGTCGCGTCGCCGACGCCCGCCACGTGCGCCTCGTACGCCATCAGGCCCACCAGCCGGAAACCCGGGCGGCGCACGACGGCACGGGCGAGCTCGGCGAGCCGCTCGGGCTCGCTCACCGGCGACCGCAATGCCCCGATCCGTACCCGTCCGCCCAGCAGCCGCAGCGAGACGTCCAACTCCAGGCAGACCCGTACCTCTTCGCGACCCGTCCGGGCCGCGTCGATCAGCGCCAGCTGCGCCGGGTCGTCCACCATGACCGTCACCGCGCCGGCCAGCTTGGGGTCGGACGTCAGCTCGGCGAAGCCCGCCCGGTCCGCCGAGGGGTACGCCACCAGCACGTCCCGCACCCCCGAACGCGCCAGCCACACCGACTCCGCCAGTGTGTAGCTCAGCACCCCCGCGAAGCCGTCCCGCTCCAGCACGCGCTCCAACAGCGCCCGGCACCGCACCGACTTGCTGGCCACTCTGACCGGTTTGCCCCGGGCACGCCGCACCAGATCGCTCGCGTTCGCGTCGAACGCCCGCAGGTCGACCACCGCCAGAGGAGCGTCGAGATGGGCGGTGGCCCGGTCGAAACGGACTTGGTCGGACACCATGGCGCGCAGCCTGCCAGAGCGGAATTCCGCTGACCAGGGGTCGGCGCCGGCGAATGGCACCGGCCGCGCCGGGCACCGTAAAGTGGCGCGCACGCCACGGCCTTGGGGTCGGGGCGCATGTCCGACATACGGCGGTACAGCGGTACGGCGCGCCGGGCTCGCAAGGGAGAAGCGCAGGTTGAGCACCGAAGCCGATGCCATGCCGCCGCCCGCCGCTCCCCTGTACGTGCCCCACGCGCCGCCGGTGCCGCCCGTACCGCCGTCGGTCCCCGTACCGCCCGCGCCGCCGTCGGTCCCCGCACCTGCGGTACCGGCCGTACCGCGGGCAGTTGGCTCGCCGACGGCTCGTCCGCCGGCTCCGCCACCGAGGCGGCGTACACGCGGGGCGCCACGCTCTGGCGGGACACCCCCGTCGACCGGCTCTTCCCGCCCACCGTGCACGCCGACGCCGCCGGCCCCGGCGGGGCCCCGCGCGACTGGAAGCGCCTCGGCGTCGCGCCCGACGGCGACTGCGCCGGTGCCTTCGACCCGCTGCTCGCCACCGCCCTCGCCCCCGTCGGCTGCGGGCGCCTGCTGCGCGCCACCTACACCGACGCCACGTCCTCCAGCGTGACCACGGTCGGCCTGCTCGTCACGGAGGCCGACGCGGCCGGCATGCGCGCGCTGCGCGAGCGGTTCGCCGCCGAGCACCTCGACGAGCGCGCCGACCTGATGCCCCGCCCCTACGCCCCGCCGGGCACGCTCGCCGCCCGCTTCGGCGACGCCCAGCGCGCCAGCTGGCGCATCGACGTGCTCACGGACGTCCCCGCCGTCGTCTACTCCGTCACCGGCTTCGCCGACGCCCGCACCGGCACCCCGCCCCGGCCGGCCGCCAAGGCGGTCGTCCCCGGCGCCACCGAGGCCCCGGCCCAGGCGGGCCTCGGCCACGACGCCACCGCCCTCGCCGACGTGGTCGAACGCGCCTTCCGCGACGCCGCGCGCAGGCCGGCGGGCGACCCGGGTACGGCCACGCGTACGGCTCCGGCTCCGGCGGCCGGCCGATGACGGCC
>KL569518.1:29207-30346 GCA_000715685.1 Streptomyces lilacinus
CGCCGCGCCCTGGGCACCCTCGCCGCCGGCACCGCCCTCGCCCTGCTCGCCGCCGCGCCCGCCCGGGCCGACGCGATACGGGCCCAGGAATGGGCCCTCGACGCCCTGCACGTCCAGGACGCCTGGCGCACGACCAAGGGCGCCGGCATCACCGTCGCCGTCCTCGACACCGGCGTCGACGAGGGCCACCCGGACCTGCGGGGACGCGTGGCCCCCGGCAAGGACCTCGTCGGCTTCGGCGCCGGCCCGGGGGAGCGGACCTGGGCACGGCACGGCACGGCCATGGCCGGCATCATCGCCGGTCGCGGGCACGGCGACGGCGACACCGACGGCGTCGTGGGCGTCGCGCCGGAGGCCAGGATCCTCCCGGTGCGGGTGATCCTCGAGGACGGCGACCCGGCCCGCCCCAAGGCCCGCGGCGCCCGCGGCAGCGCCCTCGCGGACGGCATCCGCTGGGCCGCCGACCACGGTGCCGACGTGATCAACCTGTCCCTCGGCGACGACAGCGACACCGCGCACCCCGAGCCGCGCGAGGACGCCGCCGTGCAGTACGCGCTGAGCAAGGGCGCCGTCGTCGTCGCCTCCGCCGGCAACGGCGGCGAGCACGGCGACCACGTCTCCTACCCCGCCGCCTACCCCGGCGTGATCGCCGTGACCGCCGTCGACCGCTACGGCAACCGTGCCCCCTTCTCCACCCGCCGCTGGTACGCCACGCTCGGCGCCCCCGGCGTCGACGTCGTCATCGCGGACCCGGACCGCCGCTACTACGAGGGCTGGGGGACCAGCGCGGCGGCGGCGTTCGTCTCCGGCGCGGTGGCCCTGCTGAAGTCGGCCCGGCCGGGGCTGACGCCGGCGCAGGTGCGGCGGGTGCTGACGGAGACGGCGCGGTCGGTGCCGGAGGGTGGGCGCAGTGACGAGGTGGGGGCGGGGGTGGTGGATCCGGCGGCGGCGATCGCCGCGGCCGGGCGGCCGGGGCCGGAGGTGGGGGCTTTGGCGGCGCCGAAGTATTTCGGGCCCGGGCCCGGGCCGGGGGGCGCGGCGGGCGACCGGCCGGGGCCGCCGGGGCCGGCGCTGCTTGCCGGTGCGGTGGGGGTGCTGCTGGTGGGTGCGGCGGTGGTGCTGTGGCGGCGCGAGCGTGG